>CP048838.1:3460531-3775124 GCA_012317185.1 [Clostridium] innocuum | reverse complement strand
AGGGAGATGAGAGATATGGCAAACATAATTCTGGCATCACATGGTGAGCTGGCAAAGGGTATGTTGCATTCCGCATCCATGATCATTGGTGATCTTACAAAGGGTGTGGAAGTGTTCTGCCTGTATCCGGGTCAGAATCCGCAGGATTATGCAGATCAGCTTCGTTTGAAGATAGAAAACAGCAGGGATGCATGGATCATACTGGCTGATATTCTGGGAGGCAGTGTTCATACGGCTTTATCGCAGCTGACAGCCTTTGGCGATGTAACGATTCTGTCGGGTATGAATTTGAACCTGGTGCTGAGTGTATTGCTGGGCGATCATGATGATGTCAGTGAGAAGCGTATGGCACATATTATGGATGAGGCTAAAACAGGAATCACCTGTAGAAAAAGCATAGATAAACAGGAAGAAGAAGATTTTTAGGAAAGGAAGGAGAGAGAGACATGAAAAAAGAATTTCTGGCTACGGGATAATTGTGAAGCTTTACAAGATAGTTGCCTAAATATCATTGTAAAGGATGTTAAACTTATTATTCTGTAATAACACATGTAGCAACATAAAAGAACTTTAAAAGGAGGACAAATAAAATGAATAAAAATTTTTTAGAAGCTTTTAATTGGAAAAAACCTATTATCGGAATGTTACATCTTAAAGGAAATACAGATGAAGAAGTATTTGAAATAGCTAAGCAGGAAATCGATACGTATTACAACAATGGTGCTGATGCGGTATTAGTCGAAAACTATTTTGGAACCTATAATCATATGATTCCAGTTTTAGAATATCTTCAGGAAAACTACAAAGATCACATTTATGGAGTTAATTGCTTATACCAGAACACTTTGACATTTGAATTAGCTATTAAATATGAAGCACACTTTGTGCAGATTGATGCTATTGCAGGTAATTTAATTGAGCGTGAAGACATCAGCTTTGCAGAATTCATCAAATTATATCGTTCAAGATATCCCGGATATATCATCGGCGGTGTTCGTTTTAAACATACACCATACTTATCCGGAAAAAGCCTGGAAGAAGATTTGAAAACTGCTATGACACGCTGTGATGCAATTGCGGTTTCACAGGATGAAACCGGTCAGGAAACCAGCATGAAAAAAATTCAGGAATTCAGAGATATTATCGGCGATTTCCCGTTAATCGTAGGTGCCGGCTTGACAGCTGAAAACTGTACCAAGCAATTTGCAGTAGCAGATGGCGGTATTGTTGGAAGCTGGGTCAAAGATACTCATATTGCGACAGGAACTGTCGATGAAAAGAATGTACAGAAATTGATTGCTGTAAGAGATGCTTTAGTAAAGGGAGAATAAGATATGATTGTATTAGTTCGTGTAGACCATAGATTATTACATGGACAGGTTGTGTTTACCTGGACAAAAAGTATCAGTACTGACTGCATTTTAATTGCCAGTGATGCTGTTGTTAAAGATGAATTAAGAATGACAGCTTTAAGATTGTCAAAGCCTAATGGCGTGAAATTGGTCATGAAAAGCATAGATGACTCTATCAAAGCATTAAATGCCGGAGTTACAGACAAATATAATCTAATGATACTTTGTGAAAACATTGAAGATGTATCCAGATTAGCTTTTGGTTATGACAAAATTACTTCAATCAATCTGGGCGGCATTAAAAATGAAGCAGGAAAACGTCAGATTTCCAAAGCACTTTCTGTCAATGATGAAGAGATTGAATTGCTGAAAAAACTGAATGATAAAGGTATTGAGTTGGAAGTTCGTATGGTTCCGGATGATTCAAAGCAAGATGTAATGACACTTATTTAATGAAAGGAAAGGGTAAGAAAAGATGGATTTATTAGTACAAACATTATTGATTACATTGGTAGCTGCTTTTGGCTTCGCTCATGATGGAGTGGGCAGTACCATGTGGAACAGGCCGATCGTTATGGCTCCGCTAGTTGGTTTGGTTTTGGGGGATATCAGAACTGGAATCATGACAGGAGCTACCTTGGAGCTTATCTGGTTGGGAGCATTCCCGGTAGGAGCAAGCTGTCCTCCGGAAATGGTATCAGGTGCTATTATTGGGACAAGCTTCGTTATTAACAGTGGTGGAGAACCAAGTGCTGCGGTGGCTTTAGCAGTGCCGGTTGCTACTTTGGTACTGATGATTAAAACTGGGCTCAGAGTGCTTATTACTTCCCCTGTATTCTGTGGTCATGCAGATAAATGTGCTGCTGCAGGAGATGCTCGCGGTGTTGAAAGAACAGAGACGATTGGATGGATTTTTGAAATTGTTTCCTTATCTGCAATTATAGCTGTTTCTTACTACTTAGGTGCTCCGTTAATTAAAGATATCGTGGCTGCTATTCCGCCATTCATAAATCATGGATTGGAGATTGCTACGGGCATTATTCCTGCAATCGGGTTCGCCATGTTAGTTAGAATGATTATCAGTAAAGATGTCGCTGCTTTCTTCTTTGGTGGCTTCCTGTTATCGGCATATCTGGAAATACCGGTATTCGGCGTAGCATTGATGGCATGTGTTATTGTAGGTGTTATTTTGACGATTAAACAAACAAATAATAATAAGATTTCAGAGGAGGTATTAAGTGATGAAAACGAATTCTAGTGATGTTAAAAAATTAGATCGAAAAGATTTGATGGGAGTTTTCTGGAGGTCTTGGAGACAGGATGCTGTCTGGAATTTTGAGCGACAGCAAAACTTAGGGTCTGCCTATACGATGTCAAGAGTTGTAGGGAAACTGTATGCGGATGATCCGGAAAAACGTGCCCGCGCATTACAGAGACATGTGGAATTTATGGCGATTACTCCACATTTATCAACATTATTATATGGAATTCTAACAGCCATGGAAGAAGAAAATGCAAATAACCCTGACTTTGATGAAACCTCGATCAGTGCTGTTCGAGCCTCCTTGATGGGTCCTATAGCAGGTATCGGTGATTCTTTGATCTGGGGAACCTTACGTATCATCGCTGCAGGTATTGCTATTTCTTTCTCTGCTAATGGCAGTATTCTGGGTCCATTATTATTCCTTCTAATCGTTAATATACCAACCATTCCTTTAAGATATATATGCTTGTTTAAAGGATATGAGTTAGGTACTAATTTCTTTAAACAGTTTTTGAATTCAGGTATCATGGATAATGTTACTTATATTGCTTCTGCTGTAGGTCTGATGGTTATCGGATGTATGACAGCTTCACTGGTAAGCTTTCAACTTCCAATAATGGTAGGTAGTGGTAAATTTGCACAGCCGCTTCAGACTTATCTTGATCAGATAATGCCAGGCTTATTACCTTTGGCAATGTTCGGTATCATGTACTTCTTATTGGGAAAGAAAATAAAAACAACGACAATTCTACTTAGTGTATTTGCATTAAGTATAGCATTAGCATTCTTTGGAATCGTATAGGCTGTATTTCATAAAATCAAGGCTAAATTATGACGAATATCTCCCTTGAATTTTAAAATCAGAAGCTATATTTATGGACGATATAAGAATCAAGGCTCATTCAGGACAAAAGACAAGCTGAATTATGCGTATGAATTGAATGAGCTCGCCGTTTAAATGCTTAACAGGAATTAAAAAAGTCTGTGGTACTTGCGGATGCAAGGTGAAACCATCAAAGCAGGGATATTAGTATTAAGGTGAAGAATTGTATATATGATATAATGGACCAGTAGCGGCATACACAGGTAGTAAACATAAAGAGTATCTATCTCAATATGAAACAAGCACTGGTCCATGAAAGAAAAAAGCTGTGAGCTACCTTGCATTATCTAGGGATATAACGGGTAACCATGTGACGCATGTATATCCCAGGGACAGCGGCAGAACTGTGAGCTTATCCCATTAAAATTGCATTTATGTAATCTATTCCTAATTCTGTACACATAAGTATCGGTTGTACAGAATTATATTTATGAGGAATGCGCAACAAAGTATATAAGCATATTCCAGAATTTACCTTAGCCTTCTTCTGTATATTTTCTCTACTCTATAATACAATATAGCAAGGAGAGTGAGATATGGAAGAAGAAATCAAGATTGATGATGCATGGCATATGCTCATGCACTATCCAAATGTTTGGCTTGGCGATTATCCGGAAGAACTATATCAGGCTTTTCTGGAAATCGGAAGAGAAGAGCTGGTTTTTCACAGCAAAAAACAGAAGACCATTGAGGAAATTACAGAGTTGATGATCAGAGTAAAGCCGGGACTTCGCATTTTGCGTGATGAGGTGGTCAGCGCAGGAAGAATGGGAGAGCATATTCTCCTGTATGATGAAATGTTCGTGTCCGTATTCCGATTAAACAAGGCAGCTTTGTAAGCTCTCTGTTTGATATTTATTTTATAAATGAACCGAAGGTGATGATGCTTTCGGTTTTTCATTTCCTATTGTTTGACTATGGGATAGAGTTGTGCTAGTATTGCTTACGTAAAATTCCAACGAATGAATGACTGTAACCATGAGCCGTGCCAATGCCATGATAGCAGTTGCTTCATTATGGGATTGTGAGAGGTGATGGAATGAATAAAATATATTCCGGCTTTCATCAGCTGCCGCACGGGAATGCATCCACAATGGTACAGGAAGGCTGCATTGTTCTGGAGGGCGGTGCATTTCGCGGACTGTATGGTGAGGGTGTGTTGGATGCTCTTATGCTGGAAAACATCAATCTGCGCTGTACGATCGGTGTATCCGCAGGAGCCATGAATGGATTGAATTATGTATCCGGTCAGATTGGCAGATCAATCCGCATGAATTTAAAATACCGCCATGACAAGCGGTATGTGGGAAGAAAAGCACTGCAAAACGGGGAAGGTCTGATTGGCTTTGCATTTGCCTTTCATCAGGCAGATCAGGAATACCCGTTTGATAAGAAACGTTTTTTTCAATTTGACCGCCGCTTTATCGCTGTTGCGACCAACTGTGAAACAGCAGAGCCGGCATATTTTGAAAAGGATCACTGCCGCGATATCTTTCAGGCGGTGCAGGCATCAGCCTCTATGCCGTTTATTTCCAAAATGGTATGGATGGAGGGCTATCCGTATCTGGACGGTGGCTGCAGTGATAAAATACCCTTTGACTGGGCTTTGCGGGAGGGCTATAAAAAAATTATCGTCGTGCGGACGCGACCGCTGTCCTATCGTAAGAAAACGGACAGTATCACCCGAAAGCTGCCATTGGGAAAGACGATCTACAGACCGTACCCGAAATTTATGAAAGCGCTGGAGGAAATGGATGCCAATTATAATCGGCAATGCGAGGCGCTGGAAATTCTGCAGGAGCAAAAACGTGTCTATGTCATCGCACCTTCACAGCCGGTTACAGTGGGAAGACTGGAGCCGGATTTGGAGAAGCTGGGCAGTCTGTACTGGATGGGGTATTATGACACCAGACGGCAGATTCAGGACATCCGCCGCTATTTGCAGCAGGATGGAAGTATTTGAATCCTGCATGAAAAAGACCTGTATTCAATAGGGAAAATGCTTTCCATATCGTTACTTTTCTGCAGGCTGCAGCTGATCATCAGCTTCCTGATTGGAGGAGTGTTTACAGCACTTATTATCAAGCTGCCGGATCATTTCTCTATTTACACGATTGCTATACTCCATGGATTCTTCAATGTGCTGATCCTTGGTTTTACCACGTATATGCAGACCCTGTAACAGAGTTTCTCTCTTTGATAAAAAACAAAAATCAGAGCCTTCATTGACAGCTCTGATTTTCTTCATATATTGTCTTTGAATACAGATTTTCTATCCGCATTGTAGAATTGAAAATACAGTTCCCTCATCCTAATCAATCATGTGCAGCTCCTTGAGGGTATGATAAATTCCCGGCTCATTGCTGGGACCGATGACCAGATCAGCATACGGCTTCAAGGCATCCTTTCCATTTCCCATAACAATGCCATACGCTGCCTCCTGTATCATTTCCATATCGTTCAAAGAATCACCGAACGCCATGTAGGAATCATGTGGAAAACCCCAGAAATCCATCAGCTCCCGAATCCCGGTCGCTTTATTGATGCCGCATTGCATGAAGTCTACGCAGGTGTCATTGGGATGCTGCAGCTCAATACCTTCAATATCATCAAACATACTCCAGTCAAAGCCTTTTTTCTCATATGCGCTGATGGCGACCAGAGGCTCCTCGTGCCAGTCCCGTACCTCGGGAACCTCGCAGTGAAATTCCGCAAAGGTTTGCCGGGCATACGGATTCAGCGGCTTCGTCATGAATTCATACGTTCCATGCGACTGAATACAGATATCATACTGCCTGCCAAGCTCAAATATACGTGCCGTCTGTTCTCTGGTAAAGGCATGCTCGCTGATCAGCTCCATACGTTCGTTGTAGACACTTACTCCGGCACCGCCGACATAGCCATCCCATGCAGTCATTTGTAAAACACCCAGCTGCTCTGCCATTTCCTTGGCACGGCCGCTGCACAAACAGACCTTATAGCCGTTTTCTCTTAGCTTTTTTACGGCTGTCAGTGTTTCCGGAAGCACCATACCGCTCACATGATCGAAAAATGTACCGTCGATATCAAAAAATACAGCGTTTATTTTCATAGCCTGTGCCTCCTGTTTTAGTGAATGAGTCCGTAAGCCTGCAGGGTGTCATGGATAGCAGGTGTATCGCTGCTGCCGCAGATATGGTCGGCATAAGCCTTTACGGCATCCATGGCATTCCCCATGGCAACACCAACGGCAGCCTCCTGCAGCATTTCACAGTCATTCATACTGTCACCAAACGCCATATATGCTTCATTTTCCAGCCCCCAGTAAGCCATCAGCTGTTTGATGCCGGTCGCCTTGCAGGTATCTTTTTTCAAAATATCCATGATGTAGTCACAGGACGGCTGCATTCTGATGTTCTCCACCGTTTGAAACATACGGAAGTCATAATCACGGTTTTCAAAAATGCTCAGCACATCCACGCGTTCATGATTCCAGCTTCGTATTTCCGGTACGCCCAAATGAAACAGATCCAGAACAAATTCTTTCTTGGCAGGCAGTGGTCTTGTCAGAAAGGTTTTCTCCCCATTCACATACAAGGGGAGCTCGTGCTTCTCTGCAATCGCAAACAGCTTTTTCAGCTGGTCTTCTGTAAATGCATTTTCCCAAATCAGCTCTCTGTTTTCATCATACACACTAATACCGCTCCCACCGATGAATCCATCCCAGCAGAATTCATCGAATACCGGTAATTCAGCTGCCAGCTGCAGGGGTCTTCCACTGCATAGGGCGACCTTGATGCCCTGTTCCTTCAGCTTTCGTACTGCTTCCTTTGTGGATGGCAGCACACGATTGGTCGTATGGTCGTAAAAGGTACCGTCAATGTCAAAAAATACTGCTTTTATGTTCATATAAATCCTCCCAGCTATTCAACCTTTATTGTAAGGGATTTTTTTATAATGTCTAGTAAATTCACGAGGGACAGTCTAGAATACGAAATCCATTAAGTCTTATGCAACAGTCACAATGTAAGGAAAACAGATTCGAATGTTTGCATACACAAAGCATTCATATAACATAGTTTACAACATGTCCTGCGATCATCATGTTTCCCCTCAAGCAAACCCCTCTTCTTTCAGAAATGTCGAGATTCCTGTTTGCAATCCTAACCTGTTTCTCCTATAATTAAACTGTACGGAGGATGATTATGGTAAAAGGACTCGTATTGTACGATTATGACGGAACGCTGGTAGATGAAAGAGATGAAATCTATGTTCCTACGCAGTTGACAAAAGCTGCGATCAGCCGTCTGCAGGATTTGGGATACCTGTGTGTGCTGGCAACCGGAAGAGCATTGAGCTATATTCCAAACGGAGCGAAGGATCTGCATCTGGATGGCTATGTGACAAGCAATGGTGCGCATGTAACTGTGCATGGTAAGGTAATCCACAACGATGTTTTTTCCGATGAGGAACTGCTGTCTCTGCTTCAGTATATGGATAGCTTATCTATCAATTATATACTGGAGGGAACGAAATTCTGTTATGTAAAGGATCTGAAAGAGTCGGAATATCTGCATTTTATGGATAATTTTAAGATACCGGAAGATAACTTCGTCAAATACCGCGGCTTTGAGGATGTCAGAGGCAGGATTGGAAAAATCACACTGACATTCCCAAATCGAAAACAGCTGGAAACAAGCGGCGCAGAGCTGGAAAAAACGTATCTGTGTTCCTATCACCGCAATTGCAATACCTTTGACATCGCAAAGAAGACGATACACAAGGGAGTAGGAGCCAGAGCGATCATCGATTATTTTCACATTCCCATGGACGCGACGATCGCGTTTGGAGATGGGGATAACGATGTAGAGCTGCTCGCTGGTGTGGTGCACGGTGTCGCGATGCGAAAGCATGATCCAATACTGGACGCAGTGGCAAGCATGGTCACCGGAACCGTAAAAGAAGAGGGGATTTATAAGGCCCTGAAGAAATTGGAGGTAATTTAGTATGGCATTGGTAAGACTGCTCCCTGCATTTAAGGATTATTTGTGGGGCGGAACGAAATTAAAGGAAAACTACAACAAGAAAACCGATCTTGATATTGTGGCGGAGAGCTGGGAGTTATCCACACACAAGGACGGACAGAGTATTGTGGACAGTGGAGAGTACAAGGGACTGACACTGAGTGAGTATGTGGAAAAGCTGGGAAAGGATGCACTTGGCACCAAAGGAAACGCATTTGAATTTTTCCCGATTCTGATTAAATTTATCGATGCAAAAGGCAATCTGTCCATACAGGTTCACCCGGACAATGATTATGCGCTGCGTGTGGAAAAGGAATATGGAAAAACAGAGATGTGGTATATTCTGGATGCCGAAGAGGGTGCCAGTCTGTATTATGGAACGAATAAGGAAATCACAAAGGATGAATTCCGTGCGCGGATTGAGGACAACACCATTCTGGATGTTTTGAAAAAGGTACCGGTACACAAGGGAGATGTGTTCTTCATTGAAGCTGGAACCATTCATGCGATCGGGGAAGGAATCGTAATCTGTGAAATTCAGCAGAATTCCAATACGACCTACCGCGTGTATGACTTCGGACGCGTAGGTAAGGATGGAAAGCCGAGAGAGCTGCACATTGAGAAGGCCATTGATGTTTCCAATCTGACACCGCTGGAAAGTGATTTCAAGCCGATTGGTGAAGAGAAGGATTACGGTACCTACAAGTGTGCCATGATGGCCACCTGCGAATATTTCACAACCTATGTGTATGATGTGAAAACAGAGTGCAGTGTGAAGGTGGATGAGGAAAGCTTTGCGTCCTTTGTCATTGTGGATGGTGAGGGCAGTATCGAAAGTGATGATACCATGCTGAGCATCCGCAAGGGAGATTCTGTATTCGCCAGTGCAAATACAGGCAAGGTGACCATCAAGGGAAGCTGCCGCTTCATCCTTTCAAAGGTATAAGCAGTAATCCGTAAAACAGAAAAAATATCGTGGGAAATGGTAAGCAAGGCAGATTCTCTCAACACAGGCGTTGATTGCGTTTCTTCCTTCTCGACTCATTCCCAAAAAGGCAATGTGAAAAAAAGTACCTATAGAGAGGTCTGACTTTGGCGGTCAGGTTGAAGCTATAGGTGCTTTCTTTATAAATGAACACAATGCGTTTTGCGTGATTATGGAAATTATATCATGTAAAACTGAAAGAAGTAAATCACCTTTCTCAATCTGATTTTCAAAGCTAAACAATATGTTTCGAGATTACTTTGCATGCATGCTTCTGTTTCTGAAGGATCTCTTTGGCAGCAGGTCTTTAGTTTGTGTACTCATCCATACCGTTTCCTGGCATCTGTTGAACCTAGTCAAAGGTACCTTTAAAGCCCGCTTTAAAAACGGTTTTAATGGAGCCTGTTAATGTCGTATTTTTTTTCGTTTCTACATCACCTTTACACATGCATAATATTTCATTTTTTTTCGCTACAGATACTGTGCATTTTTTTAGATTTCTTACAAATGTACATCGTTCCTGCTTTCTATTAACTGTCCCTTTATCTGAATACAGCTTATGTAGGAGATATCAAAAGGTTATTATTTCTGATTCAAGAAATGGCATACAGGTCTGCGTCTTAGCAAATCAGCTGTATCATATAATCATAGCTTGGTTTCTTCAGAAACTGTCTTATTTTTTTCTCTTGCGTAACAAAATCTGAAAGCATTTCAAAGAATACAGAAATTGTCTGTTCCTGTGCGGGAGCTATCGATATCAGAAACACGATTTGAACATGTTTTGTTTCCCAAAGAACGGGATGTTTCAAAACACCAATGGAAACAAAGCTCTGCGCAGATACAGGTCTGTTTGGATGCGGTAAGGCGACACCATTTACCAGATCTGTAGCTGCGAAGGATTCACGTTCCAAAATCAATTCGAGAAAATCATCAGGAAGATCGATATCCTTTTTTAATTTCTGTATCATGGAGCACAAGACTTCGGTACGGTCACTGCCAGTGATATCCGTATAGAAGAGATTCTCTTTTATAATGGAATGAATATCAATGTTATGTCTTTGCATGCTGAGTGCTTCCTCAATGATTTGATAATCCTGAATGTCCGGAAGACTACTGATCTGTTGAACAGGAATCGGCATCTTTTTTTCAATAGGGACTGTGGAAAAAGCATAATCATATGAATATATATCGATGGTATCAAGCATGTAATATTCAATGATTTTAATCGTATTGATGCTTGAAGCAAATTTCTTTTTGATCTGATATGCAAGAAGCTGGGATGTCGCACGCCCTGTACTGCATATGATCAGAATGTTGACCGGTGTATCGATCTCTTTGCGGCGTTCCAGGGCAAGAATGAAATGCAGGGCGAAGTAACTGATTTCATCTTCGGATATCGCGGTCTTAAGATACTTTCCGACTACGGAGCATCCAATAGCAGAAAGTTCAAACGCAAAGCTGTATTTTTTCTTAATATCGTCCAGTATCGGATTATGAATGGTAAGATTATTTTTCATTCTGTCAATAAAAGGAATCATATGAAGAATTAAATCCTTTTTCAGATCGCGGTCATAAAAGAAGTCTATCTTCGTATGGTCAAATATACTTCTCAGCATTTTATTGACCAGCAGCAAAACCTCTTGATCATTCATGGATTGGATCTTATAATCATCGATATTCGACTCATAATGCCGCTTTCCAAGGATGTGCTGCGTCAGGTAGCAGATTTCGGATGTGGGAAAACGTATCTGAAAGACGGATTCCGCATGCTTTGCAATCATCTCGGCAACAGAATATTCGTCCTTCTGCAGCAATGCAATCTGTGACTCATTACGTAAGGTGATGATGTGATTATTCTTGATTCTTTCACTAGCAATGAGTAAATGAATGGCTAGACTTTGTGCCGCAACATCGGACACATGCATGTTCTTTTGTGATAGAACCGGTATAATGGCCTGTTCTATAATGAGATTCAGTGTTCCTCCTTTATTGAGCTGGTTTGCAAACATAAGATAATCTGTTGTTTTTTCATGAAAACAAAGCTGTGCCATACAGCGTCTTTTATCTTTTTCTTCTCCTTCTATACGAATACCTGTATTCGGCTTGGATACGACATGCAAATGAAATTGTGCCAGTATTTTTTTTATTTCTTTTAAATCCCTGTTTAAAAGTGATAAGGAAACAAACAGCTCTTCTGCCAGGTCATACAGTTTTATGTAATCGTTACTGTACAATAGACACTGTAATATATAGCTCTTTCTTTTTTCCGGAGTATCCAAAGTGGGATTGCTGCATAGTGTTGAAAGATACTGCTTGAATGTATGCTCGTCATGAATAACGATTTCTGTGCCGATTCCCGTCTTTGTGTTAATGGAATAGCCGTGAGCTTCACTGCTTTTTCTCAAAGCAGAAATACAGCGCTGAATCGATTTGGAGGAAACACTGCAGCTCATTGCCAATTGCCCGCTACTGACAGCTTCTTTGTGACTTAATAATTCATTTATAATCTGAAAGGCTAAATCATCCATATTTCTGCTCTCCTTTTCTTTATTATATCATAACCCGTTGCATCCGCTGTTCTATTGGTTTATGAAATTTGTCCATAAGGCTAAGGAAAAACTGTGTTTTCAGGATTGTCCGCAAGATTAAGGACCAGGCTGGTATTTACTTTACCGGTAAAAATGACATAATTTATGTGTACCGGCCGTACAACAGTCAAAGGAGTAGTACACATCATGAAAAGTAGGAATACCTTACTTCGGGTAAGCTTTTATGTCATAGGTCTTCTTCTGTTTTCTTTGGGTATCACTCTTACAATCTATGCAGATATCGGTGTGAGCTCATGGGATGCTGTGAGTATTGGACTGTATGATCGCTTTGGCTTCAGTATCGGAACCTGGATGACAATGATATCAATCAGTCAAATCATATTGGGATCCCTGCTGAATAAGGAACGCATTCATTTGGAAAGCTTTTTGATTTCGATTGCCATGGGAACCATGGTGGATGGATTTACATATGGGTTGTCATATATTTCTGCTTTATTCACAGGGCATTCTGCGATTGTTTATGCGTGTGGTGTTGCTGTGATAGCAATCGGATGCGGAACTTATTTGACTGCCAATTATCTCCCGGCGGCTATCGACTATTTCATGCTCAGTATAAAGCGCCGATATTCTTTCAGCATTTCAGTTTCTATGTTACTATGTGAAGGAATCGGACTGATATTTGCATTTCTATTTAAAGGACCTGTGGGATATGGAACAGTGATCGCTACGCTCTTGTATGGACCATTGATCGATCTGGCTCATGTAAGTGCGACAAAGCTTTATAAACGATTATCAAATTGAAAAATGAGGAGGAGTATTATGAATATTTTATTAGTATGCGGTATGGGAGCTTCCACAAGCATTGTAGTGAATGCGATGAAAGAAGAGCTTACGGAAAATGAGAAGAATTGGACGATTGAGGCGAAATCTTCTCAGGATGTTAAGGAGGTGGCAGGGAAGTATGACCTGGTATTGCTGGCACCTCAGGTACGCTATCAAAAAGAGATGATCGAAGGCTATTGCACGCCTTTGGGAGTTAGTGTCATGGTTTTGGATTCCTTTGCTTATGGAACATGTAACGGGAAGAAAATCATGGACATGGTGCGAGGGGGGATACAGAATGTCTAATCTCCTTGCAAAGCTGGAATCACGGCTGATGCCGATTGCCCAATTCTTTGGAAGTCAGAGACACTTTATTGCAGTGCGGGACGGTATCGTTTCAGCGATTCCTTTCACCATCATCGGAAGTCTGTTTCTTATTATAGCTGCTCCGCCGTTTACTGCGGATATCAGTACCGGTATCGTATTCCTGGATTCGTTTCTCTTAGCGTGGCTTCATTTTGCAGAGGCAAATGCTGGATATATTATGGCACCTTATCATGCATCTATGGGAATCATGTCTTTGTTTATCTGTATCGCTTCCGCCTACTCATTAACGAACTCATATAAAAAGCAACCACTGAGCTATGTATTATCAACCGTTTGTATCTATATCATGGTTATTACACCAATCAAAGACGGAAGTATACTGACATCGGCGATGGAGAGTCAGGGTATCCTGCTATCCGTTTTCGTTGCGCTGATTTCTGTTGAAATTATGCGCTTTGTAGATGACAAGGGCTGGACAATCCGTATGCCGAAGGGGGTTCCGCCTGTTGTTTCCGACAGCTTTTCATCTTTATTTCCTTTTGGAATAGCAGTTATCATCCTGTTCGGTCTTTCTTTGGTTTGTCAGGTGACAACAGGGAAGCTGATACCGGACATCTTCTTTTCCATGTTTGCCAATGTGAAGGCAAGTGTAGATAACGTGTATATGATTACTTTGCTTATTGGTCTGGAATCATTTCTATTTGGATTCGGTGTGCATCCGACTACGATCGTCGGGGCTATCATTAACCCGATCTCTTTAATGAATACGACGGCGAATGCTGAAATGATTGCGAAAGGAATGGAAGCTACGAATATCTATACAGACCCGTTCTTTAGTTTCTATATCGGTATCGGCGGAGCCGGAGCAACGCTGATTCTGTGCTTTATGTTATTAAAGAGTAAATCGAAACAGATGAAGGAACTGGGGAAAATTGCTGTCATACCAAGTATCTTCAATATAAATGAGCCATTGATCTTTGGTCTTCCAATCTTTTTGAACCCGATTATGATCATTCCGTTTACGATCGTTCCCATGGTGAATACGATTATCGGCTGGGTTGTTACTGCAATCGGTCTTGTAGCTCCTGCATATATAAATGCACCGTGGACAGCCCCAGCACCTTTCGCCGCTATTCTTTCAACAATGGATTGGAAGGCGGGAATACTGGTCATTTGTTTAATGGCAATCGATGGTTTGATCTGGTATCCGTTTATGAAGATTTATGAAAGGCAGCTATTGCCGAAGGAGGAAGAAGAGCCCAATGGATAAAACAACAGAATTAGCTTTTAAACTCATCTCTTTAGCCGGAGATGCAAAAAGTATGGCTTTCGAGGCATTGGCAGCTGCCAGAAAAAAAGATTTTAAAGCTGCTGAAAAAATGATTCAGCAATGTGATGAAAAAATAAATGATGCACATCAGGTGCAATATCAGATTCTCACACAGGAGTGTTCCGGAACATGCGATGTAACTCTGAATTTTATGATGGTGCACGCACAGGATCATGTAATGACTACGGTTCTTGCAAAGGATCTTGTGGAAGAACAGATACTGCTTAGAAAGGAGATCAGTGAAAAATGAAAAGACTATTGGATTGCAATACTTCTGACCTTGAAAAAATGAGTAAAGAGGAACGCCTTGCAGCCATTGAGGCAAGCGAGGGAAGAATTCTGGTTCAGGAATTGTCTCTGTTTGGTCAAATGCAGCTGCTGGCTCCTGTGAGCGATGCGGAGATTGCTTGTGCTTTCGGTGCAGATATGCTGTTGCTGAACGCCTTTGATTGCAATAAACCAAGCATTCCGGGAATCGAGGGGGAAGCTCATGAGATCATTCGGAAACTGAAATCGTATACTGGAAGATTGATCGGAGTGAATCTTGAACCGGTAGGCAGCGGTGAATTGCTCAGTGAACGTGAGCTGTTGCCTGCTGGGCGGCTGGCCACGCTCGAAAATGTCAGAAAAGCAAAAGAGCTTGGCTTTGATTATATTTTGCTTACGGGGAATCCGGGAACCGGTGTCGACAACAATGCAATCATACAGGCGCTTACAGCCATCCGCATGGAAGCAGGAGATGACATGATACTTATGGCAGGCAAAATGCATGCTGCCGGATCGAAGGAGGAAGCAGGATGCAGTATCATCAGCAAAGAACAAATTCAGGATTTTGCTTCCGCCGGAGCCGATGTGATCCTGCTGCCGGCACCCGGTACCGTACCTGGTATCACATTCGAATTTGTAAAGGATATGATTACCTATATCCACAGCATTGGAAAGCTGTCTCTGACGGCCATTGGAACATCTCAGGAAGGTGCGTCTGCATCAACCATGGAACAAATTGCCCTGATGTGTAAAATGGCTGGTACGGACCTTCATCATATCGGTGATGCTGCTGTTGGCGGCATGAATCCTGAAAATCTGATGACCTACAGTATCGCAATCAGGGGAAAACGTCATACCTACATCCGTATGGCACGTTCCATAAATCGTTAATATTGAAAACCATTGCTATCAATGAACAAGAGCAGATAGTAAGACAGAAGAGGCAGATACCCCTGCTGCATGCATAGGAGATTGCTTCTTTTTTCTGTCGTTACCTATGCACATACTGAGTGCGGATGCTACCCCGGTCTATTCTTTTCAGCGTCATATTTCTACGTGTGCCAGAGATTACCGGATGTCTGTTGCGGGCTACAGACAAGAAAACCTGCAGATATTTTCATAATCGGTCAAACATTCCTGCAATAATTTGACTGAATGTGATTGACAATGGCGATTATAGAACGTATACTTATAACAAAGAGGAGGAATGACGATGCTTGCTGAAGAACGCTTTGCGGCAATTCTGTCCATTCTGCAAAAGCAGAGAACTGTCACGGTTCTGGAACTGACACAGGCACTGTCCATCAGTGAATCCACCATACGGCGGGATCTGGTGGCACTGCATAAGATGGGAAAACTGAAAAAGGTACATGGCGGTGCAACGCTGCTGCATAAGGAATACGGGTTATATGAAACTGAGGTGGCTGCGCGCAGTGAGGAGCATGTGGAAGAGAAAAAGCGAATTGCACGCTATGCCGCATCGCTGATTCAGGCGCATGACTTTGTGTATATCGATGCCGGGAGCACAACCCTGCACATGGTGGAATATCTGAAGGAAGAGGAAGCAATTTATGTGACAAACGGGCTGGAGCATGGAAGACGGCTGGCTGCGCAGGGCTTTCGTACCTTCCTGCTGGCCGGTGAGCTGAAAAGCAAAACGGAAGCGGTGGTAGGTCTCGGCGCTGTTTCCTCCCTGCAGAAATACAATTTCAACAAGGCATTTTTCGGAACCAACGGTATAACGGTGGACAGCGGCTTTACAACACCGGATACCAATGAGGCGTATGTCAAGATGGAGGCGATGAAGCATGCGCAGAAGTGCTATGTGCTTGCGGATTCCGGTAAATTCGGAACCTGTACCTCTATCACGACGGCGGATATCAGTGATGCGACGATCATCACAGGCAAGGGTGTGGAGAAGGAATATCTGGAGGAAGCGGATATTATCGAGGTAGAAGAATGATCTATACAGTGACATTAAATCCTTCAATTGACTATGTGGTTGAAGTAAACGAGCTGACAGCCGGTGAAATTATGCGCACCAAGGCGGAGGATCTGATCTTCGGGGGAAAGGGAATCAATGTATCCAGTATGCTGGCACAGCTTGGGATGAAATCTTGTGCATTGGGCTTTATCGCAGGCTTTACAGGGGATGCACTGGAACAGGGGGTTGCGGCCATGGGCATTCAGCCGGATTTTCTGAAGGTGGAGCAGGGCTTTACGAGAATCAACGTAAAGGTGCATGCGCAGGAGGAAAGTGAAATCAACGGACAGGGACCGCAGATTCGCTATACGCATCTGGAGCAGCTTATAAAAAAGCTGGATCGATTGAAAAAGGATGATATTCTGGTGCTGTCCGGGAATGTACCCGGCAGTATTCCACAGGATATCTATGCGGATATCATGCAGCATCTGCAGGGGAGCGGCATCCGTGTATGTGTGGATGCAAGGCAGGAAGCACTGATGTCCACGCTTGTCTATCATCCGTTTCTGATCAAGCCCAATCATAAGGAGCTTGCGGAAATGTTTGAGGTAGAGCTTTCCAGCAGGGAGGATCTGCTTGTCTATGCGAAGGAGCTGCAGGCGATGGGTGCACGCAATGTGCTGGTATCCATGGCGGAGCAGGGAGCTTTACTGCTCACTGAAACACAGGAGGTTTATCATGCACCGGCCTGCAGGGGAAAGGTTGTTAATTCCGTCGGTGCCGGTGATTCCATGGTTGCGGGCTTTCTATACGGTTATTTGCGTGAGCAGTCCTATGCTGCGGCACTGCGTTATGGAACAGCATGTGGCAGTGCCAGTGCATTTTCCAAGGGAATTGCCGACAGGAAAACGGTGGAAGAGCTGCTGGTGCAGCTGAAGGAACGGGAAGCCTGCTAAGGGCAGAGGGATACAAGCCCTGAGATACAGGAAAAGGAGATAAGAACATTATGAAAAAACGTTGTGCACAAAAGGCCTTGGCATATATACAGGACGGCATGGTAATCGGCTTGGGAGGGGGATCAACTATCGCTCATCTTGCACGCTTTGTTAAGGAAAGCGGAAAGCAGGTGCAAATCGTAACGCCGTCTCTGGAAACGGAAACGCTTTGTATAAAGCTGGGACTGCCGCTTCTTCCGCTGCGTCAGATATCCCATGTGGATATCGCCTTTGATGGCTGTGATGAAGCAGACCGTCAATTTTATGCGCTGAAAAGCGGAGGCGGAATTCATGTCCGGGAGAAGCTGATTGCCAATATGGCAGAGGAATATATGCTGCTGATTGATGAAAGCAAGCTTTCAGACACCCTGCAGTTTCATGTACCGGTTGTCATGGAGCTTTTGGAGGATGCAACAGCCTATGTGAAACGCAGCGTGGAGGAGCTGCAAGGCCGCTTTGTCTGTAAGCATGGGGAAGGAAAGTACGGTGCTGTAATGAGTGATCATGGCAATGTACTGGCGGATGTATGGTTTGATAAGGTTGAGGATCCAAAGAAACTGAATCATGCATTGAAAAGCATTGCGGGGGTTGTTGATACATCCCTGCTGACAAGAGAGGTCACCGCGATTCTGGTTGTTAGCGATCAGGGCTTTGCGCTATTGAAAAAAAGCAGTGTCTGATAAGAAATAACAGATTGCATGTATTGCACAGCATGCTGCGGGTATTTAAAATGTGAACAGGAAAGGGATGAGAATATGAAAAAATGGAACTGGGGTATTCTTGGTCAGGGCGCAATTGCTGTACAGATGGCCGAGGCACTGATGAAGGAGCATGGTACGATTTATGCCGTCGCTGGACGTCACATGGAGAAGGTAACGGCATTTGCAAGTGCATATACGGTTGAGCACTGTTACGATATTGAAAGCCTGCTTGCAGATGAGCAGGTGGATATTATTTATATCGCAACACCGCATACCTACCATTATGACTATATAATGCGCGCTTTGCAGCATGGCAAGCATGTACTTTGCGAAAAGGCAATCACAGTAAACCACAGACAGCTGCAGGAAGCAATGGCACTGGCACAAAAGAAGCAGCTGATTCTGATGGAGGCAATGACAATTTTTCACATGCCGGTGTTTGCCAAAGCAAAAGAGCTGGTTGAGCAGGGCGCAATCGGTAAGCTGAAAATGATACAGGTTAATTTTGGGAGCTGTAAGGAATACGATGTCACGAACAGATTCTTTTCCCCGCAGCTTGCCGGAGGAGCCCTTTTGGATATCGGTACCTATGCGTTATCCTTTGTGCGCTGGTTTCTGCATGCACAGCCGGATACCGTTCTCACGAATATGATTCCCTTTGAAACAGGTGTGGATGAAATGAGCGGTATCATCCTGCGCAATTCACTAGATGAAATGGCTACGGTTACGTTAACCATGCGGGCCAAGCTGCCAAAGGTAGGTATTGTTGCCGGAGAAGAGGGATATCTGGAAATCCGTGAATATCCAAGAGCAGACAGCCTTCAGATTCGCTATACAAGAGATGGCTGGACAGAAACACTGGATGCGGGAACACGCAGTGATGCACTGGTATATGAGCTACGGGATATGGAGGCTGCCGTCAGCGCAACAGCGAACAACAGCACCCTGAAGCTATCCAGTGATGTAGTAGCCCTGATGGATGAAGTACGCAGACAGTGGGGAATGCGCTATCCGTTTGAAGACGAAGAGGCATAGGCATCAAAAAAGAGATGTATATAACAGACAATAAGCATTGTGCTTCAAGGCGTATGCAAAGAAGCAGGATGCTTTTTTTGTGAGGTTTCCTTACGTTCTGGTGTTTGAAAAAGGGGTATTCAAATATCATTGATAGGTTACAGTGGTATTGCATTCCCTTTTTTGATCTTGCACACTGTCAGTAAAGAAATTTTTTTTGATGCTTTCGTATGCATGTCAAAACGAAAGAGCGGTGAATGCTCGAAAAAGAAATACCGTCGGGCAGGAAAGCGTGATGTATTCGAAAGAATTTTTCATCCTGTCCAGGCAGCTTGAATGATTCATACAGCACATGTACATCACCGTATCCATAAATATCAGATGAAAAGTCTGTATCGTACCATGCAGGAAGCGTCCGAAAGAGAGAACCGAAGCAGAAATTCATGGCTTTGCTTCAAGGTGAAAGCAGCAGCTGTCTTGTGATATACTATAAAGACATGCTATACTTAGCGGTGGAAAGAAGGGATGCATATGAAGACATTATCATTTCTGGTCAAGCCGGTATCCGCAGGCTGTCAGCTGAACTGCACCTATTGCTTCTATAAGGATATTGCAGAAAATCGAAGCTGTGCGAACTACGGGCGTATGCGCAATGAGGTAGCTGTGGCATTGCTGGAGAAGGTGTTTCAAGCTGCAGATGGGGATGCCGATATCACCTTCGCCTTTCAGGGCGGAGAGCCGCTGCTTGCCGGATTGCCCTTCTATGAGCAGTTTGCGGATGCCGTAAAACAGCTTCGCCAGCCAAAGCAGAATGTGCGGTATGCCATTCAGACCAACGGCTGTCTGCTGAATGCGGCATGGTGCTCCTTTTTTCATAAGCACAATGTTCTTGTCGGCGTATCTCTGGACGGATGGCGAAAGCAGCATGATTTGTATCGAAAACGCAAGAATGCCGGTACGTATGCGGACGTGATGCGTGCCATACAGCTGTTACGCAGACATCATGTAGACTTCAATATTCTGAGCGTTTTAAGCAGGCAGCTGGCCAGGGAGCCGAAGAAGCTGTTTGCCTTTTATAAGGAGCACGGCTTTTCCCATGTACAGCTGATTCCCTGCCTTGCCCCTTTGCAGGAAAAACAGAGTGCATATTCACTGACACCGGAGCTGTTCTATCAGTTTTATCGCAGCTATTTTGATCTCTGGATACAGGATGTGGAAAACAAGCAGTATCAAAGCGTTGCCCTGTTTGATAACCTGCTGCTGCTCCTGCAGGGAAAAACACCAGGTACCTGCGGAATACTGGGAGAGTGTCAGTTTCAGTATGTTGTGGAAAGCGACGGCTCTTTGTATCCCTGTGATTTTTATGTATTGGATGAATATCACTGCGGCAATGTTCTGGATACCGATCTGCTTGCGGCACGTGATTGCAGCCGTGCGAAGGCGTTTGCATACAGGGAAGAGCCGCAGCTGTGTGCTGCCTGTCCATTTCAGCCGATGTGCCATGGAAACTGCAAACGTCTGCGCAGTGTTTTTATGAATGAAACACAGTGCGGCTACCAACGGTTTCTTTTATACGCCTATCCGAAGCTGAAGGAAGTAGTCGAAATAGGAGCTGGCAGGAAAAAACGCCGGGAGGTGACAGGATGAGAAGACTTCTTTTATGGGTCAGCACGCTGCTGTTTCTCTGCACTGCATTGCTTTTGGGAGGAGCTGTGACCCTGCGGCAGGTGAAGGAACAGGGAATGAGTGCGCTTGTCGTTTCCCATCTGGATATCAAAGAGCCGCTTAAGGATGCGCTGGAACAGGTGCCTGGCGGTTTTCTTCTGGAGCAGTCCATCCTGCAGCAGCTTGATACGCTGCAGGAGAATCTTCAGAAGCAATCAGACTGGACATCCTTTCTGGATACTGCCGGACTTGCCTTTATACAATGTGTAGCGGATGAAACAGCACAGCTTCCGGATTTGGATGCACAGTTTTCAGATTTGCTTTCAAAGGAGCAAACGGCACTGTTTCAGAATATAAATCTAACTGCCTCCCAGCAAAAGCTGCTGCTTCAGATTCTAACCCGTCAGCTGCACCTGAACACCCGTCTGTCTGCACTGGCTGAGGATACACGAGCATCCCTCAGCGTACCCGCCCTTCTGGCTGTGCGCCTTGTGCAGTTCGGTATGCAAAATGATACGATCCGGCTTCTGTGCGGAGCTATGCTGGTATCCTTTGTAAGCATGCTGGTTTCTGCATCAGGGAGGTATCGTGCTTTTCGAAATGCAGCGCTCAGCTGCCTGTTTGCGGCCTTGCTGTTTTTGTGTATCAGCTATGTACTTCCTTTGCTTGTGCGGATATCCTATGTGCAGATGGAGGAGCTGCTGCATACAGCATTACAGCAGCTGCGTGTGCTGGCAGTCTGGTATCTGGGCGCATTTGCTTCGTTGGCACTGCTGTCATTCATAATGAAAAAAAGTATGCGAAGCTGATTTTATTCATACGCGATGGTGAGTAAATTTAAAACAGGGATTTAACCCTATTGTATTTATCAATAGGGTTGCATTCTCCCTTTTGCAAACACCCTGAAGTAAGAACCCTGATACCCCGCAGGCTGTTTTATATACAGCATTCCAGAATTCCCAGCAGAATAATCATCCACGCAGCTGTATCTCTTGCATATTTATGAATTAAGTAAGCTATGCAGCTTTTTCCTGCGACCTGCGATACAGCGATAAACAGCAGCGAGCATAGAAAGGTAAACAGGCAGGTTACAGGAATCGGCAGTCCGGTGATGCTTCCGGATATCCCCAGTCCCATGTTATTGATCGTGAGTGCAAATGCCAGAACGACCGCTTCCTTCTGGTCGATTCTGCTGGATGCATCACGGTCATATGCCTTCAGACTTTTCTGCTGTGTCCTGTGATTTTGAAACAGAATCCAACAGCCGATCAGCATCAGCAGGACAGCTCCGATTCGGTTGGCAGTATCCGCTGAGCAGAGTGCTGCCAGCGGTTTTCCTGCAAGCATGGAGATCAGGGTACCCGCAGTGGATATCACCGCAATGATCAAATTGCTTCGGGCATCGATTTTTACAGACTGGATGCCATAGGACAGACCTATGGCAAGACAGTCGATATTCGCAGATACGGCAAACAGCAGGGCAGATAGTACATGCATCGTCATTCCCCCTTTAGCGTATACTATGCAGCAGCTGCAAGGGTGTTAGACATTGTGAAAGCAGTCGTGCCGCAGCTGTTTTACCACTGTATGACAGTGTAAAAAAAAGAACTGCAATGAGTTCTATTTACAAATAATGAAATGCTGCGGCAGCTCCATATCCCGCATGGCCTCAAAGGCATTGATGTATACATCCTGAAAATCAGACAGCACAGCCCATGTACAAAGTGCCCGTATGGAAAGCTTGGAATCGTCAATCAGAAGATGGGAGGAGCGAGAGCGCTGCAGCACGGTGCTTTTCACTTCACTTATCGTGAAATCAATAGCCAGAACCTCCTGAGAATCCAGCTCAACACCGCTTGCACTGAAGAAGGCATGGTCAAAATGGAATTTACGTATATGCTCGGTTGTAAGGTAACCGACACTCATATCATAACGCATGTCGTATTTTCCGCCAATCAGAAAAAGCTCGCCGGGAAAGGAGGCAGGCAGTTTGCGTAATGCATAAATGCTGGAGGTGACAAGCTTGATGTTTTTACCTGCAATATATGGAATCAGATAGCTGGGGGTCGTACCGGAATCCACATACACACAATCCCCGTCCTTTACGATAGCGGCTGCCTGTGCGCAGATCATATCCTTTTGTGCACTGTGAATATGTTCTTTATCCATAACGGGCAGCTCCCGATAACTGCTGAGTGTCGCAGGCATTTCTTTTTTTATAGCACCGCCGCGCTCCCGTTGGATCAATCCCTGCTTTTCCAGCTCGATCAGATCGCGGTTGACTGTGGATTTGCTTGCGTTTAAAACCTCCATCAGCTCCTGTATTGTAATGAATGATTTATGATCGAGTAGCTCCAGTATGCGAAAGAAGCGCTCTTTTGTCAGCATAGGATCACCTCCTGTCAGTAAGACACTATCAGATATTTTTCCGGATGTCAATAGACTTCGCATAAGGCGGGGATCTGCGAGGTAGGTACAATAAAATCAGAGATAGAATTCGCTGTTCTCAAAACGGCAGGAAGATGCCTTTCGGTGAAATGCATGCAGATACATGAAATGCCGAAGGTAACCGCACGGATTACGGTGCTGCAAGACGAAAACACATGCACTGTCCTGTACATAGAGCATGATTGGATTTTCTTCTCCAATAATGAATCATGCGCTTCCTGCTGTATGCTTTGCTTGTTTTTAAAAGTAACTCAGTAACATCTGTTTTTTGTTATCGGACTTGTAAATAGCTGCGCTTTTTCAGGTCATCGTGGTATAATGATGAGCATACAGAAGGTATTGTATTATGTAAAAAAGGAGACTTTCCCATGGAAACAATGGATGAATTAAAGCTGACGTTAGATAACGATACTTTTGAAAACACTGGAAAATCAAGGTTTTTCGAGCGACGGACAAGCAGGGTATTGTACTAAAAACTGAATACGACGCAGAAGCGGCGTTTCTTACTCTCTACATGGGAGAACAGGAACGCCGCTTTTTTCATGCCCTTTGTTACGCAGTAGGGGCAGAAAAAGCCTTGCTACAAGCGGTTTTCCGGGTGTGTATCTGGCGCGGCAAGGGATTTATACCTTATCCCCCGAAACTGCGCTTCTACTGCGTAACAAATCCAAAGCAAAGGAGCTATGAACTATGGCAGTTTTCAGAGTGGAACGGAACAAGGGCTACACCGTAATGAGCAACCACCACCTACGCAACAAGGAGCTTTCCTTAAAGGCAAAGGGGCTGCTGTCGCAAATGCTGTCACTCCCCGAAGATTGGGACTACACCTTGAAAGGCTTATCCCTTATCAACCGGGAGAAGATAGACGCTATCCGCGAAGCCATTAAGGAGCTTGAACGTGCCGGGTATATCGTCCGGTCAAGGGAGCGCGACGAGAAAGGACGCTTGCGGGGCGCGGACTATGTGATATTCGAGCAGCCGCAGCCGCCTACGCCGGATTTACCTACATTGGAAAATCCAACATTGGATAATCCAACGCAGGAAAAACCAACATTGGAAAAACCTACGTTGGAAAATCCGACGCAATTAAATAAAGATATACAAAGAACTGACTTACCAAAAAAAGAAAAAATAATTACTGATGAACAAAGTACCCATTCCATTCCTATCCTTTCCCCTAACCCTCTCCTTGCAGAGAAGCGGCTACGCCGCCGGAACGGAAAGGAACGGAAGCGACAGCACAGAGCGCAGTTGATATATACCGGGAAATCATCAAGGACAATATCGACTACCACATTCTCAAACAGGACATGAAGTTTGACAGTGACAGGCTTGACGAGATTGTAGACCTCATGCTTGAAACCGTATGCACCGCCAGAAAGCGGGTACGGATTGCGGGGGACGACTACCCGGCAGAGCTTGTGAAGTCAAAGTTTATGAAACTAGACGGCGAGCATATCCGCTTTGTGCTTGACTGTATGCGGGAGAACACAACCAAAATCCGCAACATCAAGCAATATCTGAAAGCCGCCCTTTTCAACGCCCCCGTCCACAATCGGCAACTATTACACTTCCCTTGTCGCCCATGACATGGCAAGCGGCGCACTGTCACCGAAAAAGCCGCAGTACGGCGACCCGGACTATTATTCATGCAATGAGGGCGAAAGCCTGTAACCACCCACAACCACAAAAGGAGGATTTTATTATGGCACAGAAAATGACAGGAGCATTGGTATTTGACGAGCGCACCGACCGTTACGACATCCGCTTTGACTTAAACAGCTACTACGGGGGCTTGCATTGCGGCGAGTGCTTTGACGTATTCGTGCGGGGCAAGTGGAAGCCGACCCGGATTGAGTACGGCGACAACTGGTATCTTGTGGGTATCAGAGCCGAGGACTTGAACGGGCTGCGGGTGCGTATCTGACCGCCGCCCCATAAAGAAACGCGAAAGGAGGACGCGACAAATTGCAGGACGAAGTAAACGAAAAAGACCATAGCCCTTTACATCAAGACCGGGAAGCTGACCGCGCAGACGCTCCAAAAGGCAATGAAAGCCATACTGTCAAAGGGCAAAAAGCAGCTTGCAAAACCGCCACAGGGCAAGCAGAGCTTAAAGCAGCTTATGAAGCAGAACGCGGGCGTTTCCAACATTGAGATTACCGAGGGCAATATCAAAGCCTTTGAGAGTACGGCGAAAAAGTACGGTATCGACTTTGCGCTGAAAAAGGACGCGACGGAAAGCCCGCCCCGCTATCTGGTTTTCTTCAAGGGGCGGGACGCGGACGTGCTGACCGCCGCCTTTAAGGAATTTTCCGCAAAAAAGCTGACACAGGAGAAAAAGCCCTCAATCCGAAAGCTGCTCTCTACCCTCAAAGAAGCTGCACAGGGCAAGAACGCGGAACGGGCAAAGGTCAAGAACAAAGACAGGGAGGTATCGCTATGAAGCCGGAAATCAAGAAGCTGCTTATCTTAAATCTCCCGTATCTGCTCTTTGTCTGGCTCTTTGATAAAGTGGGCGCGGCTGTCCGGCTCTCCCCCGGCGCGGACGCGAGCGCAAAGCTGCTACATCTTGGGGACGGTTTTACCGCCGCCTTTTCCAGTATCGCGCCGAGCTTCTACCCGGCAGACTTAGCTTTAGGCATTGCGGGGGCGGTCATTGTCCGGCTGATTATCTACACCAAAGGCAAGAACGCGAAGAAATACCGCCGCGGGACAGAATACGGTTCGGCGCGTTGGGGCGGGGCTGACGACATAAAGCCGTACACAGACCCGGTATTTGAGAACAATATCCCCTTAACGCAGACGGAACGGCTCACCATGAACAGCCGCCCGAAGCAGCCGAAATACGCAAGAAACAAAAATATCCTTGTAATCGGCGGTTCCGGCAGCGGCAAGACCCGGTTCTTTGTGAAACCGTCGCTCATGCAATGTACGTCAAAGGATTTTCCAACGTCGTATATCGTCACTGACCCGAAAGGAACACTGATTTTGGAAACCGGGAAAATGTTACAGCGGTACAAATACCGTATCAAAGTGCTAAATACGATTAACTTCAAAAAAATCCATGAAATACAATCCCTTTGCCTATCTGCGGAGCGAAAAGGACATTTTGAAGTTAGTCAATACCATTATCGCCAACACAAAAGGCGACGGGGAAAAAATCCGGCGAGGATTTCTGGGTGAAAGCGGAAAAAGCTCTACTACACCGCGCTAATCGGCTATATCTGGTATGAAGCCCCGGAGGACGAGAAAAACTTCACGACGCTGCTTGAAATGATAAATGCGTCGGAAGCCCGCGAGGACGACGAGGATTTCCAGAACCCGGTTGACCTCATGTTTGAACGTCTGGAAGAAAAAAGACCCGGAGCATTTTGCGGTCAAGCAGTACCGCAAATACAAACTTGCGGCGGGCAAAACGGCGAAGTCGATTTTGATTAGCTGCGGCGCGAGGTTATCCCCATTCGACATTAAGGAACTGCGGGAGCTTATGGAAACCGACGAAATGGAGCTTGACACCATAGGCGACAGAAAGACCGCCCTTTTCGTCATTATCAGCGACACCGACGATACTTTTAACTTTGTCGTGAGTATTCTCTACACACAGTTATTCAACCTTTTATGCGACAAGGCAGATGATGAATACGGCGGGCGGCTTCCCGTCCATGTACGGTGCTTACTTGATGAATTTGCGAATATCGGGCAGATACCAAAGTTTGAAAAGCTCATTGCAACGATACGGAGCCGGGAAATATCCGCGTCAATCATCTTGCAGAGCCAGTCACAGCTAAAAGCAATCTACAAGGACAACGCCGATACCATAGTCGGCAACTGCGACACCACCCTTTTCTTGGGCGGCAAGGAAAAAACGACGCTCAAAGAAATATCGGAGATTTTAGGCAAGGAAACGATAGACAGCTTCAACACTTCCGAAACAAGGGGGCGGGAGCTTTCGCATGGGCTGAACTATCAGAAATTGGGAAAGCAGCTTATGACGGAAGATGAAATCGCAGTCATGGACGGAGGGAAATGTATCTTGCAGCTACGAGGGGTGCGCCCGTTCTTTTCGGACAAATTCGACATAACGAAGCACCCGAAATACAAGTACCTGTCCGACGCAGACCCGAAGAACGCCTTTGACATGGAAAAAGCACCTTAAACGCCGCCCCGCCATTGTCAAGCCCGACGAGGTTTTTTGACTATTACGAGATTGACGCAGCAGACTTACAGGAGGACGCAGACCATGAGGAAACGTAGCGCAGAGGAAAAAACAAAAGCAGCTTGAACGGTTTTTAATGAATGTTGCGGAAGCCGCCGACGCTGCATTATGGGAGTATTGGCGGGAAAAAGGAAGCGGAACACCGCCGCTTTGCAACGGAGTATGTCACGCGCCGGGGGGCTTATCCCGCAACAATGACAGCATGGCAGACCGCCGGGGGGACAGGGGAAGCTACACTTCCCCTACGCTGCCTTGCGGCAGCTACCCCTTTGTGAACTTGTGGGAAGCGAACACCTTGCTGCGCAAGCTATTCACTTCCCGCAAGTCTGAAAAAAACGTCCGGCAGCACAGCGGGACACAGAAAGGAGCGATTGAAGCAATCACATCTATCCATACCGGCTACATGATACGCGCCCCCACTTTCCGGCGCAGTACACAGCGGCAAAATCCGCACCCCTTACAACTGAATACCGCCGCGCCGCAGGACTTACGCAGCGCGGGGACAGCCGCCTTTACCAGAGGGCGGTTTTTTTGTGCGGCGGCATATGCTGACCGCCTTTTGTCCGCTTGTCGGACAGCCGCAGACGCGGCAGAAAGGATATATTTATGGCATTTTTCAATAGCGCAGTAGACGTTTTGCAGACCCTTGTTGTAGCACTTGGAGCCGGGCTTGGTATCTGGGGCGTAATCAATCTGATGGAGGGCTACGGCAACGACAATCCGGGCGCGAAAAGCCAGGGCATGAAGCAGCTCATGGCGGGCGGCGGCGTTGCCCTTATTGGCATGACCCTTGTACCGCTGCTTTCCGGGCTGTTCGGTTAAGAAGCGCGGGTAAAGGCTTATGCAGAGCATACTTGACGCGATTAACGAATGGATAAAGGAAATCCTCATAGGAGCCATAAACGGTAATCTGTCAACTATGTTCGGGGACGTGAACGAGAAAGTCGGCACTATCGCCGCAGAGGTAGGGCAGACCCCGCAAGGGTGGAACGCAAATATATTCTCCATGATACAGACGCTTAGTGAGAATGTAATCGTACCCATTGCGGGGCTTGTCATTACCTACGTCCTATGCTATGAGCTTATCAGCATGGTAACGGAAAAGAACAATATGCACGACGTTGACACTTCCATGTTCTTCAAGTGGGTGTTCAAGGCGTTTGTGGCAGTCTACCTTGTGACGCACACCTTTGACATCACTATGGCGGTGTTCGATATGGCGCAGCACGTTGTTTCCGGCGCGGCGGGGGGTAATCGGCGGCAGCACAGAGATTGATGTTGCCGCCGCCCTTGCTTCCATGCAAAGCGGGCTTGACGCTATGGAAATCCCCGAACTGCTCTTACTTGTCATGGAAACAAGCCTTGTGAGCTTGTGCATGAAAATCATGTCCGTACTGATAACCGTTATCCTCTACGGGCGTATGATAGAAATTTACCTTTACTGTTCGGTATCGCCTATCCCGTTTGCAACTATGACTAACCGGGAATGGGGGCAGATAGGAAACAACTACCTAAAATCCCTGTTCGCTATCGGTTTTCAAGGCTTCCTCATTATGATATGCGTCGGCATTTACGCCGTACTGGTGAACAACATGATAATAGCGGACAATCTGCACAGCGCGATATTCTCCCTTGCAGCCTACACCGTTATCCTCTGTTTCTCCCTGTTCAAATCCGGCGCACTGGCGAAGTCGATTTTTTCCGCGCATTAGCGGCGTGTCAAGGGCAGGGTGGAGATTTTCAGAGCGAAGCGGCGAAAATACGACCCGACCTTGACGCGGATAACCCCCATATAATACGGGCGGGCAAAGGGCATAGATTGACCTTTGCCTTGATTACCCTTATGGAAAATTACAGCAACACCAAACCCAGAGAAAGGAGGTTTTCACTTGGCGTATGTACCCGTACCCAAAGACTTATCCAAAGTCAAGACAAAAGTAGCGTTCAACCTTACCAAACGGCAGATTGTATGTTTTGCGGCGGCTCTCCTGTTCGGCTTGCCGCTTTTCTTTCTGCTCAAAGACAGCACAGGCACAAGCCTTGCGTCTATGGCTATGATTGCCGTCATGCTGCCCTGTTTCCTGTTCGCCATGTATGAAAAGCATGGACAGCCCCTTGAAGTGGTGGTGAAGAACATCATACGGACGAAATTCATAGCCCCCAAAGAACGACCATACAGGACAGACAACTTTTATTCCGTCTTAGAACGGCAGAGAAAACTTGAAAAGGAGGTATCAGCGATTGCAAAAGGAAACACGAAGAAACAGCGCGGCGGGAAGCGCAAAGCCTAACCCACCCCGCAAGCTCACCCGCGCCGAGAAAAAGCAGATTGCGGAAATCATCAGACAGGCAAAGGGCGACGGGAAAGCGCACACCGCGCAGCAGACAATCCCCTATATCCAGATGTACCCGGACGGTATCTGCAAGGTTACGGGACGGAAATACTCAAAGACCGTCGCCTTTGAAGATATTAACTATCAGCTTGCACAGGCAGACGACAAGACCGCCATTTTTGAGAACTGGTGCGACTTCCTCAACTACTTTGACGCTTCCGTTTCGGTGCAGCTCTCTTTCATCAATCAAGGGACGCAGCGCGGCGAAGCGGAAAAAGGCGGTCAATATCCCGGCACAGGAGGACGCTTTCAACTCTATCCGCACAGAATACCGGGATATGCTGAAAAAACCAGCTTGCAAAGGGAAACAACGGGCTTGTCAAAGCAAAATATATCACCTTTGCCATTGAAGCCGACAGTCTGGGCGCGGCGAAATCCCGCCTTGCCCGTATCGAAACGGACGTGCTGAACAACTTTAAGCTCTTGGGCGTGTCTGCCCGCCCCATGACAGGCTATGAACGCCTTAAAATGCTGCATGGCATTTTCCACCCGGAGGGCGGGCAGTTTTCCTTTGATTTTTCATGGCTTGCCCCGTCCGGGCTTTCCACAAAGGACTTTATCGCCCCGTCCTCTTTCCGTTTTGGCGAGGGGCGGTATTTCCGCATGGGGCGCAAAATCGGCGCGGTTTCATTCCTTGAAGTCCTTGCCCCGGAATTAAACGACCGTATCTTATCCGACATTCTGGACTTGGAAACGGGCGTTATCGTCAATCTGCATATCCACAGTATCGACCAGACCGAAGCCATAAAGACAATCAAGCGGAAAATCACCGACCTTGACAAAATGAAAATCGAGGAACAGAAAAAAAGCGGTACGCAGCGGCTACGACATGGATATAATCCCGTCCGACCTTGCCACGTTCGGCAGCGAAGCGAAGAACCTCTTACAGGACTTGCAGAGCCGGAATGAAAGAATGTTCCTCTTGACGTTCCTTGTGGTGAACATGGCGGACACGAAGCGGAAACTGGAAAATGACGTATTCGCGGCGGCGGGCATTGCACAGAAGAACAACTGCGCCTTAACCCGCCTTGACTACCAACAGGAAGCGGGGCTTATGTCCTCTGTACCGCTTGGGGAGAACCTTATCCCCATTCAAAGAGGACTTACCACGTCAAGCACCGCTATCTTTATCCCCTTTATCACACAGGAGCTTTTCCAGACGGGCGCGGCTTTGTACTACGGCTTAAACGCCCTGTCTAACAACATGATACTCTGCGACCGCAAGCAGCTAAAGAACCCCAACGGCTTAATCTTGGGTACGCCGGGAAGCGGGAAATCCTTTGCCGCCAAACGGGAAATGACAAACGCTTTCCTCATTACAGACGACGACATTATTATCTGCGACCCAGAAGCAGAGTATTTTTCCCTTGTGCAGCGGCTTGACGGGCAAGTGATACGCTTGTCGCCTACGGGCAAGGGCATTGACGGGAAGCCCCAGTATGTGAACCCTATGGATATTAACCTCAATTACAGCGAGGACGACAGCCCCCTTGCGCTGAAATCCGACTTTATCCTTTCCCTCTGCGAGCTTGTAATCGGCGGCAAGGAGGGCTTGCAGCCCGTCGATAAGACCGTCATTGACCGCGCCGTTCGGAACGTGTACCGCCCTTTCCTTGCAGACCCCGACCCGGAGAAAATGCCGATTTTGGGCGACCTGTACGACGAGCTTTTGAAGCAGCCGGAGCCGGAAGCGGCGCGTATCGCGGCGGCGTTGGAGCTTTACGTTTCCGGGAGCCTTAACGTGTTCAACCACCGTACCAACGTGGAACTGAATAACCGCCTTGTCTGCTTTGACATCAAGCAGCTTGGGAAGCAGCTCAAAAAGTTAGGTATGCTCATTGTGCAAGACCAGGTATGGAACCGCGTTACCGTCAACCGGGCAGAGAGGAAATCCACCCGCTACTACATGGACGAATTTCATCTTCTCTTGAAAGAGGAACAGACCGCCGCCTATTCCGTTGAAATCTGGAAGCGTTTCCGTAAATGGGGCGGCATACCCACAGCCATTACACAGAACGTCAAAGATTTGCTTGCTTCCCGCGAAGTGGAGAATATCTTTGAGAACAGCGATTTTGTCCTCATGCTCAATCAAGCGGCGGGCGACCGGGCTATCCTTGCAAAGCAGCTCAACATCTCCCCGCAGCAGATGAAATATGTCACCCACACCGAAGCGGGCGAGGGGCTTATCTTCTACGGGAACGTGGTGCTGCCCTTTGTAGACCGCTTCCCGAAAGACACCGAGCTTTACCGGGTAATGACGACGAAGCCGGAGGAAGTGGGCGAAGCATGAACGGGCTGAAAACTGACACAATCATCAACCGGGACGCGCTCTATGCCTTGCGGGAGCTTCCAGAGGAAAGCGTACACTGTTGCGTCACAAGCCCGCCCTACTATGCGCTTAGAGATTATGGGCTTGATATGCAGATTGGGCGGGAGGACACGCCGGAGCAGTACATTGACAGGCTGACCGAGGTTTTCCGCGAGCTGCGCCGGGTACTGCGTTCTGACGGTACGCTCTGGCTGAATATCGCGGACACTTACTGCGGCACAGGAAATAAAGGCTACCATGCAGACCCGAAGAACCCGAAAGGCAGAAACGGACAGCAGATTGCAAGAAACAACCGCGTTTCCGGCTGCAAACAAAAGGACTTAATCGGTATTCCCTGGCTTTTAGCCTTTGCCCTACGCGCTGACGGGTGGTATTTACGGAGCGACATTATCTGGCAGAAAGAAAACCCCATGCCGGAGAGCGTGAAAGACCGCCCTACCCGCTGCTATGAACATATCTTTCTGCTTACGAAGTCAAAGAAATATTTCTATGACGCAGCCGCCATAGCCGAGCCGTTAGCCCCCACAACGGCGGCGCGGTACCGCACCGGGCGCAGCGCGGGACAGAAATATGCGGACGAAATACCTGGACAGGGGAAAGTACAGGGGCTTAACCGGGCGCGAAGCGGCAGCTACTACGACGAAGCCCTCATGCCGACCATGCGGAACAGGCGGGACGTGTGGCTTATCAATACCGTTCCCTACAAGGGCGGGCATTTCGCCGCGTTCCCGCCAAAACTTGCCGAAACCTGTATCAAGGCGGGCTGTCCGAAAGGCGGCGTTGTGCTTGACCCCTTTTTCGGCAGCGGCACGACGGGGGCAGCCGCAAGGCAGCTTGACAGGCATTATATAGGCATTGAGATAAACGCCGAGTATTGCGCCCTTGCAAGGGCGCGGATTGGAGGGACAGACACATAAAACAATATAAAGCGCGTGAAAAAGTCACGCAGAAAATGACCCGCGAGGGGGGCTGTCGAGGTAAACGCCGCCACCGGGAAAAAAGAAACGTATCAGCAAGCGGATAAGGGACGCGGACTTTGCAAAGACCGAAGCACCGCAGCCGCCGGAACAGGCAGCGCAGACCATACCGGGCGGCGCAGCTCCCGCGCCCACAGCCGCCGCGCCGCCGCTTCCCCATGCGCCGGGGGCAGAACGGGAACAGGACACCGCCGCAGCCGAGCGCGTCTTGGAGCGTATCGACGGGGCGCGTACCAGAAAGGCGAGTAAAAAAGCGGCGAGGAAAGCACAGGCAGAAGCCACAGCAAAAGAAAAATCTTCCCGCTTGCAGTTTACCGACGAGGAACGGGCAACGCCGGAGCTTGAAAGGTATATCCGAAAATCGGACAAAGCAGCCGACCGTCTGGACGCGGCAAAGGCGGCTATCCCCAAAGAAAAGAAACTTGTACGGGAGCGCACCTTTGATGAAGCCACCGGGAAAGGCAAGACCCGCCTACATTTTGAGGAACAGGAAAAGCCCATAGGAAAGAATAAGCCCCACAATAACCCGCTATCCCGCCCCGCACAGGAAGCGGGTATTTTCGTCCACAACAAGATACATTCCGTTGAAAAGGACAATTCCGGCGTTGAGGGGGCGCACAAATCCGAAGAACTGGCAGAGCGCGGCGCAAAGTACGGGGCGCGGAAAGTCAAGGAGGGCTACCACAGCCACAAGCTCAAACCCTACCGGACGGCGGCAAAGGCAGAGAAAGCGGCGTTCAAGGCGAATGTGGATTTCCAGTACCATAAAGCCCTGCATGACAATCCGCAGATTGCGGGCAATCCCCTTTCCCGCTTCATGCAGAAGCAGCAAATCAAGCGGCAGTATGCAAAGTCGGCAAGGAAAGGCGGCGCAAAAACGGCGCAGAAAGCCGCAGAGAACACCCGCAAGGCGGCAAAAAAGACCGCCGAGGAAACAAAAAAGGCAATCGCTTTTGTAGGGCGGCACCCGGCGGGCGTATGTATCGCCATTGCCGCGCTGCTCTTATTCATCATGGTATCGGCGGGGCTTTCCTCTTGCGGCTCCATGTTCTCCGGCTTGATGAACGGCATACTTGGGACTTCCTACACGTCGGAGGACAGCGACCTTGTGGCGACGGAAAATAATTATGCCGCAAAGGAAAACGAGCTTCAGCAGCAGATTGACAATATCGAAAGCACCCACCCCGGCTATGACGAATACCGCTATGACCTTGACAGTATCGGGCATAACCCCCCATGAGTTAGCGTCCTACCTCACCGCACTTTTACAGACCTATACCCCGCAGAGCGCACAGGCAGAATTAAACCGCGTCTTTGCCATGCAGTACACCTTGACGCTGACGGAAGAAACGGAAATCCGCTACCGCACAGAAACAAGCACAGACCCGGAAACCGGGGAAACGACCACCGAGGAAGTACCCTACGAGTACCATATCCTCAACGTGAAGCTGACGAACAAGCCCATTTCCGAGATTGCGGAGGAACTTCTAACGCCACAGCAGCTTGAAATGTACCGCGTCTATCTGGAAACAAGCGGCAACAAACCGCTGATTTTCGGCGGCGGCTCCCCCGATATGGGCGCGTCCGAGGATTTAAGCGGCGTACAGCTTGTAAACGGCACACGCCCCGGCAACACTGCCGTTGTAGACCTTGCGAAGCGGCAAGTCGGCAACGTGGGCGGGCGACCCTTTTGGAGCTGGTACGGATTTAACAGCCGCGTGGAATGGTGCGCCTGTTTTGTTTCATGGTGCTACAATCAAGCCGGGAAAAGCGAGCCGCGCTTTGCCGGGTGCCAGTCACAGGGCGTACCCTGGTTCCAGTCACGCGGGCAATGGGGCGCGAGGGGCTATGAGAATATCGCCCCCGGCGACGCTATCTTTTTCGACTGGGACGGGGACGGGAGCGCAGACCATGTAGGGCTTGTTATCGGGACGGACGGGGAGCGCGTCTATACCGTCGAGGGCAATTCCGGCGACGCCTGCAAGATAAAGAGCTACCCCGTCAATTATGGCTGTATCAAGGGCTACGGCTTAATGAATTGGAACTGACAACAAAAAAATGAAAATCTGAAAGGAGAAATTTATTGATGGCTATGAACAAAATTGAACGTATCGACAAGGAGATTGCAAAGACCCGCGAGAAAATCACCGAGTACCAGAATAAATTAAGGGGGGCTTGAAGCGCAGAAAACCGAAGCGGAAAACCTGCAAATCGTACAGCTTGTGCGCTCCATGCGCCTTTCCCCGCATGAGCTTTCCGCTATGCTTTCCGGGGGCGGTATTCCGGGCATGGAAGCCGCGCCGGGCTACCCCGCAGAACCCGCAGACCATGACAACGAAGAAATGGAGGACACCGAGAATGAATAAGAAAATCCTTAGAACACTGACCGCACTTTGCGCCGCCCTTGTACTTATGGGCGGCTTTTCCGTCACCGCTTTTGCACAGACCCCGGAGGGAGAGGACGACACCGACGACAGCGGCGTTGTCTACGAGGAACCCCAAAAGGAAGAACCCCTTACCCCGGACGGGAACGCGACCCTTGTAGACGATTTCGGCGGCAACAAGCAGCTTATCACCGTAACGACCAAAAACGGCAATTACTTTTATATCCTCATTGACCGGGACGACGAGGGCGAGAATACTGTACATTTCCTTAATCAAGTAGACGAAGCCGACCTCTTAGCACTTATGGAGGACGGAAGCACCGAAGCAGCCCCCGCCCACCGTTTGCAGTTGTACCGATAAATGCAAAGCCGGGAAAGTAAATGTGAGCTGCCCCGTCTGCAAGGACAACATGACCGCTTGCAGCGGCAAGGAAGCGGAGCCGGAAACCGAAGAACCGCCGGAGCAGCCCAAAGAAAAAAGGCAATGCGGGCGGGCTTGTGCTTTTCCTTGTCGTGGCACTTCTTGGCGGCGGGGGCGCGTTCTATTATTTTAAGTTTATGAAGCCGAAGCAGAGCGTCAAGGGCGACACCGACCTTGAAGATTTCGATTTTGACGACTACGACGAGGACGAGCCGGAGCCGGACGAGGGGGACGGGCTTTCTGATGAAGAACAGGAGGACGAGGAAGCATGACCCTGTTTACCGACAATCCCTTTGAAAAGATGATGATACAAAGACCGGGCGGGCGGCGTGACAATGCGCCGCCCGTTCCCCATTCCCCGGCTTGCGCTTCCTGCCCGTACAAAGGGCAGCTCCCTTGTGTGGGCTACTGTCTGAAACAGGTACAGGAGAAAAAGGCAAGTGAGCTGGAATGCTGAAAGGAGGATTTTTTCATGGCACTTAGACTTGTAATTGCAGAAAAACCGAGCGTGGCGCAGACTATCGCCGCCGCGCTTGGCGTTAAAGAAAAGAAAGACGGATTTATCGAGGGCGGCGGCTACCTCATTTCATGGTGCGTCGGGCATTTGGTACAGCTTGCGGAAGCTGCCGCCTACGGGGAGCAATATAAAAAAATGGAGTTTTGAGAGCTTACCCATTCTGCCGGAGGAATGGCAGTACACCGTTGACCCGGACAAGGGGAAGCAATTCAAAACCCTAAAAGAGCTTATGCACCGCGCCGACGTTTCCGAAGTGGTAAATGCGTGTGACGCGGGGCGCGAGGGAGAATTGATTTTCCGCTTTGTCTACGAAGCGGCGGGCTGCAAGAAGCCCATGCGCCGCTTGTGGATTTCCTCAATGGAGGACGGGGCGATTAAGGCGGGCTTTGCTTCCCTCAAAGACGGGCGGGAATATGACGCGCTCTTTGCGTCTGCCCTCTGCCGCGCAAAGGCTGACTGGCTTATCGGCATTAACGCCACCCGGCTTTTCTCCTGCCTGTATGGAAAGACTTTGAACGTGGGGCGCGTCCAGACCCCGACCTTAAAAATGCTTACCGACCGGAACGCGGCTATCTCCCATTTCCAGAAAGAAAAATATTATCATGTTCGCCTTGATTTATCCGGCGCGGAAGCGGCAAGTGAAAGGATTTCAGACAAGGCAGAAGCCGCCGCGCTGAAAGGGGCTTGCGAAACACAAACGGCGGTATGCGTTTCCCTCACCAGAGAGAAGAAAACCGCAGCCCCGCCGAAGCTCTTTGACCTTACCTCTTTGCAGCGGGAAGCGAACCGCATTTTCGGCTACACCGCGAAGCAGACCCTTGACCTTGCACAATCCCTTTATGAAAAGCGGCTGTTGACTTATCCGAGGACGGACAGCAGCTTTCTTACTGACGACATGGGCGGCACCGCAGCGGGCATTATCAAGCTGCTTTGTGAGAAATTTTCCTTTATGGAGGGCTTGGGCTTCACGCCGGAGGTTGCAAAGGTAACAGACAGTAAAAAAGTATCAGACCACCACGCAATCATTCCCACTATGGAGCTTGCAAAGGCTGACCCGGACGCGCTGCCGGAAAGCGAGAAAAATATCCTTACCCTTGCGGGGGCGCGTCTGCTTTTTGCCACCGCCGAGCCGCATATTTATGAAGCGGTTACGGCGGTTTTCTCATGCGCTGATACGGAGTTTACGGCGCGGGGAAAGACGGTGCTTTCTGACGGGTGGAAAGAGATTGAACACAGATACCGGGCGACGCTGAAAGATAAACCCGACCCAGAGGACGGGGAAAATGAGGGCGTGACGCTGCCGGAGCTTTCCGAGGGACAGGGCTTTCCTAACCCCGCCGCAAAGGTAACGGAGCATACCACAACGCCGCCGAAGCCCCACAGCGAAGCGTCGCTTCTCTCTGCTATGGAGCGAGCCGGGAACGGGGACACCGACCCGGACGCGGAACGCCGGGGGCTTGGCACTCCCGCCACCCGCGCCGCCGTCATTGAAAAACTGGTAAAGGGCGGCTTTGCAGAGCGCAAGGGGAAGCAGCTTATCCCCACGCAGAACGGAGCCGCCCTTATATCAGTGCTGCCGGATATGCTGACTTCCCCGCAGCTTACCGCAGAATGGGAAAACAATCTGACGCAGATAGCAAAGGGAGCCGCAGACCCCGGCGAATTTCTGTCCGGCATTGAAGCTATGACGCGGGAGCTTGTGCAGACACACGCCGCAGCACTGGACGGGAAAAAGGATTTGTTCCGGGAGGAAAAGCCCTCTGTCGGCAAATGCCCCCGTTGCGGTTCCCCCGTCCATGAGGGGAAGAAAAACTATTATTGCAGCAACAAAGAATGTGCCTTTGTCATGTGGAAGAACGACCGCTTTTTCGAGGAACGCAAGACCGCTTTTTCCGCGAAGATTGCCGCCGCGCTCCTTAAATCCGGCAAGGCGAATGTGAAAAAGCTCTATTCCCCGAAAACAGGCAAGACCTACGACGGAACTATCGTTTTAGCCGATACTGGCGGGAAATACGTCAACTACCGTATCGAAGTGCAGAAGAACTAAAAACTTGAATAGCAAGCATAGGAAGCGGGTACCCACTTCCGTAAATCCCCGTTACGACGCTGACGCGCCGGACGGGGATTTTGCTTGTTGGGAAGTTTCCCAAACCCTCTTTTGCGGAGGGCTTCACCCTCTGAAAATCTTCAAAAAACTTTGGCAGAAATGCGGGTGTGCCGTAGTAGGCTATGCAGCCAAAAAATGCAGCTTATGACGCTGCCCCAGAGAAAGGAGGTTTTTCAACTATGGCAAGTTTACGGGACACCGTAAAGGACTATCAGGACGAGCTTAGGGACGGTATCGCATGGGTGGCGTTCTGGAAACAGGGGCGTTCATGGAACGCGGAATATTTTCATCTTGATATGGACGATACGCTCTACCCGGAGGACAGGAGCCGGTTAGAGGAAATCAAAAGCACCGACCCCGCCGCCGTTATCCTTAACGGCTACTATTGCGGGCATTTAGGCGAGGATATGAGCCTTGACGAGCTGACCGCCGGAGTGCGCTACCACTACGAAAACAGCATGAACGATATTGACGGTTTTATCGGGGCGCATGACGACAGGCTTCCCCCGGAGGTTATCGAGGAAGCGAGGGCAGCCGCCCATGAAGCGGGGCTTCCCTTTTCCGAAAACCCCTACCGGGACGGGGAGGATTTTAACCCCTATGTATTTGACGGGAGCATGAGCATTGAGGATTTTGAGCTTATGCACCGCATGATTGAAAAAGAAAGGAGCGAACAAATGGCAGAACCGATTTTAAGCGGCTATCTTTCCAATCTTGGGAAGTACACCGAGGGCAGACCCGCGGGCGAATGGGTGACATTCCCCACGACTGCCGAACATCTGAAAGAAGTCTTTGACCGTATCGGGATTGACTTCAAGCACTATGAGGAATGGCATTTCACAGAATTTCAATCCACTATCCCCGGCTTGACGGAGCATTTAAGCGAGTATTCCCACCCCGACGAGCTGAACTATTTAGGGAAGCTCTTGGAAATGCAGTTTGACGACGACCGGGAGAAATTCATTGCAGCCATTGAATACGGCGACCATGCCGACAGCTTACAGGACATTATCAACCTTGCACAGAACCTTGACTGCTACTGGATTTATCCGTCCGTCCACAATGAAGAAGAATACGGGCGTTATCTGGTTGATGAACTGGAAGAACCGGAACTTCCCGAAGAAGCGAAAAAGTATTTCATGTATGAGGAATATGGGCGCGACGCTTCCATTAACGACGACGGTATGTTTACCGAAAAGGGCTATATCTACAACAACCGCAACACCTTTACAGAATGGTACGACGGGCGCGACGTGCCGGAGGAATACCGGGTAACGCCGCAGCCCCCGCAGCGGTCAATCCCCGACCCGGAAAAGGTAGAAATGGACGCAGCCGCGCCGGGGCAGAGAACCGCGCAGACCGCAGAGCAGCCACAGGAGCCGCGCCCGGTTATCCCTATCGTGCTGACGAGCGAGAAGCCCGCCGAGAAATTAAAAGAGATTACCGACCGTCTGGAACAGGGCATTGCGGAACTCTTTGACAGCGAGCGTTACAAGGAATATCTGAAAGTCATGTCAAAATTCCATAATTACAGCTTCCGAAACACCGTCCTTATCGCCATGCAGAAGCCGGACGCTTCCCTTGTGGCGGGCTTTTCCGCTTGGAAGAACAACTTTGAGCGAAACGTGATGAAAGGGCAAAAGGGAATTAAAATCATTGCCCCGTCGCCCTATAAAATCAAACAGGAAATGCAGAAAATCGACCCGCACACGCAGAAGCCCATAATCGGCAAGGACGGAAAGCCCGTCACCGAGGAAAAGGAAATCACCATACCCGCCTACAAGGTGGTATCCGTCTTTGACGTTTCCCAGACCGAGGGAAAGGAGCTGCCGGACATTGCGGTTGACGAGCTGACAGGCGACGTTGACCGCTACAAGGATTTTTTCGCAGCCCTTGAAAAGACTTCCCCCCGTTCCTATCGCTTTTGAGAATATCGAGGGCGGCTCTCATGGCTACTACCACTTGGAGGACAAGCGCATTGCTATCAACGAGGGCATGAGCGAATTACAGACCTTAAAGACCGCTATTCACGAAATCGCCCATGCGAAGCTGCACGACATTGACCTCAACGCGCCAAAGGACGAGCAGCAGCCCCACATTGACCGCCGCACCCGCGAAGTCGAAGCGGAAAGCGTCGCCTATACCGTCTGCCAACATTACGGGCTTGACACGTCGGACTACTCTTTCGGCTACGTCGCCGGGTGGAGCAGCGGGCGGGAGCTGTCCGAACTGAAAAGCTCCCTTGAAACGATACGCAGCGCAGCCGCCGAGATTATCAATTCCATAGACGAAAATCTTGCGGAACTGCAAAAGGCACAGGACAAGGAGCAAACCGCCGGACAGGAGCAGCCCACCAGAGAGGAACAGGCAGCCGCGCCGGAGCAGCCGCAGCCGGAAGCCCCGGAAAAGGCAGATACAGCCGGGAAAGAGAAGCCGGAGCCGGAAGCAGACGCACCGGGGAAATCCGGCGCACAGGAAAAAGCGGACGCAGCCCCGAAAGAAGCCTTTACCCCGGAAACGATTTACAGAGTGCGCCGGAACCCTTACGGCGACAGCCGGGAAAACAGCTACCTCTTGCAAGCCTATGTGACACAGGAGAACGGGCGGGCGAAAATGGGCGACGTTCTTTTCACCGGAACGCCGGAGAAATGCCGCGAGCTTATGGGGCAGCTCAAAAGCGGGGAGCTGACCGAGGGCGACGTAAAGCAGCTCTACGCAAAGGCACAGGAAACGGCAAAGACCGCCGAGCCGGACAAGGACACCTTTTCCATTTACCAGATAAAAGGCGGGGACGAAACAAGGGACTTGCGCTTTGAGCCTTACGACCGCCTGCAGGCGGCGGGGAATGTGGTTGACAGGGCGAACTATGAGCTTGTCTATTCCGCGCCCCTTGCGCCGGGGACTTCCCTTGAAGATATTTATACCCGTTTCAATATCGACCACCCCAAAGACTTTAAGGGACACAGCCTTTCCGTTTCCGACGTGGTAGTGCTTCATCAGGACGGACAGGACGCGGCGCACTATGTTGACAGCGCGGGCTTCCGGCAAGTGCCGGAGTTTTTACAGGAGCAGAAACAGCTTACCCCGGACGACTTGGAAACGGGCGAAACTGTCAAAACACCGAGAGGGACTTTCCATGTAACCGCCATGAGCCGGGAGCAGATAGAAGCCGCCGGATATGGCTTTCATCATCAATCCGACGACGGAAAGTATCTGATTATGGGGAACGGGACGCGGGCGTTTGCCGTTGCCGCAGAGCAGCCGGAAAAGGCAAACCCTTTGAAGCACGTCGAGGACACCGTAGAGCAGAACGACAACAACTTTGACGGTATCATCAACAACACCCCTACCGTTGACGAACTGGAAGCAAAGGTCAAGGCGGGAGAAACGATTTCCCTTGTTGACCTGGCTAATGCGGTCAAAGCCGACAAGGAGCGCGTCAAGGGAGCGAAGCCGGAAAAGAAGCCCTCTATCCGGGCGCAGCTTAGAGCCGACAAGGAAAAGGCGCAGAAGAAAAAACGCAAAGCAGAAGTCACAGGACTTGGAAAGGAGCTGACCCATGCCGGAACAGAGCAGATTTGAAAACGTGGATTTGTTCGCTTCCCTTGAAGCGATTATGAAGCAGAATACAGGCTTTTACCAGAGCGACTTGGAGATTGACAAGGAGATTATCGCAAAGGCGGCGGCAAGCCCCCACAGGGAGGACAAGACCCTTTTGTGGTTCTGCCGCCCGTCCGGGACGCATTGCTTTAGGGAGCGCGACGTTTTCCTAAAGGACACCGCGCCCCACAATACATGGCGTTTCTACATGGAGCAGACAAGCGACCGCGTACTTGCCTATGCAATCGAGCTGACGGGAAAGGAGCGCGGGAAAATCAAGGGCAATCTGTATGAGCTTGACTATTCCCGCCATTATGAGCGCGTCAAGGAAAAGGAGCTGCCCGCCGATACGGTGAAGCTGTTTTATGAGCGTGGGGAAAGGGTACAGAAAGCCGGGAGATATTTTGACGGAACCCCAGACCCGCAGCTTGGGAAGTTTGAACGCTTTGAAGCCGTACCCAACGACCCGGACGCGCTGCAATCGCTCTTACAGGAAGAACGGCGCAGCCGGGAGCAGCTTCCACCGGGAGATTTCAAGGCGCATATCGCCGCATTGCGGGACGGGCTGATTGAAACGGAAGCGCGGCGCATTGTGTGGGAAATGAAGCGGCACGACACGCCGAACAGCCCAAACAAGACCCATTTCATGGTAGAGCTTTCCCCGGCGTTCATGCAGCTTGCGGCTACAAAGGACACTGACCGTCTTTTCTCCATGCTGCCCTACAAGACCCTTTCCTTTTCCAAAATCGAGGGCAGACATGGGACGTATGCGCTGATTGACAAGAGGGAGAACCGGGACAGGGAGATACGGAAGCCCCGCCCCTCTATCCGGGCGCAGCTTAAAACAGACAAGGCAAAGACCGCCCCGAAAAAGGCGGCGGCAAAGAATAAAAATCACGATTTGGAGGTGTGAACATGACAAAACTGACTGTAGAAGAAACAAACCTTTTGAGCATTTACAAGACCGGAAGCCGACAGGGGCTTATCGTCGCCATGAACGCCGCGCTGCCCTTTATGGACGGGGAAATGCGGGGCTTTGCTGCCCGTACCCTCTCCAAAGTGGAAGCCATGACCGAAGCGGAGTTTGCGGGGCTTCCCATTTACGCCGCTGATGAAGTATGAGCGAGGTCAAGCGGCTGACGCCGCCCCAGAGCCGGAAAGTCAACGCCCTTGTGCGCCGGACGTGCTGCAACTGCGATAATGGAAACTGTATCTTACTGGACGACGGGGACGAGTGCGTATGTCCGCAGCTCATTTCCTATTCGCTTCTCTGCAAGTGGTTTAAGGTTGCGGTGCTTCCCGCTGATAAGCTGCTCTATGCGGAGCTTTACCAAACCGGGGACAGGAAGAAATGTACCGAGTGCGGCACGTCCTTTGCGTCAAGCTCTAACAGCGTCAAATACTGCCCCGACTGCCGGAAGCGTATCACCCGCAGACAGGCCGCCGAGCGCATGAGGAAAAGACGCGCCCCTGTTACGCAGTAGGCGCGGAAAATCCCTTGATTTGCAAGGCTTTCCGGGCGGGAAAATCGGATAGGCGATACTTTATACCTTTTCCCCCGAAAATGGCGTTCTATTGCGTAACATTTACCACAACAGCACCCACAAAAAGACAGGGCGCGGAAGTCATATACTGACTTTCCGCGCCCTGTTCTTTTTATTTCTTTGGCAAACATTTGTATGTATTTGTAATCCAATCATCAAATTTTTGACCCTTTTCAAATTCCATTACATCATACATTTCTGCCGCGATTGTTTTGAACGCTTCCTTGAATAATTGTAAATCTAATTCTTCCATTGATTTTTCACGTTTGATACGTAGAAAAACTTTAGTAAAGTCTTTTGTCTTAAAACCAATATCTTTACGTCCTAAGCGAATAGGATTTCCGCGGTAAGTAATCCCCATAGCTTGTGCTGCTCTAAATGCTTCCTCTTTAACTTTATAAACTTTGTCATGGAGAGCAAGACGAGTAATAACATCTCTTGATTGTTGACAATCATATTGTTTTAGTTCATTCAACGCAGCAAGCCTAATTTTCCATGATGATTTATTGTTTGCGTCTTTGACAAGCTGACTAATATTAGCTGGTGTTCCTTTTGTCATGTACTATCAAATCCTTTCAAAAGTTGTAGATAATTTTATTATACCACATACCGCTTTCTGTTTCTATACGAAAATCATTTTTTGCTTAATCAGTGTTCCATTCCCTTTTCCCGTTCCGGCTGTCTGTCTGCCTGTAAAATGTTGTCAATGTTCTGCTTGATAATGTCATATTCCCGGACTTTCTTTTTCAGCTTCCCATAGTCGGCGTAAAGGGCTTCTTTCTGCGCTTGAAGGGCTTCATACTCCGATTGCAGCGCGGCGAGGTTCGGGAGCTTTGCAATGCCCGTTGCTTTCAATGACCTTGCAGCGGCTTCATGTAAGATAATCGCCTGTTCCTGTCCGGCGCGGTATTTCTCCCTGTTCCTTGCCTTGCGGTATGCGTCATAGACGGGCTTTGTCTTTTGGTAGGTGGAAACATTCTTGATAAGCACCGCCATGTCCGCAAGCCGCTTTTCGGCGTTCTTCAATGCGTCTGCCGCCTGTCCGCTTTCCGCTGCCATTTCCTCAATCCGGCTAACTAAATCCGCGTACTGTTCAATCTTGTTTTCGGTGAGAAAGTTCATAGTCTTTGCCGCCTGTTTCAGATTGTGGATTTTCGCCCACTGTTCATAGCCCCGGCTCTGCGCCGCCTTGATACTGTTCTCAATGTCGATAAGCAGCGATACGCCGCGCTGCTCTCTGGGAGCTTTCGCCGCCTTTGTCCGTCTGCCCGCTATCCGTTCCCTTATGGCTTCCTCTGTATAATCTGCGCCGAGGGTTTTTAGGCGGGTGAAGCGTTCCTGTCCGGGGGCGCGGCATGATACATATTTCCCCGGCTTTATCTCATAGCCCGCCGCCTGTAACCGCGTTAGCAATTCCTCAAAACTGGAAACTTGGGGGATAAGTGCGTCAACGGCGGTTTTCAGCTTGCCTTTCCAACTTGTACCCGTCTTTTCTGCCTGGTACTCCGCATAGCTCTTTCCCTTGCTGCCCTTGCCGGGGACGACGACGGACAAGCCATTTTCCCGGCACAGCTTGTCGCTCATGTTCCGTATGCCGTAATAGCTCCTTTTGTTGGAATTGTATTTGTGGTGGTCTACGAAGTTTACGGCGCAGAAAATGATATGATTGTGGATATGCCCCTTGTCAATATGCGTCGTGAGTACATACTCATGCTGCCCCTTTGTTACCGCGTCGGCAAGCTGCTTTCCGATTTCATGGGCTTTCTGATAATCTACTTCCCCCAGCTCAAAGGATTGTATCAGATGAAAGGCTAAATTGTTCCCCTTTTGGAGTGCTTGGGACAAGGTATATTCAAACTCAATATCTGCCGTTTCATAGGAGCAGCCAAAAGAGGACACAAGCATTTTCCCGTCCGTCTTGTCCGGGTTTTCGATATAGTCAAGGGCTTTGCTTAGAGTGCTTTTAATAGGCTTAATCTTTGTAACCGCCATATCTCTGCAAGCACCCCCTTTATTTCCTCTATGTCCTCTTGGTATGCGTTCCCCGTCGCGTTTACGCGGCGTGCTATCTGGTTGACGTTGACACCGATTTTCTGTATCTCTGCTGTCATTGCCTTTATATCGGCGTGGTCTATCTGAATGATATACCCGTCAATGGCAATCTTCCGCAGATACGCCGCCATGTTCCGGGTGGGTACGAGCTTCATTTTTTCCAGTATTAAATCCCGTTCCGCTTCCGTCACTCTGAATTTGATTTGCACCGTCCTTTTCCGTCCGTCCATGTGTTCACTCCTTTCCTTTCCGTTCCGAGGGTTTGGGACACTTCCCAACAAGCCATTTTCAACCGACGCGCCGCAGCGCGGGAGGGCGAAAATACGGAAGTGGGTACCCGCTTCCTATGCTTGCTACGAATGTTTTTATCCTTTAGGCTCTTATCCCTTACTACGGAGAAAAAGCGATTTTGCCAAACTTCCGCAAAAGAAAAACGCTGCAATCTCAAAAAAGATTACAACGCTCTCTAAATCCTGTTCAGTTTTAAGCCGGACATTCCTATTCGCCCTCTTTTTCGACTTCGGAAATCTCTTTTGCCGTTGCGGTCACAATCCGTATGCCTGTATCGCTCATACCGTCAAGGAGCGCGTCAAGCTGCCGCCGCTTTGTGTCCTTTGCAGCGGGCGTGTCTAACAGGAATTGGTCTACGGATATATGGTAACGCTGTATCAGCTCAAAGAATATCTGTAAACTTGGGTGCTGCCCCTTGTTCTCAATGTTCGCAAGGTAGCGCGGCGAGATAAACATTTCGTCGCCTACTTTCTTGCGGCTTTCCTTGCGTCCTTCACGCGCTGCCTTTATCGCTGCCCCAAAAGCCTTGAAGTCGTATTTTTGGTACTGGTCTTTTTTGCCATAGTTATTCACCCTCTTACATTTTACTGTTCCCCTTTCTTCTTGGATATGTCTACATAGTTCTATCAGTTAGCCAAAATAATTCATATATATATATGTTGACAACAAGCTGCTTTTGTATATAATATTATATAAAAGGGGGGGGGGAATGTTTATGTTACATAGCATGCGTATTCGATAAGCATTGAAATCAAAAAAGATTTTTCCCATTTTCAATATGGGCTTTTTTGTCATGCTTATTTTGCGTATGCTATACAACAAAACTAACGACGTATAGACATAGTATAAAAACTATGCCTTAATTTTGTTGTAGTATTATATGTATAAATGCAGGTCAATGCTCATGTTGAGAATTGACCTGCATTTTTTTGCGCAAAAGGAGAAATATTATGCTTGAAAAATATTGGATAAAATGTCCAATTTGTAACGGAAAGACGAGGGTTCAAGTATTTTATAATACGGTATTAAGAAATTTTCCTCTTTTCTGCCCTAAATGTAAATTAACGCATATCGTTGATGTTGAAAAACTAGAAATCATAATCAAAAACTCTGAAAAACAAACTTTTTAATTTTGAAAAGGAAGGATATTTAAATGAAACACTTACCTAAAAGTACACCTACGGAAATATTGAATGACCCATACGGATTTACTTACAAAGAAATGTCGGAAGTAATTGGAGAGGATAAAGCAAGAGCCTTATATACGGAATTGTATAAACAGCCATTTCACAAAGAAAATCTATCAATATCAACAAAAAAAGTCTATAAAAGTAGCGATACTGAAAAGTATGTTTATGAATTGAAAGATAACAGGTATATTGAAACGGTTTTTATTAAACGGCGAGATGGTGGGACTGTTTGCGTAAGTACGCAAGTTGGTTGTTCTGTTGGCTGTATTTTTTGTGAGTCCGGACGCAATGGTTTTGTTCGTAATCTAACACCGTCTGAAATTGTGCAGCAGGTTGTATTGATACGTCAAAAAGTAAATCGTATCGTTTTTATGGGAATGGGAGAACCTTTATTCAATTACGACAACTTGATTGCAGCAATCCATATTCTTCGAGATAGAAATGGACTTAACTTTCCAACCGACGGCATTACCGTATCAACAGTTGGTCCAGTTAATCAATTAAAAAAATTGCGCGAAGAACATCTAAAAATTCAGTTGACAATATCTTTACATGCAGCAACACAGGCTGCGAGAAACTGTATCATTCCTCATATGCACATGTACGCTATTGAAGATGTTGTTAAAGCAAGCATTGTCCTATTCTCAAAGGCATAATCGAAAAGTGGTATTTGCGTATTTGCTTTTACCAGGTATAAATGACCGTTCCTCAGATATAAGGCAACTTGCAAAATGGTTTAAGGGCAAAAAATGTTATGATTAACGTGCTGCAATACAACCCGACGAGTAATTCAAAAAATTAGAGCACCACAAAAACAAAGAAATGGTTGCGTTCAAACATCAATTAGAGCAAACAGGACTTGAAGTTACCATGAGAGTTTCTCATGGTAGAGAGATTAAAGCAGCTTGTGGACAGTTAGCTAATACATATAATAAAGCCAAAAAAACAACAGAAATAATTTAATTAAAAGAGCCAGACGCACAGACGCAGAGCCGATAATATGCAGTTTGAAATACTGCTGTTATCGGCTCTTTTTTGATTTTAATTTGTGCCCCTAATAACCATATTGGAGCAAAATCAGAACTGTTGCTTGTCGTTCTTTGATTTCCGCAGCAGCTTTGAAAAATCAAAGCCGCCGTTTCTTTTTATCTTCTAATGAAATGACGCGGTATCACTGTTAAAAGCGGCGGCTAAAGGAGGTAGCCGCCATGAAGCACATACCCTATCGACAAAATCCGACGGTCATTGACATATCAAAAAAAAGCCCGACCACCGCCGGGAACCTCTCTACCCTTGACTATGAACTGTCTAATCATCTAAATACTGCTTACAATACCTATACGCCTGTCCGGGCTTTTCGGACAGGCGTATTTTGCTGCTCAAAAAATTTTTTTGAAAAAAATTTCAAAAAATCTTCGGCGTTTTTCAAAAACGCCGTATTGCCCCGCGAAAAGGGGGGAAGCACCACCAACTTTCCAACGAGAAAGGAGGTGAGAATGTGGAACCTAATAGCAGGGAGTTTTACAAACAATGTGCTTTTCAGAAGTTTTGTAATACGGTGCTGCACAATGAAGCGTGTGACGCTCACAGGGGAGCTGCACAGGCATAAGGCAAGGGAAGTCACCTTTTCCGATTTGCCCTTAGACGAAGCGCGGCAGCTTCATACCTTTGATGAATATTTCAAACGGGAAACCGCCGAAACCGTCTTTGAGAAAGCCGGGAAGAAAATCACGCCGAAGCTGCTTCTTGAAGCAATCCGTACTTTGCCGGAAGAAAAGCGCAAAGCCGTACTCCTGTACTATTTCGAGGGAATGAACGACACCGAGATTGCGAAGTTGTTCAATACATCGAGAAGCACGATACAGTACAGGCGGACAAGCTCTTTTGAGAAATTAAGAAAATATCTGGAGGAAAATGCTGATGAATGGGACGAATGGTAACGAACCCGGCTACCCGGAAAATGCCCTTGTTCCCTATCCTGTCATTGTGGCAGCGACAAAGGGCGACCCGGACGCCATGAAGATTGTCTTGCAGCATTTTAGCGGCTACATAGCCCGCCTCTCCATGCGGAAGCTGTACGACGAGCGCGGGAACGTCTATTTCGGCGTAGACCACGACATTCGGGAACGGCTGCAAGCAAAACTGATGATGGCTGTCCTCACCTTTAGGACAGAGGAATAACCGCAACGGCGGCGGGACGCTTTCTCTCACCCCCTTTTCCGTTCCGCTGTTGACGCGGGTAGCACAGCCATTTTGAACCTTGAAAAAGAAAGCGGCGCAAGATAACGGCGGCGCAGCATAGGGCAAATCGGATACGTTCCTTTTGCGTCGAGCCATACGGCGGGTGCGCCATGACGCTATCCGGGCGAGGTTATCACCGCCCGGACAGCCGAGCGACCAACACCGCGCCGGAAAGCAAGTGTAGCGGTTTGCGGGCAACGACACGCAGAATATACAATGATACTTCCTTACAGCCACAGTCCGAGCGTTAAGAGCGTCGCAGGCAATGGGTAGGGCTGCATGAGAACCATGCCGGGGGTGAAATTCCCATGAGGTTATGCTAATAACCGTCCGATTAAAGCCTTTGTTTTATTGAATAGTGGACTTGCTGCTATTCATAGACTGTATTATATGTTTGCGAAAGAAAGGGGGATTTTCTTTGACGCAAAACCAAACGCCCGTTACCACAACGGAGCATAAAATCGGAAAAGTTACTTACCTTGTATGTTCGTCTGCAAGTGAACGCGCAACGGACACACTGGATAAAAAGATAAAAAAGCTCATTCGCAAAGACATGGAGCTGAACCCCGTAAACGCCTGAAAATAGGGCGTTTCTTCACATTTTATACATGACACAGGCAGCGGTATGTGGTATAATATAGACAGTACAAATACCATGCTTGTCTGTCGTCGGAAAGGAGGACAAAATGTTACAGACAGACAAGATTACCGCTTTATATTGCAGATTGAGCCAGGAAGATATGCAGGCCGGGGAAAGCGAGAGCATACAGAACCAAAAGCTGATTTTACAAAAGTACGCTGACGAACACCACTTTTTCAATACGCGCTTTTTTGTAGACGACGGATTTTCCGGCGTGAGTTTCGAGCGTGAGGGGCTTCAAGCCATGCTGCATGAGGTTGAAGCCGGGAACGTGGCGACCGTCATAACAAAAGACCTTTCCCGTCTGGGACGCAATTATCTGAAAACCGGCGAACTGATAGAGATTGTTTTCCCCGAATATGAAGTGCGCTACATTGCCATTAACGACGGTGTAGACACAGCGAGGGAAGATAACGAGTTTACCCCTCTGCGGAACTGGTTCAACGAGTTTTACGCCCGCGACACCTCAAAGAAAATCCGGGCTGTTAAACAGGCAAAGGCACAGAAAGGCGAGCGTGTCAACGGCGAAGTGCCGTATGGTTACATAGCCGACCCAAACGACCGCAATCATCTATTGCCCGACCCGGAAACGGCGCACATTGTAAAACAGATTTTCGCTATGTATGTGCGCGGCGACCGTATCTGCGAAATCCAGAACTGGCTACGGGAACATGAGGTACTTACTGTTTCAGAACTGCGCTACCGTCGTTCCGGCAGTTGCCGCCACCCGCGCCCGCACCCGACCTGTATTTATAACTGGCCGGATAAGACACTGTATGATATTCTTGGACGCAAAGAATATTTGGGGCATACCATTACGGGCAAGAGCTATAAGGTATCTTACAAATCGAAAAAGACGAAAAAGAACCCGGAGGAAAAGCAATACTTTTTCCCCAACACGCACGAACCTTTGATTGACGAAGAAACCTTTGACCTTGCACAGAAACGGATTGCTACCAAACACCGCCCTACAAAGGTTGATGAAATTGACATTTTTTCGGGACTTCTCTTTTGTGGAGATTGCGGCTATAAAATGTATCTGCAACAGGGAGCCGGGACACTGGAACGCAAACACGCCTACACTTGCGGAAAGTACCGAAACAGGATAAGGACTGGCGAGCTTTGCACTACCCATTATATCCGAAAGAGCGTCCTTAAAGAACTTGTCCTTGCTGATTTACAGAGGGTGCTGTCCTATGTGAAAGAGCATGAACAGGAGTTTATCGAAACCGCCAACGAGTGCAGCGCAAAGGCAGTACAAAAGACGCTGACACAGCAGCGGAAAGAGCTTGACAAGGCGCAGAGCCGCATTAGCGAGCTGAACATCTTATTCCGCAAGCTCTACGAGGACAACGCTTTAGGGAAACTTTCTGATGAACAGTTTGCTTTTCTGACTTCCGGCTATGATGAAGAAAAAAAGACGCTGACCCGGAGGATTGCGGAGCTGTCACAGGAAATCGACAACGCCACCGAGCGCAGCGCGGACGTGAAAAGGTTTGTCGCACTGGTACGCAGATACACCGCCATTACCGAACTGACCTACGAAAACGTCCATGAATTTATTGACCGTATTCTTATTCACGAACTGGATAAGGAAACGAACACCCGCAAAATCGAAATCTTTTATAGCTTTGTCGGCAGAGTTGATACGGGCGACAAGCCTACCGAAAGTATCTCCTATTTCAGACAGATAGGAGCCGACGTAAAGAGTTATGCTATCTAACATACATCAAAAAGAGGTAAGATAACGCCCTCTGCAAAAAAGGTTACGTTATCTTACCTCAACAAAAGAAGCGCCTGAATTCCTCTTCTCAATATCTGCAAAGCAACGATATGCAGGTCGTGGAGGTGAAGGAAGGCTATGCGAAGGTTGAGATGATCATTGATGAACAGATTTTGAATGTACATGGCTTTGTACACGGTGGTGCACTCTATTCTCTCGCAGATACCGCAGCCGGGGCAGCGAGCTTTACCTCGGGTCGGGACAGCGTTACCTTGTCCGGTACGATCAATTATATCAAGCCGGGAAGAGGCGGCAAGCTGATCGGAATCGCACAGAAAATATCAGCCGGCAGAACGACCGGAGTTTACGAGGTTTTTATTTTCAATGACGAAGATGTTTTGCTGTCACGGGCAACCTTTACGATGTTCTTTCTCGATCAGGAACGATATCGCTAGGGAAGCAGGGAATAAAAGAAATATCTGCTGGAGATATCCGGCTTTTTGTATAGGAGGAGCGTATGCGTACAGAAACGATTCAGATACAGCTGCAGGGAAAAGCAACAGGAGCAGTCCTGCAGACGTATTTTATGGATGCATCAAAGGAGCTGTTGAACAGCACAAGGCGTCCGGCAGTGCTGCTGATGCCCGGCGGTGCATACCGCTATACCAGCGATCGGGAGGCGGAACCGCTTGCCATACGGTTAAATGCCATGGGCTTGCAGGTAGCCGTGCTTCGTTATTCCTGTGCTCCGGCTGCCTATCCCCGGGCACTGCTTGAGGCTGCGGCGGCGTTTCAGCTGTTGAAGGATAACTGCACGGCTTGGAATATCCGTCAGGACCGTATCTTTCTTATGGGCTGCTCAGCAGGGGGACATCTTGCGGCGAGTCTTGGTATAAACTGGAATCAGCCGATAATCACACAATATATTCAGAGAACGGACCTGCGTCCGTTTGCCCAGATTCTATGCTATCCCGTTATCACTGCCGGTGCCTATGCACATGAGGAAAGCATACAAAATCTATTGCAGGAGCATGCGGAGGATGAGCAGCTGCGAAACCATGTATCACTGGAGCTGCAGGTACATAAGGATGTACCCAGAACCTTTCTGTGGCATACCTATACCGATCCAACGGTTTCCGTACAAAATTCTCTGCTGTTTGCCTCTGCCTTGGTAAAGAAGGGTGTGCTGTGTGAATTTCATATGTATGATAAAGGTGCACATGGCCTGTCTACAGCCGGCAGACTGAGTCAGCGAGCCGACGGAGAGAAGCTGCAGCCGGAATGCGAAGGCTGGATGAGCCTTCTGGAAACGTGGATAAATGCAATTCTGTAAAGATTTTTTTAAAAAAGTATCCTTTATGGAAAAAACGGTATACAATAGAACTGACACTATGAAAGCGGTATGCAGAAATGCCTGCACATGTAATAAGCGTATATACTGCTTGGAGGACGAAGATGCTGCTTAGATATCAAAACTCAACCATACGGGATGCTGTAGTGCAGGATGCCGGGCAGCTTGCACAATGGTGGAATGATGGCAGGGTGATGGCACATGCAGGATTTCCAAACGGTACAGGGGAAACGGTGCAGGAAATTGCGGAAACGATAAAAAACTGCGATACATCCCATCGCTTATTGATGATAGAAATGGACGATATCGCGATTGGCGAAATGAGTGTGCGATGGAAAGCTGATGCAACAGCTGCCATAGGCATTAAGCTATGCGATGCTTCCCGGCAGAACAAGGGAATCGGAAAAGTTCTGTTGAGTATGCTGATATCCTCCCTCTTTCATGAGCAAGGCTGTCACAGGATTATCCTGTTTGTGAATCTGAACAATACAAGAGCACAGCATGTGTATGAGCAGCTTGGCTTTACCAGAGTGCGGGTGAATGAAAATTCCTGGACAGATCAGTTGGGAAGACAGCAGTCCTCAGTTGATTATGTCCTGTATCAAAAGGATTTCATCAGCTACCTGAATGGATGATAGCATGGCCGCAGGGAAGCCTTTCGCAAAACGTTACAAGCATAGGAAGACTTCCGGTATATGGATTACATATGCGGATGTATGCTGTTTATAAAAAGCAAGGGATAGTAGAAAAAGGATGATACGATGAATACACAAATTTGGAAGGAAGATACGGAAAACCAGCTCGGTGCCATGCGCATCGGCGTGTGTAAATATCTTCTCAATGAAGAGTTTTCAACATTATGGGCAAATGATACGTTTTATACGATGTGCGGATACAGTGAAGAGGAATATCACATCCTGTTTCATGACAGCGCGACCTTGTTTTTTCAGCAGACTCCAAAGGATTTTGAAAAGCTGAAGGAAATTGTTGAGCATGCATATCGAAACAAAAGTCAGCAGTACGAATGCTTCTGCCGCCTTCCTGTAAAAGGAGGGAGCTGTCTGCGGATTCATATGACCGGTACCTTTGCGGAAGAACAGATCGACGGCATACCGGTCGTTTATGTCGTTTATACCGATGTTGAGGATATGATGAGGATTCGTCAGAATCTGGAACTGGAGCATGAGCGTCTGAATCTGGCTCTGCAGATGGAAATGAAAACCGTGTCCTGTATCCGTCTGATGTATATATCCAATGATATGCAGAGCTATATGGATCAGCTGTTGAAAGAAATCGGTGAATTCATGCATGCAGAGCGCGCCTATGTGTTTGAGCTGCAGAACGGATGTATGAACAACACCTATGAGTGGTGCAGCGATGGTGTGGAATCATCCATGGAATTCTGTCAGAATATGGATGTTGAGCTGCTCGCAATCTGGAAGGATTTTATCGAGCAGGGGAAAAATGTTTCCATACCGGATGTGGAACGTATACAGAAAAGCTTTCCACAGACCTATGAGGTGCTGCACGTACAGAATATACACAGCATTGCGCTTTCTCCGATCGTTCAGAATAATAAAAGCATCGGATTTATCGGTGTGGATAATCCGGCACCTGACTATATGCGGAATTTCTCCATGCTGGAAACCATCAGCTATTTCATGAGTGTGGCGATGGAGAAAAAGGATTTGAACGACCGCCTGCTGCATAACAGCTATTACGATGATTTAACCGGTGTGTATAATCGAAATCGCTACCTTCAGGATCTGAATCAGCTCAATGGCAGGCAGATTCCCCTTGGTATCGTCTATATGGATATCAACGGATTGAAGGATATCAACGACCATCTGGGACATACCTATGGAGATAAGGTGCTGACAGAAGGAGCATCCATATTGAAAAAGGTGTTTGACACCGGCGCCATCTATCGAATCGGCGGGGATGAATTCGTTGTGTTTGTTCAGGGAATGCAGGAACAGGAATTTCTGGAGCAGGTGGGAATTCTGAAGCAGGCAATCATCGGCAGTGCGAATTGCAAGGGGGCAATCGGACATATATGGACATCCACCTGTCAGGATATATCCTCCAGGATAACAGATGCAGATGAATACATGTATCAGGATAAAATGCAGTTCTATCGGAAAAATCCAAATTCCAACCGGTACCGCTGCTGTAACGATACGGTTTTGCAGCTTGCGGACCGCTCCGTCTTGATGCAGGCATTGGAACAGCAGCGCTTTGAGGTGTATCTGCAGCCGAAGGTGAATTTCAGAAAGGAGCTTATCGGAGGAGAGGCACTGATTCGTTATCACGATGAAACGGGTACCCTGATTATGCCCAATGAATTTATTCCATCTCTGGAGGAGGCACGCACGATCCGGTACGTGGATTTCTTTGCTTTTGAACAGGTATGCAGACTGCTCAGCCGCTGGCATGCGGAAGGCAGAAGACTTACACCGCTGAGTGTGAACTTTTCACGCTACACCTTACGTATGGCGGATTTTCTGGGAGAACTGGAACGCATCTGGGGAAACTACAATGTTCCCAAGCAGTATCTGGAGATTGAAATCATAGAAAATGACGAGAGTCTGGACAATGAATTTCTGATTATGATAATGGAGCGCATCAAACGGCAGGGATATTCCATATCCATTGATGATTTCGGCGCACGCTATTCCAATATGGCCTTATTTATCAATGCGCAGCTGGATACGCTGAAGCTGGATCGCAGTATGATGCAGGATTTGCAGAATAACCGCCGTTCACAGATGCTGATATCCTCCCTTGTTCAAATCTGTCACAATCTGCAGATGCAGCTGATTGTGGAGGGAGTCGAAACAAAGGAGCAATTTGATATTTTAAAGCAGCTGGACTGTGACGGTCTGCAGGGGTATTTAATCGACCGTCCGATTCCTGTCTCTGTGTTTGAACAGAAATATATTAAGCAGAAATAAGCAAAAGCAGATGCATTCCATTGGAAACCGGCATCTGTTTTTTATGTGCTTACGTAGTTTCTCAGTTGATTTTCCACCGTATTCATAGTAAGATTTGACATGTTGTAGAAAGTGGGAGCGATATATGAACAATTCATCCATGAAATCATTTCTGTCTAAATATCATTTGCAGCTGTTTTTCTTCGCAGTTGCTCTGGAGAGTCTGGCTGCTAATTTTGCACATCCGATTACGCCGACACTCATTCAGAATCTTCAGCTACCGGATTATTCCTTCGGTATGCTGTATGCCGGTATGGCATTCACCAATTTTCTGTTTTCTCCCTTCTGGGCAAAGCAGGTCACGCGTATGGGAAGCCGCCGGGTTCTGGGTATCTGCTGTGTGGGCTACGGCATCGGACAGCTGCTGTTTGCCATCATGAAAACACTCCCCACCATTATGCTTGCCCGCCTTTTATCGGGATTCTTTGTCGGTGGTATTATGGTCAGCTTTCTGACCTATATCATTCATACAAGCACAATGGAGAACAGGGGACGCTATCTGGCGTTATCCGCTACCTTCACGACCGTATTTGCGGCTTTCGGCTATCTGATCGGCGGGTTTGCCGGTGTCGTTTCCATTCCGTTGACCTTTGCATTGCAAAGCGGTGTCCTCATTCTGTGCGGTATGCTGTTTGCGATATGTCTGCGAGAGGATAGGGAGGTAACAGGCAGGTCTGTCAGCATATGGAAGGAAGCAAATCCGTTTCAGGCATTTCTGGATGCCCGTCGCTTTATGACGCTGACATTCGCTGTTTTATTCTTTGCGGTTTTTCTGACCTCAACGGCAACAACGGCATATGATCAGAATTTCAATTATTTTATTAAGGATCAATTTCATTTCAATTCCTCTTATAACGGTATGCTGAAGGCCGTGGTCGGCTTTATATCGCTGATTGCCAATACTACGATCTGTGTATGGATCATGAAGAGGACCAACGTTAAGAAATCTGTCATCTATGTGCTGGGAGGAGCCGGTGTCACGCTGATCGCCATAACGATGCTGGAGGATATTCTGCCGTTTATCCTTATCAATATCATCTTCTTTGCATTAAATGCTATTTATATCCCTTTACTGCAGGATCTTTGTGCTTCGGCATCCAGTGCTGAGCACAGCAGCATGGTCATGGGCTTTTACAATGCGATGAAAAGTCTGGGGATGATCGCCGGGGCATTGTTCGCAGGATTTATCTATGCAGCGGGACCACGGTTATCCTTTTTGTATGCGGGTATCTTCTTTCTGATTTCCATGCTGGCAGCTATATGGTATTACAGGCGCTCCGGGCGAAATCGTGAGAATGCATAATAGCAGAGGAATAATCAGGTTAAGGGAAAAAAGGCCATTACGGTCTTTATGAGAGAATGGAGAAAACAAATGGTGCTTTTGATTGTGGATACGCAGACAATGATTATGAATGAAGCATTATATGAATTTCAGCTTCTTGAAAGCCGCATAAAAACATTGATAGCGCAAGCCAGAAGGCATGGTGTCGAGGTGGTGTATGTTCGTCACGATGATGGTGCTGAAAATGCGTTGACAAAGGGTGCACAGGGCTTTGACATATACGATGAATTCAAGCCGCTTTGCGGAGAAAAAATAGTTGATAAGAATGTAAACAGCGCTTTTAAAGACACAGGACTGACGGAATATTTAAGAGATAAAGGAGAGGATACGATCATGATTGCAGGATTGCAGACAGAGTATTGTATCAATGCAACGATCATATGCGGATTTGAACATGGATTTCACATGATTGTTCCTGCTTACACAAACAGCACGGTGGATAACGATTATATGCCGGCAAAGAAAACCTATGATTATTACAATAATTTTATTTGGAAGAACCGATATGCATCATGCGTACCTTTTGAAAGGGCATTGGAAATGATCAAGCAGAATATGCTTTGCAGGTAGCAGGGAAGAAGTGGCGTCGATGAGGGCTTAAAACGCGAGGCGATGCAAGGGAAAGACAATCGTCTCAGGCCTGCCGTGATAAGGCGTTACCTGCCGGATGCTTGGACAAGTCCGTTTGTATATATCAAAGAAAGGGAAGCTGAAAATGAAAGAGAAAGTATTTTACAGAATCATAATGGCAGCCGCATTTGTATTAACTGTATGCAGTCTGCTTACACACAACGATTGGATTCTGCTTCTTACTGCCATATTCATGGCATGCTGTGTCATCATTACATTTATCAAAAAGTGATACGACTCTCAGTTGTTTAGGACTCAATTTCGTTTTGATGAAGAATACAGTATTTCAAATGGCAGAGATGGAAGGACAACATGCTGTATGTACGTTTTAGCTTAATGCTTGCAGCGGCAGTCTGCTTTGCTATGGATATGTCCGAGAGAAACCTCTGTACGTATACAGGTCTTTTACATAGCAGATCGTGTGTGGAATAATGAAGTGGAAACGTAGTTGCATATAGAAAAACAGAATGGCAGAGGTCATTCTGTTTTTGATTCGGGTTGTCCGGCATATGTATGCAGCAGTCTACACATGGTTGTAAGAATTTTCTGTGCATGCATTAGCTGTAACGTGTCTCCTGTGACATGACAGGCTAAGGTACAGGTATCCTTCCATGTAGAGACTGATATCTGAAAGGACGGGTATATGCGGGCTCTGCCCAGAAGATACAGCTGCGTAATCGTGCAGTCGTTAAAATAGATGGATGCCGCATCGATCTTTCCCAGATTTGTGTAGGAGATTTCCGGTGAGTGAAAGCCTGCTTTTGCGACAGCTTTTGTGACGGCAAGAGGAAGGTGCTTCATAATCGGATGTAACAGCTGTATGGTATGCAGATCAGAACAGCGTGCCTTTTCCTCCTGCATTTGTTGATGGACATCCGCAAGCAGCTCCCGCCAGTCGCGATGATCCAGACCATGCAGTGTTACCTGAAAATCTCCAACGAAATTTGCAATGGACCAGCTTGGCTTTTTCTGCAGATAGGAACGAAGATTTACCGGACAGGGAATTGTCACGGCATTCGCTGCGGAGATGCTGTGCAGTGTCTGGGCATAGGCACATAGCAGAACATCGTTCACTGTACACGCAGATGGACAAATTTGCTGTAACAGCTTTCGTGGAATGCTTTGATGCAGCTCGCTGGTATGCAGGGGATGGGGAGCAAAAGGAAGTGCGGCAGGAATTGTTTTTCTTCTTTTGGTTTTTATTTTTTTCAGCTTTATGATCGGAAGGGATTCGGGGGTTCGGCAGTTTTGAAAGGAGACAGTCTCCTGGCGATAACAGGCTGTCAGCAGGCGAAGGATTTGTGTAGCTCCATCTCCGTCACACAGAATATGACTGTATCCGATGCATACAAGGTCCTGCTGTTCTTTATGTATAATCTGTATGCAGAGCTGTGCATGGTGCTCAATGTCCCAGCTTGAAAAGTCAAAGTCTTCAACCTCCTGAATCATAGAAAAAGTATCGTCCTTCTGTTTCCTCCAGCAGTTATGCTTTTTATCATAGCGTAAAGCAAGCTCGGGCAGAAACGCTATACACTGACTAACTGCATCCTTTAATCTTTCCATACAGATATGGGGCTGTATCGTCAGCTTCAGAAATAAAACAGGCTGCTCGGGTAGCGTAAGTGCCTCCAGCAAATCCAGCATACCGGCAGAACATTTCATGACAGCACTTCCTTTCCATTTTTTTCTTTATCATAACATTGAGCTAAAATATGTCAAGAGAGGACGATCTGTATGAAAAAGGGAAATACATGGAGTGGCTCAACATATGCAGGGATAGCCTTCTTTTGTAGGATGCAAAAGTTTTATAGCAAGCAGCAGATACATTCTTGTGCAGCATAGGATGCTGAATCAAATAACCATAAACTTTCCTTCGATTTACAGCTCTTTACCGTTTGTCTTAATGACATGCTGATACCAATAGAAGGAATCCTTTTTCAATCGTTTCCCGCTTCCTTTACCATAATCATCCAGATCCACATAGCGAGACAGAAGGCTTCAGCCTTGCGTTTTCATTTTTTTCCTGTATTGTAGAGGGGAGCATCCCTTCTGCTTTTTAAACGCCCGTGAGAAATAGTTGGAGTCATTGAATCCGGACAGCTGCGAAATTTCCGAAACGGAATAAGAGCCGTTCATGAGAAAGCCGATACTTTTCTCAATTCGAAATTCCAGAATAAACTCAAACAGAGACTGATGCATATAGCTCTTAAAGATTCTGCAGCATTCGTTTTTACAGACATGAATCTGACCTGCAATATCATGCAGGGTGAGCTCGCGGTTGTAATTGTTTTCCACATACAGCAGAATGGTACGGATTCTATCGTAATTCAGCATATCAGAGGTTGAAAGCTTGCGTGCAGGATGCATATGGAGATGCAGTGTTTCTAATATCGTATAAAGCTCCATCAGGATTGCCAATTCATAGGCATCCGCTTTTTCCTCATCGTACAGAGCAATGTGCTGAATAGCGGCAGTAATAGCAGAATGCCATGGTGCACTGCCGTTAAAACAGAAGGAGGAAAGGGAGAGGTCATTCACAAGCGGCTTCACATATTTCCTGTGTATCAGACTCCCTTCAAATCCGGACAGAAGTCTGGAATCGAAGGTTACGGAAATATAGGTGCAATCCTGCTCATGATACATGGTTCCCGCATGCAGGGCATTTGCATTGCAGAACAATGCATCCCCTTTTTTGACATGGTATTCCTGATGATTGATTCTGTACAGCATTTCTCCGCCGGTGATCAGTGTCATTTCAATTTCCGGGTGCCAGTGCCAGAGAAAAGAACCGGAATCGTAAGCGGTTATTTTCTCATAGCTGACCAGCAAAGGGAATGTGTGACTTCCATGTGCCTTTATTTCTTTTTTTGTTTCATCCGTTATAATCTGCATATCTGCCTCCGGTATTGATTATGATTATAATCTATCATACTATAAAATCCTGTTTTTGGCGCATTTGATATCAAAAATAAGGGGATATTCTTAAAATAATGCTGTTTTTTATCAAGATAGTTAAGGTCTGTGCGGTTAGGAAAGCTTATGATGTATATGAGGAGTAACCGTTTTCATGCTTTTGCACAGCAGCAGGCGTAACAGATTTGACAAGGCGTTCATCTTTTGATGAAAGCTAAGGTCAGCGCATGTTGTCAAACAGGATACAATTCCGTTGTTGGCTGCAGAAGCATGGATATGCGCAAGCTGTTCACACTTCAAGAAAGGTGTGGTGCTGCGAGTCTCTCAGCAATAAAAAAGCACTATGCCTGCTCATAAAAGGCTGTATATCTGAGCAGGGACTTAATCAGGAGGATACTTCATGAAAAAACGATTGATTAAAGAATTTACAGATATATTCGAGGTACCGGGTGAGGCATTGTTCTTTTCCCCGGGACGTGTAAATCTGATTGGAGAGCATACTGACTATAACGGCGGCATGGTGTTTCCATGTGCCATCACGTTTGGTACCTATGCTGTTGTCTCAAAACGAACAGATTCGTGTATGCGTTTATTTTCCAATAATTTTAAAGAGAAAGGGATTATTGACGTTGCATTGCAAACGCTGCACTATGATAAAAAGGATGACTGGGCGAATTATGTAAAAGGCGTCCTGTACTTCCTGCAGCAGGAAGGCTTTGAAATTCCATGTGGTTTAAACATACTGATTGAAGGCAACATACCAAACGGGGCAGGGCTTTCCTCCAGTGCATCGCTGGAGGTGCTGACTGGAACAATTCTGAAAGAAACCTTTCAGCTTCCCATCAGTAAGCTGGATATTATCAAGCTGTCGCAAAAAGCAGAGAATCAGTTTGTCGGCATGAACTGTGGTATCATGGATCAGTTTATCATCGGAATGGGGAAAAAGGATCATGCGATCGCACTGGATACCGGCACATTGGAATATACCTATGCACCCGTTCAGCTAAAACAGGCTAGTATTATTATCATGAATACCAACAAGCAGCGCGGACTGACGGATTCCAAGTATAACGAACGACGTGCTGAGTGTGAGCATGCGCTTTCCCAAATCCAAACGGTTGTGAAGATTAAAAATTTATGTGATCTGAAGGAAACGGAATTTGAGAAGGTGCAGCACGTCATCACCAGTCCGGTGGAAAGAAAGCGTGCCCGTCATGCTGTGCTGGAAAACATACGTGTGAAAAAAGCGATAGCGGCATTGGAAAAAAACGATATTGAAGAATTTGGTGCTTTGATGAATGCCTCTCATATCTCCCTGCGTGATGATTATGAGGTTACCGGGATAGAACTGGATACGCTTGTGGAAAGTGCATGGAACCAGTCAGGGACAATCGGGGCACGGATGACAGGAGCAGGATTTGGAGGCTGTGCGATTGCAATTGTCAGAAATGATGATATTGAGGACTTCACAGCTGCAGTGCGCAGAGAGTATACACAGGCAATCGGATATGAACCGGATTTCTATATCGCATCCATTGGTGACGGTGCAGGGAAACTGGCGGAGCTGTGAAGGCTGAGATTACGTTTTGCTGAGGAATGGTACAGAATGCAATGTCATGTAAAACGGGGTGGAAAGTTTTTAGAAACATCTGACTGTATTCCTGGGGACATCCTTTGCTGCATGCATATATGGAAAATCATTTGAAACAGGTACTGAAGGCTGCGGGTCTATGAACTGTACGTTTGCTTCGATTGTGTAGGAAGGTGCAATGCAGCAATATGCACATGGATATCACTGCATTTGTCCTTTTATATTTGTGTCTGCGCAATATGCGAAAGAGAAATGGAGTAAATCATGAAAAAAAAGGTTGCAGAATTTTCACAAGGTGCTGTTTATGCATATACAATTCAGAATGAGGCTATACATATGACAGCCTTGAATTTCGATGCTGTGATTACGGAGTTGAAAACCTCGGATCGAAGCGGCAATATGGAGAATGTGGTCGCTGCTTTTCCCGATATCATGGACTATGAGCGACAGCAGGGGCCGTATCTGAATGCAGTCGTCTCACCGGTGGCAGGAAGAATCGCCTATGGCAGCTATTCAATGGAGAACACCGTTCATCAGCTTTCAATCAATAACGGCTGTCATCATCTGCATGGTGGTACGGGTGGTATATCCAGACAGTTGTTTCATGTTGAAGAGGAGGAACAGGCACTGCATTTTCATCTGGAATGCCGTCATGACATGGACGGATTTCCACAGGGTACCTACCGCTATGATATATGGTATCGGCTCAGTGGAAACAATCTGATAATAGAATACCATGGAACACCTCCGCAGAAATCGCTGATGAATATGACTTCCCATATGTATTTCAATCTGTCGGGAAATTTGCGGGAATCCATATTGCAGCATGACCTGCGTATTGACAGTGTGGAAAAACTGAAAATTCATCCGGATGGACATCCGTTTGAAAAAGAGAAAATTGAAGCCGGAAGTGCCTTTGATTTCCGGAATCTGACACCGATACAAAAGCGCTATAAGCTTGGCCATCCCGAGTTTCAATATACCAGAGCATATGATACGCCGTTTTTGCTGGGGCCTAACGGCATCACCTTATATCATGCAGGAAGTGGAAGACGTCTGGATATGACTACTGATGCGCCTTCTCTGGTTTTGTATAGTGCAAATTATTTTGATGATGAGAATCTTGTATTGAATCATCATCGAAGGGGAGAGGCATTTATCGCTCTGGCGCTGGAAACACAGGACCTGCCAAACGGTGTAAATATCAGGAATGCCGAAGTGCATCCATTTTATGATGCACGGCATCCGTATAAGCAGAAAACGGTATATACCTTTTCTCATATGTAAAGCTGGTCAACCATCGGCATCAAAATTTGAAAGCAATAGAGATATCGTGTATCCTTCTTTAAAATATAGATAAAGAGGAAGGCATAGGGCTTTCTTTGAATGCAGATGCTCATACAGGCAGTACTGGCGAAGAAGAAAAACGTGCAGGAAACATAAGAATGCTTCAACAACTTGCTTTATCGCAATAAATATGGAACAGCTTGCATTCCACAGGCTGTTCTTTTGTACAGAATCTGTGAAACTGCATGATCTGTCAACTTCTTTGATGTCTTTTATTGAAATTTCTGAACATTAGGTAATTCATAAAAGAAAAGCAGACAGGTCTTCTTATATAAAAGACACGCAGAAACTGGAGAATAAGCGGCTATCGTATGGTGATTGCATTCGCAGGTTAAAAGGGTACTGGCGCTTAAAAGGTAATGAAGCATATAAAATCATCCGGTAAGATGATGCAGACAAGGGGGAGGCATCATAGTAAGGAAAAACGAAATGAAATTTCATAGGGAAAATATGTTTTTAAGGTAGACAAAATAAAGATTTTAGTGTATTATTGTAGGGCACTCAATCATGCAGGAGTGGTGGAACGGCAGACACGCTGTCTTCAGGCGGCAGTGCGAGCAATCGCGTGAGAGTTCAAATCTCTTCTCCTGCACCATTTGTTGAGTCAGACGCTCTATATCAGCGTCTTTTTTTGTTTTGAAAAATATATGTCCTGCCATGCACACATGGGATACCTGCCAGCATTTGCAATCATTGCAGGGAAAGTAAAGTAAAAAAATGATTTTTTTCCATTTAGGGGTAGACAAATCATTTTTTTCAGTGTATTATAATTGAGCATCATGAAACATGCAGGAGTGGTGGAACGGCAGACACGCTGTCTTCAGGCGGCAGTGCGAGCAATCGCGTGAGAGTTCAAATCTCTTCTCCTGCACCATGATAAGCACAAAAGCGCTCTATATCAGCGCTTTTTTTGTTTTATAGGATAATAGTAAATAAATACACAGTATCGTGTATATCGGATATACATATAGCCGTAGTTGCTGTAGCTTACTTTTCCTCATGTCAGTATCTTTTCCTCTCCCGCAAATATTCCATATAGATACTGCAGGAGGGAAAGAAAATGCCTGCGGCAGAATATGACAACAGAACGCTGTGTTCTTGCAGCACATGAAATTGATGAAACATTGCAGGTAGGGAATATGCAGAGCAAGCAGGTGTATTATCCGAAAACCTGCAGTCCACAGGATAATCTGCAGCAGCTTTTTGATACCGGTATGGATTTACTGTTTCCGGATGTGCAGTGCAAGGGAGAATATCCATACTATATGAAACGCTTTTTTGAACAGAATAACGTTGTTCTTCCTATGCAGGAGGGAGATGAAGAGGTATTGAAAAAGGGGACTGTTGATTTCATGAGCTTCAGCTATTACAGCAGTATTGTATCAGGATATAACGGTGATTCCTTAAAGCTGCATACCTCCAATTTAATGGGTGCTGAGAAAAACAATTATGTGGAATACAGTGCGTGGGACTGGGCAATCGATCCAATCGGTATGCGTATTGCGTTGAATCATATGTATGACCGTTATCATTTGCCGATCTTTATCTCCGAGTGCGGCTTCGGTGCCTATGATCAGGTGGAAGCCGATGGTATGGTTCACGATGATTACCGAATTGATTTCCTGCAGAAGCAGTTGACACAGGTGAAGGAAGCAATTCGTGACGGGGTAGAGGTATTCGGATTTACCGCATGGTGTCCGATTAATCTTGTATCACAGACAACATCAGAATTTTCTAAGCGATACGGCTTTGTATATGTGGATTTGGATGATTATGGCAACGGTACGTATGAGCGTACACCAAAGAAAAGCTTTTACTGGTATAAAAAAGTGATTGCATCCAATGGTGAAGAGCTATAAGCCGTTATAAAACAGAATTCGCCTATCTTAACTAGAGGATAATTACGCTGTGAGGAGGGTACGACGCAATCATACGTTTGTGCCCTTTTTTGCAGGTGTTGGAAAGCGTCTGTCTGTTATCAGCAGGACGTAGTGTTTTCAGTTGCTTGAACCTTTTTCAGACAGGGCCAAGCAAACGGATATTTTATACCCATCACCCATAAATGCATAGCATAGAATACATCTGTACCTTCAGATAAAGCTGTAAAGCAGCCTCAGCCTGAGAAGCTGTTTTTTATGTTGTGAGAGCCGTTTGTAATACTTATATGATTTCAGGCCTGATCACATATGTGTCAATGGGAATGGCATATGTCTGGAAAAAATTCTATTTGATATTGATGAACCGATAGACTAAGGAGTATGCATTGCCGGCATATATTGTTTCTTGCTGGGAAATATTTCTTCCTGAAGTTGCGTTTTATGCCATTGTAACTCTGCGGGGAAACGATATAATAAAAGCAGAAAGAAGGAATGAACAATGACGACGATTCGACTTGGAAAAAAGCTTATCGCGCTGCGAAGAGACGCGAACATGACGCAGGAAGAGCTGGCTGCCTATATGGGTGTATCGAAATCCAGTGTTTCCAAGTGGGAAACCGAAACGACCCTGCCGGATATCCTGCTGCTGCCCCAGCTGGCCACTTTGTTTAATGTCAGTGTGGATGAGCTGATCGGATATGAACCGCAGCTGAGTATGGAGGCTGTAAACAAGCTGTATCTGCAGCTCAGTGCTGAATGGAGCCGGGACAGCGCCAATGCGTATGCTCACAGTGAGGAGCTGATACGCAAATATTATTCCTGCTTTCCCTTTCTGCTGCAGATGGCAGGGCTTTATCTTAATCACTACATGCTGCATGAACAACCGGAGCAGGTTATGAAGCGCAGCGAGGAGCTGTGTGACCGTGTGATTGCGGAAAGTGAGGAAAACAGTCTGGTAAAGGATGCAATCTCTTTGAAAATAACCTATTTGATTACCAGCCGTCAGCCGCAAAAGGCCTTGCAGCTTCTCGGTGAAGAGGCAAAGCCAATCGCACAGGACAGTGAGATGATTGCAGCGTGCTATCAAATGCTGGGAAAGCCAAAGCAATCCAGCCGCATCTTTCAAATTTGCATCTATCAGCATCTGTTGTTCGTAATACAGGATATGGCAAGCTACATGATGATGAATATGGAGGATGAGCAGTTGTGCGATGAAACAATGCACCGTATGCTGGAAATGCTGAAGCTGTTTCATATCGATGCACTGCATACCATCACCTCAACGATGGTCTATATGTCCTGCGCCATGGTTTATGCACAGCGCGGGGATAAGGAATCCGCCTTGCATATGCTGGAACGGATGGTCGACGTGATTATCCGATACGATCTTGCCCATATGAAGATTCATAGGGATATATATTTTACGGAGGTGGAAGCCTGGATGGAGTCTTTACAGCTGCGCACACAGGCTCCCAGAGACGGCGGAGTTATTCTGGATTCACTGATTCAGGAGCTGCAGCCGCCTGTATTTGATTTTCTGAAGGAAGAACCACGCTATCAGGCCTGCTTGCAGAAGCTAAAGGCTGAAAAGGAGAGAGCATAATGGATACACTTATGGAATATCTGCCGGCATTACTGCCGCTGATTCTGCTGGAGCTTGGTCTGGCTATATTTGCATTGATTCATCTGATTCGTCATCCGCACGTAAGGATAGGAAACAAATGGATCTGGATACCGGTTATTTTGTTTCTTCAGTTTCTGGGGCCGATTCTCTATTTTGTAATCGGCAGAGAGGAGCAGTAGCAATGGATGTATTAACACTACGCAATCTGCATAAAGCCTTCGGAAGGCAGAAGGTTCTGCAGGGCATCGATTTAACGGTACCGCAGCACAGTATCTTCGGGTTTATAGGAAAAAACGGTGCGGGAAAAACAACGACAATGAAAACGATTCTCGGTCTGGAAAAGGCGGATGCCGGGGAATTGTATATTATGCAGGAGCCGGTTGTTTTTGGAAATACCAGAACGAACCGTTATATCGGCTATGTCAGTGATGTCCCTGAATTTTACGGCTTTATGACAGCACGGGAGTATTTGCAGCTGTGTGCTGAGATATCCGGTCTTGCTGCGCAGAAGGCAAAGACACGGATTGATGAGCTATTACAGCTGGTGGGATTATCAGAGACCGGAAAAAAACGATGTGCCACGTTTTCCAGAGGGATGAAGCAGCGCCTTGCGATTGCGCAGGGGCTGCTGAATGAGCCTAAGCTGCTGATAGCAGATGAGCCGACATCGGCGCTGGATCCGCAGGGTCGCAAGGAGATTCTGACAATACTGGAAAAGGCAAAAGAGAAAACGACGGTATTGTTTTCCACACATATCCTGAGTGATGTGGAAAGCATTTGTGATTCCATCGCCATTCTGCATGAGGGAAAGATCGCCGTAAGCGGAAATTTACATGAGCTGCTGCAGATGAAGGGAACTGCATCGCTTTATGTGGAAACTAAGTGTGAGGAGGAGTGCTCGCTGTTGCTGGAAGCATTGCGAAAACGGGGCATTGCCGTACAACAGACACATCCGTATGCAGTGCAGTTGCCGGATCATATGGAAACACAGCAGCAGGTTTTAGCTATTGTAAATGCGCAGGGGCTGCGGCTGCAGAGGCTGGAGCGCATGCGTCCGACTCTGGAACAGTATTTTCTGGAGGTGACAAAATGAAGGGATTCACAGCGTTTATGAAAAAGGAGCTGCTGGAGGCAGTACGTTCCTATAAGCTTGTCATATTATTGATTGTATTTGCAGCACTGGGATTTATGAATCCAGTCAGTGCACGTTATTTACCGGAGCTGGTCGCAGGCTTTCTGCCGGAGGGTATGCATATGGAGATTCCACAGCCTGTCGTACTTGATTCCTGGCTCCAGTTCTTCAAAAATACGGCGCAGATCGGCTTGATAGCAATCATTATTATGTGCTCATCCTCAATGGCGAATGAAATCGGAAAGGGGGTTCTGATACCGCTGCTGGCAAAAGGGATGCCCCGCAACAGCGTTCTTGCCGCAAAATTTATTTCCATATCATGCTTGTGGACATTGTCTCTGGGATGCTCATTCCTGATTACCTTTCTGTACAATTTCGTATTCTGGGAAAGCTCTCTCGTGCCGCATCTGTTTCCGCTTGTGACTGGGGTATGGCTGTTTGGTTTGATGATGACAGCCTCTATGATTCTGGGGGGCGTGTATAAGGGGACTGTTTCCGGAAGTCTGCTGTGTGCCGGCTGCCTGTTTCTGCTCTGTGTGCTGATAACGATGTTTGCTGCGGTGGCAGATTATTCACCCTTTGTGTTTTTGTCACAGTACCAGTCTTATCTTACCGATGGCATCACGATGCAGGAATTTCTGAAGCCTGCAGTCTGTGCAGTTACTGTTACCCTGCTTCAGCTGGCAGCGGCAGTTATTATATTTCATCGTAAAAGTCTATAATTGAAAAAGCAGTCACTTTTTACAGCAATGTCATCAACTTAAGGTATCTTGACAAATGTGTGGTTTATTGTATAGAAAACGAAAAAAGGTGAAATGATTACCTAAAATGGGTATCTATTTCACCTTTAATTATGCTATAATTGTAGTGTGAAATGAAAGGATGATTACACATTATTTAATATATATCTAAATTGATTTGTAGTGTGTACGATGGTGCTGTTATGTATGTGAGAACTTGGAAAAAAAGGATCCAAAATCTATGCCAGTATTGTGAAATCTACTAGAAATGGTACAAAAAGTTTCTCAGGAGACTGTTGCTTATCTTGGAGAAGTCACTTTTGATCAGATCCCTTATCTTAAAGCTGCTTATGCTAAGAATAAACCATTATTGGTTTATCCGGAGGAGTCCTTATGATGTCGTGTGAAAAATCTTATCTAAACAGGATTCATAGAACCGCTTTTCTGCTCGATACTGAATATATTGATATTATCCGTGGAAATAATCAAAATGCTTATACGAGAAAGAGAAAAATCCTTTTGCCTCATATCTTTATGCAGATGCTTGCCACAACCGGAAAATCACAGAAGAATGAAATTTCTGATTTCATTGAACAAGTTGATGAAAATATAGAAATATCACAAACAGGTTATTTTAATGCGCGGATGAAATTTAACCCTGATGCCCTTCGTACAATTCTTCATGATATCAACAGAGATGTATATGCAGAAAAGAAATTATTAAAATTAAATGATTATTATATTATGGCGATTGATGGAAGCGATTTTTTGATACCTAAATGGAGAGATAATAAAGAGGTTTGGAAAACAAAATTGCACGATGGCGATAATGATCCTGTGATGGGTTCTGCTTCCAGTATTTTTGATGTCATTAATAAATGTATTATAGATATATCTATAAATTCGTATAAATACAGTGAGAAATCAAGCGCAGAAGATCATTTGGGTTATGCACGAGATATCTTACCTCAAGGATCAAAAATGGTTTGTATATTTGACAGAGGATATCCTTCTATTAAGCTGATCGATCAGATGTTAGAAAGCGGTCAATATTTTGTCTTTCGATTAAAAGCAAATGATTTTAAAAGGGAATGTGAAGAACTTCGTGATGATGAAGATGATAAATGGATTGATGTCATATATGGTAGATTGCGGAGTAATCACTTCCGTGAGGATAGATCATTTCGGATAAAACTTATGAATACTACCTACCATTTACGTTTTGTGAAATTCCAAATCGTACTCAATGACGGAAGTACAGCTACAGAGATATTATTGACAAATCTTTCTGAAACTGATTTTGATACAGAAAGTATGAAGGAACTGTATCATCTGCGCTGGGACATAGAAACCTGCTATCGCTCCATGAAGTCACAATTAAAGATGGAAGAATTCTCAGGTTATCGGGAACAATTGATAAAGCAGGATATATACGCATGTGCATTAGTATACAATGCTGTATCTGATATCGTATGTTCAAAAGAAAACTTAAGTACCATACAACAGGAAAGATATAAATATGAGATGGCATTTAATAGAAATTATGCGAGTGGAAAATTGAAACACTATCTACTGAAGATATTTGTGTATTATGATCATCCAAAGCTAGCCAAAAAAGCATCAGTAAAAATGGATAAAGAGATGATGCGTCATCTCTGTCCAATACGCCAAGACAGAAATAGCATATATAGCAGACAGAAAAAGCGATTGAATAAACATAGAATGACTTATCGTTATTCTTATTGATGTAGTGTGAAATAGTATGATAGTACCAAATTCGTGTTTTTTTGCGCACTTATTTTTCAAAAAAAAGTATCCTCTATAGGAACATATTGATTGTTCTCTATACTGAATACTCTTTTTTTGTCAAGATACCTTAAGTTGATGACATTGCTTTTTACAGTGGCTGCTTTTCCCTTGTTCTTTCTTACTCCAGGGTGTTTGCAAATAGGAGGATGCAAATGCTATTGATAAATACATTCGTGTTGTATTCTCCTAATTTTGGATTACCCCATAAGGGAGTAGGAATTTTTCTTGTTACAGGATTCTTTTTCTTCTGGAAAGGGGAAAGAGTAGAATCAATGATGAAATCCCGAATCGTAATTGATCCGATGATAAGGGGAGGAGACGATTTGGTAAAACGATCATTCAGGATGAAAAATGATCATGGAATGAAATTATCACTGCAGCTTCAGAAAACAGATATCTCTGTTTTCTACCTTATCCTATGTTCAGAAAGGGCTGCAGTATTGGCAAAACACCAGTTCCATGCAGAAATTTCAGAAAATTATATCACACGCATAATATAATAGAAGGTATGGTGAGTTTGCAGCAGCTCTAATTACGAAAACCAGGCTGTATGCTCCAGATTTATGATATAATTTAAGAAATCAGTTATGCTTGCATACTGGGGAAGGAGGCTAAATAAGATGAATATAATGATAGGAAAGAGAGTACAGAGAAAACATGAGCTATATAGAAATGAACAAGGAAGCTTGGGAGGAAGCGTTCAACAATAGAATCAATGGCTGGGGAGATGCAGTCGTTGAAAACCTCCAGGCGTCATCCGCTTATTACATTCAGCCCGCATTACAGGCTGAGCTTGATCAACTGAATCTTGCTGGAAAACATGTTGCGCAGTTTTGCTGCAGCAACGGCAGGGAGCTGCTATCCATCTGCAGACACTATGGGGCAGTTGGTACCGGCTTTGATATTGCAGAAAATCTGATTGCACAGGGGCAAATGCATGCAAAGCAGCTGCATGTACCATGTAGCTTTTTAGCTATGAATATTCTGGATATAGGAAGCGAATATCATCAGAAATTCGATGTGATCCTGTTTACGATCGGTGCAATTACCTGGTTTCAGGATGTAAACGCACTTTTTCAGGTGGTGTCCGACTGTCTAAAGCCAAAGGGCATTATGCTGCTTCATGATTTTCATCCACTCATGAATATGCTCCCTCTGCCGGGAGAGGAGTGCTACTGTGATGATGCCGTTAGACTGCTGGAGCACAAATATTTTACGGAGGAGCCATGGATTGAAAACAATGGGATGGGGTATATTTCCGGAGATTATGCATCCAAGACATTCACAAGCTTTTCACACTCCATTTCAGAGCTTGTTAACAGCACCATACAAAGCGGTATGAGTGTAAAGCTGCTGAATGAATATGATTATGATATCGGACTGTCGGATGTATATGATGCAATGGGCTTGCCGTTATCCATGCTGCTCATGGCTGAGAAAGTATAAACATATGACGCTAGCTTAGTCTTGAGTTCAGAAAATATAATAAAATAAGAAACGGGGAAGATACCCGAATGCGTTTGAAAATCAGGCTGTTGATCTGGGATGCTGAGATCGATGCCTGATTTTTATTCATATAAAAGGCAGCAGCAGTCTCAAACAGAGTGAATATAATGATCTGCATACTGTGAACCATATAAAAAAGCCGATATTTACCGGCTTATTTATCAAAATGGTGCAGACGATGAGATTTGAACTCACACGAGCATACGCTCACTACCCCCTCAAAGTAGCGTGTCTGCCATTCCACCACGTCTGCGTTTCCTAAATGCCTATTTATCATACTATATTTTTCATGAATAATCCAGATGTTTTTGAAAAAAATAAGAGAATTGTATCAGGAACGGTATGGTTCACTGAGGAAATACGATACAATCAGGGATACCATAGAGTGAATCCGTTGATGATAGGTGGGAACGCTTACCTGAAAAATTCTTTAAAAATTCACATAGTACACATATTATTCACACATTTGTAGTAGATAATAGGGACACGTAAAGAAAGGTTGAAATCATGAAAACGAAAAAAGAAATGAAAATCTCCAAGGCAAGTATCGTCTTTTATGTGGCCTCTGTTATCTTCCTGGCAATTGCCGCTTTTGAAATCTATCAGGCGTATCTGACGGTGGAAAGCTATAAAACAACATATACACTGCAGCTGACAGATATTCTCAATTTGTATTTCACCGGCTGTGTACCTTACTTTGGCTTCGCTTTTTTGGCCTATGGAATCGGTGAGGTTCTGAAGAAAATCAATGATCTGACAAGTACACTTCGTCTGTGTATTGAGGATGTAATCGAAGAAGAGGTGGAAGAGGAAGCAGAAGAGTTTGTTTCAGAGCCCGTAGCAAATGAAATGAAGAATGCCTGATATCAAGCAAAGCTGTAGCCTGTAAAACGGATGCCGAAACTATATCGGTTTTCTGGATACAGGTTTTTTTACTATTCTATTCTGCTTTCTGAGGTGACTCGCATCATAATATAGGAAATATTCTGTCAGCTGATGGATTCCTTTTGTATATTGCTGTTTACAGATATATGCGAAATTTATTTCAAGCTGGAAACAGGAAGGTGAAAGCATTCTTGCTTTGCGGCTGATGCTGTAAGTGTTATACTGAATGGGTAGCGGAGGTGTATGTATGAAGGACTGGTTTCAGGTTCAAATGCTGGATGATACAACCTATGTGATTTCAGAGCATAAGCATTATGAAAATACAAATTGTTATCTGCTGCTTGGAAAGCAGAGGGCTTTACTGATTGACAGTGGTCTGGGGGTCGCGGATATTCGTAAAATAACAGATCGGCTGACTGCATTGCCGGTTACTGTAATTGCTACACATGTGCATTGGGACCATATCGGCAGTCATGGCAGCTATATTGATGTACTGGTTCATGAACGGGAGTATTCCTGGCTGAATGGAGAATTTCCACTGCCGCTTAATGTGGTGAAGCAGCAGCTGATGAAAGAGCCCTGTTCTTTTCCAGGTGATTTTCATTTGGACGCCTATACTGTATGGCAGGGAAATGCAGGCATTGTAAGAGATGGGGATATCCTGGATCTTGGCGGTCGTCATATCCGTGTCCTGCATACACCGGGGCATTCTCCTGGACATATGTGCTTTTTTGATCTGGAACGGGAATGGCTGTACTGCGGGGATCTTATCTATAAAGGTGTTCTGTACTGTGATTATCCGTCCACTGATCCACAGGCATATCTGCTGTCGGTACAAAGGCTGCAAAAGCTAGCGCTTCAGCGCCTGCTGCCTGCCCATGATACAATCGAAGTGGGGCCTTCACTGATTCAGGAGACAGCACAGGCATGGGAAAAGTTGCAGGAAAAGGGTCTGCTTCAGCATGGCAGTGGAGAATTTCGATATGAAAATTTCTCCATTCGCCTATAGGAGGAAAAGGAACATGAGAATATTGATGCTGCAGGGATTGTATTGTACATCCAAGCTTTGGAAACAGGCAGCTTCCTGCCTGAAAGAACATGATTTGCTGTTTATGGAGTATTCGCATGAGGTTACAGCACAGGCAGCTCAGGTGATGGATTTGGCTTCCTGGATTGCATCACAGCTTCCCAGGGATATTGATGTTATTATCGGACACAGCATGGGCGGAATCCTTGCCCTGCAGCTGGCACATGATTTTGGTGTGCCGGTGAAATGCGTTATTTGCATAGAGAGCAATTTATGTCCGGCAGAGCCCTTTTATCGTAATCTCGTTATGAAGCAGAGTATGGCAACGCTGGGTGTTAAACTGCAAAAGGAGATGGCAAAGGAAGCCGTATGGTATCAGGACTCACTGGCGAAGCAGCTGCAGGAGCAGTTTGATTACAGTCCACTGACGGATATCACCGTACCGATACACATGATCTATGGAGATCGCGGAATCTGTGAGTATTCCAATCGGATTCAGGATTTGAATCTACATTGGGAAACAGTAAAACGGTTGCAGTTTCATTTTATAAGAAATGCCTGTCACATGCCAATGCTGGAACAATGCGAGGACACATACCGCTGTATAAAAAGCATCCTGTATGCGGCAACGGATAAATCGCAGGTTGATGGCGATTGAATGGCACGTATATTGCAGTGGATACTGCATGCATACCGCTTCGTATATTTACTGCCTGGTAAATACGAAAATGCGAACAGAAGGAAGCCTTACTATAAGAACAAGTACAGGAAGATACCGAACAAAAAAATCTCAAATTCTGTCACAGTGAACGGAATTTGAGATTTTTATTGCAGCTTTACATATCAGTAGGAACAGTTTTCCTTTATTCCTGCTGTTTTTCCTTTTCCTGAATGACAAGCTCAGCAATCTGAACCGCATTGGTAGCGGCCCCTTTGCGAACCTGGTCACCACAGCACCAGAAGCTTAATGCATTCGCATGCCCGCTCATATCCTCACGAATACGACCGACAAACACCAGATCCTGATCGGTGGTATCCAGCGGCATCGGATATACCTGCTCCTGCGGCTCATCCACCAGTCTGACACCCGGTGCCCCCTGCAGCAGCTCCCTTGCCTTTTCTACGCTGATTTCCTTCTCAAACTCTACCATAATAGATTCGGAATGGGAACGAATCACAGGAACGCGTACGCAGGTACAGTTTACGCAAAGCTCAGGATTACTCATAATCTTGCGTCCTTCGTTCTGCATCTTCATTTCCTCGCTGGAATAGCCGGCCTCGTTGAAGCCGCCAATCTGCGGAATGAGATTATAGGCAATCTGATACTGGAAGGTGGAAACTGATACCTCCTTGCCATGTGCCAGCGCACCCACCTGCTGATTGAGCTCACGGATTCCGTTGACGCCTGCACCGCTGACAGCCTGATATGTGGAAACGACCATACGCTTTGCATTTGCATATGCATGCAGCGGCTGTAGCGCAACCAGTGCGATAATCGTTGCACAGTTTGGATTGGCGATGATGCCGTGATGCTCATGTACTGCCTGTGGATTCACCTCCGGAATGATCAGCGGTACCTGCTCATCCAGTCGGAAAGCTGAGCTGTTATCCACAACAACAGCTCCTTTTTCTGCGGCAATCGGCAGATATTTTTCGGCAATATCATTTTCTGCAGCTCCTAAAACGATATCCATGCCGTCGAAGCTGTTTTCTGTCGTTTCCTCAACGGTATACTCCCTACCGGCAATGGTAAGCTTCTTCCCTGCACTTCTTGCACTTGCCAAAAGATGCAGCTCACAGATTGGGAAGCTGCGCTCCATTAAAATCTTTATCATTTCCTGACCTACAGCACCGGTGGCACCGAGTATTGCGACCTTGTATGTTTTCATTTCACTCTCTCCTCATATTCTATCTATATGTTCTGTATGCGCGAATTGTGAAGCATGCGGTGTGTCTAAACAACAAAGTTGTTGTAAATGGTTTCCACTGTTTTTTCGTAATCCTTGTTTTCCACACCGACGATAATATTCATTTCGTCCGTTCCCTGCGCAATCATGCGAATATTGATATTATTCTTTCCCAGCACAGCAAACAGCTTCCCGCTGATACCCGGACGATACATCATCTGACGGCCAACCGTGGCAATCAGGGAAATATTATCAATGATTTTGATTTCATCGGCATTGCAGGCCTTCTTCATATCGCCCACCATATCGTAAATGATATCCTTCACATCCTCGGAATTGACAACGATGCTGAAGGAATCGATCCCGCTTGGAATATGCTCGATGCTGATCCGGTAATTCTCACAGATTTCCAGCGCCCGGCGGATAATGCCAACTTCATCCGACATGTGGTTTTTATAAATGGCAATAACGGTGAAATTCTTCTTCCCTGCGATACCGGTAATCATCTGCTCGCTTGGATGATCATCTTTCTCCACGATGATGGTACCACCCTCCTCCGGATGATTGGTATTCAGGATATTGATCGGGATGTTTTTTTCCTTTACCGGAAAAATTGCCTCCTCATGCAGAACACTTGCCCCCATATAGGAAAGCTCACGCAGCTCGGAGTAGGTGATGGTGTTGATGCGTTTTGGATGGTGGACAATTCTCGGGTCAGCCATCAGTATGCCGGAAACATCTGTCCAGTTCTCGTACATATCCGCATTTAGAATATCCGCCAGAATTGAACCCGTTATATCACTTCCACCACGTGACATTGTACGCACGGTGCCATCCGGCAGTGCGCCATAGAAGCCGGGAATGACAAAACGGTCCAGCTTCTTCATTGTATTATCCATTCGGTACTTTGTCGCATCAAAATCAATTTTCCCATCATAACGGAAGGTGATGATATCCTTTGCATCCACAAATGGAAAGCCAAGATACTCCGCCATCAGCTTAGCGGTCAGATATTCTCCTCGTGAAACCAGATAATCCGTGGACATTGTCTTATTCAGCTGACCTTTCAGCTTTGCGAGGTCCTCCTCAATCGGATAGCTCAGTCCAAGATCATTCTTAATGGATATAAAGCGCTCCTCTATCAGATGAAACAGGGATAAATGATCGACGCTGTATTTTAAATGGGCCTCAATCAGATACAGCAGATCGGTCACCTTATTATCCTTCTTATGCTCACGTCCGGATGCACTGACAACGACAAAGCGCCGGGCCGGATCGCTTTCAATGATATGCTTAACCTTGCGGAACTGCTGTGCATTCGCAACCGACGAACCGCCAAACTTTGTTATTTTCATCATACTGCTAGTCATCCTCCCTTTCATAGATGCTGGCCATAAAGGCATGGACATCTGTCTTTAGCATCCGCTCCATCACCTGATGCATTTCATATACCTCAGCCTTCTGAATATGCAGATACTCCTGCCCTTCAAAGGATTTCACCTCATAGCTGAAATCCTGCAGCTCATCACGTGCCGCCTCATCTGCACGCAGGATGTAATCACGCAGACACAGTGTCTCATCATAGCTCATCGTATTGGTGAAGGAAGGATCCATGTGACAAACGCCTTCATTGAGGTCGATCAGATCCTGTACAATGGCGTTGGCAGTCGGAAGCTTTCCGGCACCCTGACCGAAAAACTTCAAATCTCCAATGGTTTTCCCATGCAGCGTAATCAGATTGTAATTGTCCTGTGTATTGCTTTCCAGAGAACCGGCTTCAAACAGCACCGGCTCAACAACACAGCCATAACGGTTTGCGTTGCGCCGGGTTTTGGCAATCAGACGTACAGCATAGCCTAAAGATGAAAAATACGACACGTCCTGCTTCGTGATATTGCGGATGCCGAATACCGGGAAGGTATCCGGTACATGGTAGTCATAAGCAAGACTGGCAGAAATACGCAGCTTGTTGCAAATATCATAGCCGTCGATATCAGCGCTTGGGTCTGCCTCCGCATAGCCCAGCTCCTGCGCTTCCTTCAGAATATCCTCAAAGGATGCATGGTAGCGCTGCATGTGATCCAGAATATAATTGCTGGTACCATTGAAAATACCGTGGATGCGGTCAACCTCATCGATTCGCATCGCCTTTGCCAGTCCTTCGATCCAGGGAATTCCACCTCCGGTGCTTGCTTCATAGTAAATGCGGACATTGTGCTCTCTTGCGACATCTGTGAACTCCTTCAGATAAGCTGCGATTACCGCTTTGTTGGCTGTAACGACATGCTTGCCGCTTTTCAATGCCTGCAGAATATACGTATGGGCAGGCTCAAGACCACCCATCGTTTCCACGATGATATCCACAGAAGTATCCTGTAAAATCGTCCGGATATCATCACACATATAAGGAAGTGTTTTCGCTTTTCCTTTACGAATCAGTATATAGGATACGTGCAACTGTTTGGTGCTTTTTGTTACCGCGTGATCAATAATTTCCTTTACTCCCGAGCCAACGGTTCCATAACCGAGTATTGCTATATTCATATAATTCCTCCTCAATAAATTTTTGTGTCTTTGTTTCAAAAACACTTGTTTTTTTATTGCGAACATTGTATCATAGTAAAAAAAGAATTGCAAGACGAAAAAAAAGGAGATTGGAACATGGAGAAAATATATACAAGTACGAGAAACAAAGCGCTGGCGCGCACACCCAAGGAAGCGGTCGTAAAGGGCATTGCAGAGGATGGCGGCCTGTTTGTCTATGATGCGCTGGATACGCTGCGTCTGCCGCTGCAGGATATGATGCAGATGACCTATGAGCAGATGGCGGAAACTGTTCTGCAGCTGCTGTTACCGGATTTTACCGAGGAAGAAGTAAAGGACTGTGTGGAAAATGCCTATAAGGGCAAATTCAGAGATGAACACATCACGCCGCTTCATAAGGCGGGGAACACCAATATTCTGGAGCTGTTTCATGGTCCTACCTGCGCCTTTAAGGATGTGGGGCTGCGCATGCTTCCGCAGCTGATGAGCAAATCCCTGCAGCAGCAACCCGATGAACATGTCATGATTTTAACCGCAACCAGCGGTGACACCGGTAAGGCTGCCCTTGAGGGCTTTTTGGATGTACCGCGTACCGGAATCACGGTCTTCTATCCGGATGAGGGTGTATCCAATATTCAGCGTCTGCAGATGGTAACCACCAAGGGAAGCAATACCTGTGTCTGTGCCATCAGGGGTAACTTCGATGATGCCCAGTCCAATGTGAAGCGGATCTTTCAGAATGCACAGCTGTCTGCACGGCTGAAGGAAAAGGGTATCACCTTATCCAGCGCGAACTCCATCAATATCGGTAGACTGATTCCGCAGGTTGTATATTATGTGTATGCATATAAGGATATGGTACGGACAAAGGAAATCACATTCGGTGAAAAAGTGGATTTCTGTGTGCCGACAGGAAACTATGGGAATGTGCTTGCCGGTTACTATGCCAAGCTGATGGGCTTGCCGGTAAACAAATTTATCGTGGCATCCAATTCCAATAATGTGCTCTTTGACTTTTTAAAGGACGGTGTCTATGATCGAAACCGTCCGTTCTATAAAACCATCTCTCCGAGTATGGATATTCTGATTTCCAGCAACCTGGAACGGCTGCTTTACTACAAGAGTGGCAAGGATGCTGACTATATCGCACAGCTGATGAACGAGCTGGAAGCAACAGGACGCTATCAGGTGCGTGAGGATATTTTCACCTCTGTCCGTGAGGATTTTGCGGGCGGCTATTGTGATGATGAGGCATGTGCACAGAGTATGCGTGAATTTTATGAACAGAGCGGTTATGTTATGGATCCGCATACGGCTATTGCCTACAAGGTGATGAAGGACTATGAAAAAGAGGATTCCATGCATAAATGTGTATTGCTTTCCACAGCCAGTCCATATAAATTTGCACCTGCTGTTTACGAGGCTTTGTTTAATGAGACAATCCCGGATGAGTTTGCCTGTATGGAAATGCTGCAGCAGAAAAGCGGTTCTGCAATGCCGAAGCCGCTGGCAGAGCTTGCGAAAATGGACATTTTGCACAGCCACCTGATAGATAAGAATGATATGTCTTCCTTTGTGGAAACCATCGGAGAGGAAATATTCCATGATTAAGGTACGTGTTCCGGCAACAAGTGCGAATCTGGGAGTCGGCTATGACTGTCTTGGTCTTGCGCTTGACGACTTTGCGACAGTGACTTTTGAGGTGATTGCAGAGGGCTTGGAAATTGCGGGCTGTGAAGAAGCCTACTGCAATGAAGAGAATCTGTTTTATCAGGCATTTGTAAAGGGGCTTCAGTATATGGGGGAAAGCGTATCGGGAATCCGCATCACAGTGGATACCGATATACCCTATGCCAGAGGACTTGGCAGCAGCGCAACCTGTATCGTCGCAGGACTTGCCGGAGCGAATGCCCTGTTTCATAACCGCATGAACCGCTATGAGCTCTTTGATCTGGCAACACAGATGGAGGGACATCCGGATAATATTGCTCCGGCCATCTTTGGCGGTCTGTGTGTTTCCTTCATGGAAGACGGGAAGCCGAATATGATTCGTTACGGTGTAAAACGCGATTTGCTGTTTGTGACAATGATTCCCGATTATGAGGTTAGCACCAAAGCGGCACGGGAGGTTTTACCGGATACCATGAGGTATCGGGACGCTGTCTATCAGATGGGGCGCTGTGCGGCATTGGCAAAGGCGATGGAAATCGGGAATGCCATGATTATGGGAAAAGCCTGCACAGATCAGATGCAGGAGCCCTACCGCAAGAAATTGATTATGGAATATGAGGATGTCCGCAGTCTGTGCAGGGAAACGGATATGATTACCATGTATATATCCGGAAGCGGATCGACGATGATTGCTCTGACACAGGAGGAAGCCGCAGCCCGTGTGCTTGTTGAAAAAATAAAGAATCAGTATCCATCCTGGGATGCTCGTATTCTGCGTGCGACCTATGACGGTGTGCAAAGCGAGGTATGCTGATGGAGAAATACTATATTGTAGACAGTACGATTCTGCCGGATGTGCTGGACAAGGTCATTGAAGCGCGCTCCTTGCTGCAAAACGGTGAGGTAAAGCAGGTGAGCGAGGCTGTCAAGCGTGTCGGAATCAGCCGCGGAACATATTATAAATATAAGGACTATGTCTTTCTTCCAGCTCAGGGGATGAGTGAGCGAAAGGCTGTGATATCTCTTATGCTGCATCATGATAAAGGAATTTTGTCAGAGGTACTGAACACGATGTCGAGCGTCAATGCCAATATTTTAACCATCAATCAGAATATTCCGATACATGAGTGGGCATCGGTGGTACTATCCTTTGATTTATGCGAAATGGCGGTATCCATCGATGAACTACTGGAGCGTCTGCGCAGCTGCCGCGGTGTGAGCAATCTGCGCCTGATTGCAGTAGAATAACGGTGAGCGGAATGTGCGGATAATAATCATTGCACAGGATTATCAGAAAGCGGGGAATCCCGCTTTTTCCATGCTGACGCTTTTGTCGCATTTGAATTGGTGTTCCGAATCAGGAGCTGTGGTTATTTTCCTGAATCTATATTGTATGTACATGCTCAGATAAGAGGAAAAACAAAACCATCCTATGACAATAGACTCGTACTTTAAGGGTTATTCCTCATGGTTTTCTTTCTGTATGGAGAATTGCTCAATGAACAGTAGCGGGCTTTGCTTTGTAAATGTCTGATTTTAAAAAAGGTGATTTTCTTTTTTTCTGAAATATGGTACGATATAAAAAGCCATTTAATATATAAGGAGTATCCTATGAAACAGCTGTTAGAAAAACTAACGACATTGGCGGCATATACTGCTGCTGTCTGCACAATCGTGATTTTACTGGTTACGAGTATAAACATAAATTGCTTCAATAAGGGTTTTTATAAAACGGAATATGCATCACTGGAAACTGCACAGTCTTTAGGGATGACGGAGAAGGATCTCAACAAGGCAACGGATGCACTGCTGGATTATCTGCAGGACCGCCGGGACAATATTGATGTCACCGTAGCGGTTAGGGGGACGGAAACCAAGGCTTTCAATGCGAGAGAATCCTCCCATATGGTGGATGTGCGCAATCTGTATCGATTTGCCATGGTGCTGAGAAATGTAGCGATTATTCTGCTTGTGCTCTCTCTGGTGTACATGGCAGTTCGTCTGAAAAGTGGAATGCTGACAATTTTCAGCATCAATTATATGAAAACAGCAATTTTGGCAGCGGTGTTCTTCGCCATGCTGGCAGGCTGGGCATATGTTGACTTCGATGCATTCTGGACAACCTTTCACAAGCTGGCATTTCGCAATGATTTATGGCTGCTGAATCCGGCTACCGATTTGATGATCAATCTGTTTCCATCACAATTCTTTTCCTCGATGGTTTTCCGGATTGTGGGAATGTTTGCGACCGGATTTATCGGATTGTTCGTGTTCTGCTATCTTTTTCTGAGACATCAGCTTCACAAGCTTCACGGAGAACTGCATCATGACTAGACGTCTGATTCTGGCAAGCGCATCTCCCAGAAGACAGGAGCTGTTACAAGACCTATCGTATCCCTTTGATATTGTTGCTGCGAATTGTGAGGAATATTTTGACCGTTCCCTGCCGATTGCTTCTGCGATCGAACAGATAGCCAGACAGAAGGCACTTACCGTATGGGAACAGCACCCAGAGGCTGTTGTTCTTGGTGCGGATACGATGGTGTGCTTCAAAGATCAGATGATGGGCAAGCCGGAGAATCGGGAGGATGCCTATCGTATGTTGAAGCAGCTAAGCGGTAAAACTCATACGGTTGTCAGCGGTGTGGCTATTGTTTGGAAAGGAAAAGCTGAGCTTTTTCATGAAAAAACAAGTGTGACCTTCTATGAGCTTGAGGAAGAACTGCTTGAGCGATATCTTGACAGCGGTGAGCCATATGATAAAGCTGGAGCCTATGGAATTCAGGGAATGGGGAAGCTGTTTGTGCGAGAACTTCATGGAGATTATTTCAATGTTATGGGGCTGCCGATTGCTGCAGTTTACCGTCACCTGAAAGCGTATCTGGAAAAAAACTAAAAAATTTTGTTTTATGGTTGAAAAAATCGGCAATGCCTATTATAATATAATAGCTTTCCAATCATAAAGCATAGCTGCCGGTATAGTATAGTGGTAATACAGAGCAATGGTAATGCTCAGCGCTCAGTTCAATTCTGGGTACCGGCACCATAAAGTAAGTTAAGCCTTTAAATAAAGGCTTTTTTAATACCATGAGATTAAAAGGACGAAAGAAAAGACGAAAAAAGTGCTTAACTTTGTGTTGATCCAGTCCCCTGTGGTATTCCAGAGGTGATCTAGGGATTTCCACTGTATGGATTTCGGTAGGATATTTCATGAAAAAAATGACTATATTTCATAAATAGTTTATAGGTCAATGCCTTCATATGGGAGCCTCACATATGATCGGGCAATGTTACCGGCCGAAAGCTGCTGTATAAATAACAGCTTGAGCAAATGATTATTTTCATCCTTCATTGTATGCTATACTTCAAATAGTCATTCTGCGTATTCATTTCCCCACCAAAAACGATCGCAGGATGACTTTTTCTGTGGATTACTGAAAAAAATAGCAGAGAATGCATATTCTGTGGTAAAATAAAACCAGAAAGCGAGGTGTAGCTGTTCATGAAGAAAGTACTGCTCTGTCTGTTTTGCATGATGTTTTTACTGCAGGGATGTGGTAATGATCATGAGGGAGAACCGATTGAACTGACTCCTCAGGAAGTTTTAGTCAGACTGCAGGATCCGAAAAAGAATTCCTTCATGCTGTATATCACCTCGGATAACTGCTATTCCTGTGATGAGTATGAAAAAGTGATACAGGAGATAGAAGAAGAAACACCGTTTGAAATCTATTATCTCAAGATGGATACCAACGAAGAAGATACGGACATCAAGCAGGCTGTTGAAGAACTGCAAATAACGACAGGAAAAATTCAAAGCCTGCCGTCAACCTTTTACTTTTATCAGGGAAGTCTGCTGCCTGAAAATAGCAAAGAAGGTTATCTGGAAAAGAAGGACTTGTTAAAATGGCTGAACGATCTGTATTTACTACATTAAATCAGGATACTGCGACGGTTTCTTCAAAAGAGGAAATTGTACAGCAGCTCACGTCACTGGGGATACAGAAGGGAATGGTACTTCTGGTTCAGGCAGACCTGCAGAGACTGGGCTATTTAATTGGCGGTGAGCAGGCGCTGATAGAAGCACTGATCGATGCCGTCGGCTATGAGGGTACACTGGTCATGCCAACCTTTACTCCTCAGCTGCTTGATCCATCCTGCCAGAAAAAAACGGTGGAACGTGTTTACTGGGATGATGTGCGTGCGTCTTCTTTTCCGTTTGATCGAAAACTGAGTGCGCCCCAGGATGCGCTTGCACTACAGTTTCTTCGCAATGAAGGAGTTGTGCGTTCCTATCATCCATTGTACAGCTTTGCGGCATGGGGCAAATATGCGAAGCTGATTTGTGATCGTCACCCTTTGCATTTTGGACTCAGTAAGGATTCTCCACTTGGTAAAATTGTGGAGTTCAATGGATATACCATTCTGCTCGGCTGTGAATATGAAAGCTGTAGCATGTTTCATCTTGCCCGCTATTCGGGAGATCAGCTTCCCATCCGTCTGGTAAGTGCTCCTATAGAAAATAATAAACAGACCATATGGAAGGATATGCTTGATCTGGATTATCATACAAAAAACTTCTCCGAAATCGGAGAAGCAATGGAAGAGCGGAGCGTTGTGAAAACCTCTTACATTGGGAACGGACGCTGCCGCATGTTCTCTGCCAGAGAAGCTATTACGCTAGCCACAGCCTATTTCCATATTCACAGAGACTGAAGCAATATTGCTACAGCCTGCTCCAGATAATGCTGATCTATAGTATCAAATCTGGCTAGGATAGGTGAATCTACATCCAAAACACCCAGCAGGGTGTTTTCTTTTATCAAGGGTATCACGATTTCTGAGTTGCTTGCACTATCACAGGCAATATGGCTGGGGAAGGTGTGTACATTTTCTACCAGCTGTGTACAGCGTTGCAGCGCGCAGGTTCCGCAAACCCCTTTGCCTGACGGGATATGCATACAGGCAACCTTGCCTTGAAACGGACCGAGAACAAGATCGTTATTTTTCATAAGATAAAATCCCGCCCAATTCAAATCCGGAAGCTCATGGAATAATAATGCTGCCATATTTGCCATGTTAGCAATCATATCATGCTCTCCCTCCAGCAAGGCTTGCAGCTGCTGCAGAATCAATTCATACTTTTTCTCTTTCATAATCCGACCTCTCTTAATATATAAGATATCGTATCATGAAATTATAAAAAGAAAAAGCAGTTATCTATGGAAACTCATACCGCTTCAAGTAACAGGCATAAATAAAAAAAGAAGAAATAAATTTCCATGCAAGAAATTATTTCTTCCTCCTATATTTACAGCTTTATCAATTACGCGTGATTGAGTGAATAATTCCTATTAGGATAACTCACTTTCACTTTTTGAAAACTTCGTATAAGCCTTGGAAATGTTTTTTGCTGAATCCGCAGTCATTTTATACCAGCCCTGAGCTGTCATCATATTGAAGACATCTCTTTGCAGAGTGGATACACAGGTATAAACCTCATCGATTTTTGTAAACAGCTCATCATTGCTTGCTTCCTGTGTAAAGGTATTTAATTCAGCCTTCATATGCTTTAATGTAACAAGCAGGTTGGTAGCGATATCCTTATCGCCATAGCTCTTTGATTTATCAGCCATGTTATTTTGCCTCACTTTCCAGGATAGCCAGTAATGTCTGGTAGTGCTCCTTCAATTTTTCCTGTACGTTCTCAAAACAGGTTTTAACATCTTCACTTTGAATCATTGTGATATCATTGGCAACACGCTTATTCAAAACAAGCGTCTGATCCAGAATATCTTCCATATACAATACGTCTTTTGGTGTCAGCATAGTGTTCACTCGTATGACTCTATGTATCAGTCATACATCTCCTTTCATACAATAGTATGGTAGGAAAATTACACTTGTATGCATTTGCTTTCAAGGTTTTATCTGCTATAATAGATACTCACAGGAGGACGTCATGGAAATACAAGAAAGAGAATATGTATATATCCAGAGCTATAAGCATGATGGGAGTCTTCACAGAACCTGGGCAAAGGGTTATGTTATCGAAGCGAATGAACGGCGTATTGTTGCAGTAACCAATAAAACACTTGTCAGTGAATCGGACGGACGCAAGTGGGTGACCAGAGAACCGGCAATCTGCTTCTTTTATCCGGATAAGTGGTACAATGTCATCTGCATGATTCGAAAATCGGGTATCCATTATTACTGCAATCTGGCATCCCCATCCCTTTATGACGGAGAAGCAATAAAGAATATTGATTATGATCTGGATGTCAAGGTTTCACCAACAGGGAAAACTACGCTGCTGGATGAGGATGAATATCAGGAGCATTCTGCGGAAATGGGGTATAGCCAAAAGCTGGATAAAGCAATTCATCATGGATTGGATCGTCTGATGGTGGATATCCGTCTGCAAAATTCACCATTTGAGCATCGGGAAATATCGGCATTGTATGATAAATACCTGCGCTATATGGATGAGGATAAAAGAATGAAATAAGGCTTCTATGCGGTATATGAAAGAAATATGATAAAAAAGTTAAAAAAATAAAAAAAGCTGTTGACACACAGGGATATGTGTTGTATTATATACGAGCGCTGATGAGTACAGCGGCAAACGAAATAGAAATTTCGGTCTTTGAAAACTGAACAGGAAACGTCAATTATTTGAGAAACAATATTCTCGGAATAACGATAACTAAAATGAAATTCAAACGCAAGTCATGCGTTAGAGCTAAATCAAATGGAGAGTTTGATCCTGGCTCAGGATGAACGCTGGCGGCATGCCTAATACATGCAAGTCGAACGAAGTCTTCAGGAAGCTTGCTTCCAAAAAGACTTAGTGGCGAACGGGTGAGTAACACGTAGGTAACCTGCCCATGTGTCCGGGATAACTGCTGGAAACGGTAGCTAAAACCGGATAGGTATACGGAGCGCATGCTCTGTATATTAAAGCGCCCTTCAAGGCGTGAACATGGATGGACCTGCGACGCATTAGCTAGTTGGTGAGGTAACGGCCCACCAAGGCGATGATGCGTAGCCGGCCTGAGAGGGTAAACGGCCACATTGGGACTGAGACACGGCCCAAACTCCTACGGGAGGCAGCAGTAGGGAATTTTCGTCAATGGGGGAAACCCTGAACGAGCAATGCCGCGTGAGTGAAGAAGGTCTTCGGATCGTAAAGCTCTGTTGTAAGTGAAGAACGGCTCATAGAGGAAATGCTATGGGAGTGACGGTAGCTTACCAGAAAGCCACGGCTAACTACGTGCCAGCAGCCGCGGTAATACGTAGGTGGCAAGCGTTATCCGGAATCATTGGGCGTAAAGGGTGCGTAGGTGGCGTACTAAGTCTGTAGTAAAAGGCAATGGCTCAACCATTGTAAGCTATGGAAACTGGTATGCTGGAGTGCAGAAGAGGGCGATGGAATTCCATGTGTAGCGGTAAAATGCGTAGATATATGGAGGAACACCAGTGGCGAAGGCGGTCGCCTGGTCTGTAACTGACACTGAGGCACGAAAGCGTGGGGAGCAAATAGGATTAGATACCCTAGTAGTCCACGCCGTAAACGATGAGAACTAAGTGTTGGAGAAATTCAGTGCTGCAGTTAACGCAATAAGTTCTCCGCCTGGGGAGTATGCACGCAAGTGTGAAACTCAAAGGAATTGACGGGGGCCCGCACAAGCGGTGGAGTATGTGGTTTAATTCGAAGCAACGCGAAGAACCTTACCAGGCCTTGACATGGAAACAAATACCCTAGAGATAGGGGGGGATAATTATGGATCACACAGGTGGTGCATGGTTGTCGTCAGCTCGTGTCGTGAGATGTTGGGTTAAGTCCCGCAACGAGCGCAACCCTTGTCGCATGTTACCAGCATCAAGTTGGGGGACTCATGCGAGACTGCCGGTGACAAACCGGAGGAAGGTGGGGATGACGTCAAATCATCATGCCCCTTATGGCCTGGGCTACACACGTACTACAATGGCGACCACAAAGAGCAGCGACTTGGTGACAAGAAGCGAATCTCATAAAGATCGTCTCAGTTCGGATTGAAGTCTGCAACTCGACTTCATGAAGTCGGAATCGCTAGTAATCGCAGATCAGCATGCTGCGGTGAATACGTTCTCGGGCCTTGTACACACCGCCCGTCAAACCATGGGAGTCAGTAATACCCGAAGCCGGTGGCATAACCGTAAGGGAGTGAGCCGTCGAAGGTAGGACCGATGACTGGGGTTAAGTCGTAACAAGGTATCCCTACGGGAACGTGGGGATGGATCACCTCCTTTCTAAGGAGAAAGTACAAAAGAAGAGTTATCGAACATTTCCTGTTCAGTTTTGGAAGACTGATCTTCCAAACGAAAAAAGAAGTCGATCTTTGAAAACTGAATAACAGAAGACATATGAAGGTCTATAACGAAAGTTGTAAACAAACATAGATATTCACGAGTAGAAAGTTAAACAAAACAGAAAAACTCAAGCAAAAACCTAAGCAAAGAAATGAACGCTTTGAACTTAATGTGATTAAGTGAATAAGGGCGTACGGTGGATGCCTAGGCACTTGGAACTGAAGAAGGACGCAACAAACGGCGAAACGCGACGGGGAGTGGTACGTACACAAAGATCCGTCGATATCCGAATGGGGAAACCCGGCAGCAGTAATGAGCTGTCACCCATGAGTGAATACATAGCTCATGAGGGAGGTACCCGGAGAACTGAAACATCTAAGTATCCGGAGGAAAAGAAAATAAGAATGATTCCGTAAGTAGCGGCGAGCGAACGCGGAGGAGCCCAAACCAGATCTTGATCTGGGGGTTGTAGGACCACGAGATGGCAAGAGCAAGGCTAAGAGAACGGCATTGAAAGGCCGACCGGAGAGGGTGCAAGTCCCGTAACTGAAAGCGATGTGAAGCCTAGTGGTATCCTGAGTACGGCGAGACACGAGAAATCTTGTCGGAAGCAGGCGGGACCATCCGTCAAGGCTAAATATACCCAAGTGACCGATAGTGAACCAGTACCGTGAGGGAAAGGTGAAAAGAACCGCGGGAGCGGAGTGAAATAGAACCTGAAACCGTATGCTTACAAGAAGTCAGAGCCCGTTAAAGGGTGATGGCGTGCCTTTTGTAGAATGAACCGGCGAGTTACGTTATCGTGCGAGGTTAAGTAGAAGATACGGAGCCGAAGCGAAAGCGAGTCTTAATAGGGCGACAGTACGATGATGTAGACCCGAAACCGTGTGATCTAGCCATGACCAGGTTGAAGTTCAGGTGAAACTGAATGGAGGACCGAACCGACCCCCGTTGAAAAGTTGGCGGATGAGTTGTGGCTAGGGGAGAAATTCCAATCGAACACGGATATAGCTGGTTCTCCCCGAAATAGCTTTAGGGCTAGCGTCGAGGTAGAGTCGCATGGAGGTAGAGCACTGAATGTACGATGGCCCCATCCCGGGGTACTGAGTATAATCAAACTCCGAATGCCATGGTGACATACTCGGCAGTCAGACTGTGGGTGATAAGGTCCATGGTCAAAAGGGAAACAGCCCAGACCGCCAGTTAAGGTCCCAAAATGTATGCTAAGTGGAAAAGGATGTGGGGATGCACAGACAACTAGGAGGTTGGCTCAGAAGCAGCCATCCTTCAAAGAGTGCGTAACAGCTCACTAGTCGAGTGACCCTGCGCCGAAAATGTACCGGGGCTAAGCATACTACCGAAGCTGCGGATTTGCAGTAATGCAAGTGGTAGGGGAGCGTTGCATGCACGTAGAAGCCGTACCGTAAGGAGCAGTGGAGAGCATGGAAGAGAGAATGCCGGTGTGAGTAGCGAGATGTAGGTGAGAATCCTACACACCGATAGCCCAAGGATTCCAGGGGAAGGTTCGTCCGCCCTGGGTAAGTCGGGACCTAACGCGAGGCCGAAAGGCGTAGTGGATGGAAAACAGGCAGATATTCCTGTACCCGCGATGGAAATGAAGGAATGACGGAGAAGGCTAGTGTGAGCCACTTAATGGATTGTGGTCGAAGCATATAGCAGGCTGACAGTGAAATGCGTCAGCGGGATGTAAGATGTGATAGGTAAGGGAACGTCCTCGGACAAGTACTGAAGCACATGATGCCAGCTTCCAAGAAAAGTTTCTAGTAATGATTCCATAGCGGCCCGTACCAAAACCGACACAGGTGGGCAAGGAGAGAATCCTGAGGTGAGCGAGAGAACTGTTGCCAAGGAACTCGGCAAAATGACTCCGTAAGTTAGCGATAAGGAGTGCTCTTGTAAAAGAGAGCCGCAGTGAAGAGGCTCAAGCGACTGTTTAACTAAAACACAGCTCTCTGCAAAGTCGCAAGACGAAGTATAGGGGGTGACGCCTGCCCGGTGCTGGAAGGTTAAGAGGATTTGTCATCCGCAAGGAGAAGCAATGAATTGAAGCCCCAGTGAACGGCGGCCGTAACTATAACGGTCCTAAGGTAGCGAAATTCCTTGTCAGGTAAGTTCTGACCCGCACGAAAGGCGTAACGATTTGGGCGCTGTCTCGGCAGCAGACTCGGTGAAATCTTAGTACCTGTGAAAATGCAGGTTACCCGCAACTAGACGGAAAGACCCCCATGGAGCTTTACTGTAGCCTGATATTGAATTTTGATCAAAGATGTACAGGATAGGTGGGAGGCTGTGAGACGTGTACGCCAGTATACGAGGAGCCGCTGTTGGGATACCACTCTTGTTTGATTGAAGTTCTAACCTGCACCCATGAACTGGGTGAGGGACCGTGTCAGGTGGGCAGTTTGACTGGGGCGGTCGCCTCCTAAAGAGTAACGGAGGCGCCCAAAGGTACGCTCAGATTGGATGGAAATCAATCGACGAGTGCAAATGCAGAAGCGTGCTTGACTGTGAGACAAACAAGTCGAACAGGGACGAAAGTCGGGATTAGTGATCCGGCGGTGCCGAATGGAAGGGCCGTCGCTCAACGGATAAAAGCTACCCTGGGGATAACAGGCTGATCTCGCCCAAGAGTTCACATCGACGGCGAGGTTTGGCACCTCGATGTCGGCTCATCGCATCCTGGAGCTGAATTCGGTTCCAAGGGTTGGGCTGTCCGCCCATTAAAGCGGTACGCGAGCTGGGTTCAGAACGTCGTGAGACAGTTCGGTCCCTATCTGTTGTGGGCGTTGGAGATCTGAGGAGAGCTGTCCTTAGTACGAGAGGACCGGGATGGACCTACCGCTGGTGCACCAGTTGTTCCGCCAGGAGCATAGCTGGGTAGCTAAGTAGGGAAGGGATAAGCGCTGAAAGCATCTAAGCGCGAAGCCTACTCCAAGATGAGATCTCCCATTCGTAGAACGAAGTAAGACCCCTTGAAGACGACGAGGTGGATAGGTCAGAGATGGAAGTGTAGCGATACATGGAGTTGACTGATACTAATAGGTCGAGGACTTAATCACACGTACCAAGTGGTACAAAAGAAACTGTCAACTGTTATTCAGTTTTGAGGGGACGACCTCAAAGTGATCTGGTGGCGATAGCGATGTGGACACACCTGTTCTCATCCCGAACACAGAAGTTAAGCATATCAGCGGCGACAATATCTGGACTGGCTCCAGTGAAGATAGCACGCTGCCAGGTAATCTGACTCATCATTCGATGGGTCTTTTTTTTGCATAGATTCATAATAATACATATAGTAAATATAATTTTATGAATCTGTATCCTTCATTAACACCCTGTAAAATTTCATTCTTATAAGCAGTTGAGGTGTGACTCTATATGTGTATTGTATTCGTGTATAGTAAGAATAAGACAGCTGGTTATCTATGGTTGTGAAAATAGAAGGCATGCTCTATGGATCCATTTTATTACTTTCACAGACGATTATATGTGCTTTTTTTATAAAACAGAAAAGATCTCTTAATTTTCGCCCTTAATTAAAAAAATCATCAACAAACGTGGTATAATAATACTGTTTTGACGATATGAGCAAAGAGCATACAGATTATGCATACTGATTATGATAGATTTGAAAAGGAGGACGAAATTTTGGAGTTTACAACGTTGACACCTCAGGAATATGAAGCATTCCGGAATCAGCATCCCTATCGGGATTTTATGAACTCGCTGAAGGCGATGGATTTAAAAAAAATCAATCATTGGGATGTTGAGTACGTTGGAGTAAAGGAGCAGGATAAAGTTATCTGTGCAACTCCATTAACATCCATACCGGTAATGAAGCTGTACCGGTTTTACTATGCGCAACGCGGATTTCTAATGGATTATCATAACGTGGAGCTTTTGCGTTTTTTTACGAAGGAGCTAGCCGCATATTTGAAGAAAAAAAAGGGCTTATATTTAGTTGTTGATCCAAATGTATTATATAAAGAGCGCGATATCGATGGTGAGCTGGTGGAAAATGGCTTTGATCATTCCTATGTAGTGGACAATATGATTGCTTCAGGATATGAGCATCAGGGCTTTACCAAGGATTTTCAGGTGATTTCAGAGATTCGCTGGATGTTTGCCTTATACCTGGATGGCAAGGATGAGAATACGCTCCTAAAGGAAATGCATCAACAGACACGCTGGTCTGTGAATAAAACCTTAAAGCAGGGAATACAGGTGCGGGAATTGTCTATCGATGAACTGGACATCTTTCTTGATATGATGCATCATACCTCACAGCGCTGTGAATTTGCGGAGCGTGAGCCGGAATTCTATCGAAATCAAATGATTGCTTATGGTGAGGATGCGAAGCTACTTTTGGCATATCTCGATTTAAATGATTTCCGTAGAAAGCTGGATTTGGAAAAGCAGGAGCTGGAAATTGAGCATGCAGAGATACTCGCCAAGCTTGAAGAACTGCCGAACAGTAAGAAATTTATCAAGAAGAAAAGGGTAGTGGATGAAGCATTGGCATTGAATGAAAAGAAATATAAGGATGCGGATACCTTGGAGCAGGAGCATGGAGCCTGTATACCGATGGCTACGTCGTTTTTTATTCAGTCGCAAGATGAGCTTGTCTACCTTTACAGCGCCGCATATGATACCTTTAAGAAATATAATGCGCCGTATGCAATTCAGTGGCATATGCTGCAATATGCTCTGAAGCATGGAATTTGCAAATATAATTTCTATGGCTTATCCGGCGATTTTGATAAGAATGCGCAGGATTATGGGGTTTATGAGTTTAAAAAAGGCTTTCACGGTGTCGTGGAAGAGCTGGTTGGTGATTTTATTCTGCCAATCCAAAAGGGGCCGTATGCACTTTATAAGAAATTAAAGAACAAATAGTTCTATGGAGGTAGTATGCAATATCAATTTATAGAACAAGTCGATGCAAAGGAGCATGATGCGTTTGTAAGCAAACATGAATTATGCAATCTTCTGCAATCCAGCAGCTGGGGCCTTGTAAAGGAAAACTGGAAGCACACAATTGTAGGTGTAAAATATCAAAATCAGCTGGTAGCAAGCTGCATGATTCTCATCAAGCCATTGCCACTGGGATTCAGTATGTTTTATATTCCACGTGGACCGGTTTTGGATTTTTCGGATACTGCGCTTGTAGCATTTCTCATGAAAGAGCTGAAGCGCTATGCAAGGAAGTACAGATGCCTGTTTATTACCTTTGATCCGGCTGTTCACTGTAACGATTATCCAATAAAAGAAGCAAATGAGAACCATTATGAGCATATCGATGCTATGATACAGATGCTGCAGGATCAGGGGGCTGTATTTAAGGGATTCACAAAGCATATTGATGATACCATTCAACCGCGTTATCACGCTAATGTTTACGCCTGTGATGACTTTAAAGCTACCTTGTCCAAAGGCTGTAAGAAAGCATTACAGACGGTTCAGAAGAAAATGATTGAGGTTTTGCCTTATCATATGGATGGTGTAGAGGATTTTGCAAGGGTTATGCATTGTACGGAGGAGCGTAAAAATATTCATCTGCGGGATCAGGAATATTTTCAGCGTCTTATGGAAATCTACGGTGAGGATGCCGTCATCTTTCTGGCCAAGCTGCCGCTTCGCAAGCTGTATGAGGATACAAAGCAGCGATATGAGCAGAATGAAAGAGATTTGGCAAAATGTCCGGATAATGCGAAGAAAAAACGCTTTACACTGGAAGAGCTTCACGCCTCTCTTAGTCGCGAGGTAAAGGAGCTGCATGAGAATCTGGAGCGTGATGGAGATATCGCGGTTGTTTCCGGAGCGTTATGTGTAAAATTCGGACCGACTGCAGAAATACTGTATGCAGGAATGGACGAGCGCTATAAGCGTTATATGGCGCCTTATGCCAGCTTTTACAGCTGCATGACATGGAGCTTTGAAAAGGGCTGTCGCTGGAGTAATATGGGAGGGATCGAAGGCAGCTTGAAAGGCGGTCTTACCAAATTCAAGGCTAATTATAATCCTACGATTAATGAATTTATCGGAGAGTTTGATTTACCTGTTTACAAATCACTGTATGCTCTATCGCAATGGGCAATGAAGCAGAGGAAGAAAGCACTGCAGAAGAAATAAGAGGTGAGAACGATGAAACAAATACCTGTCTGTTCGCTGGAGGAAACCGGAGAACTTGGATTGAAATTAGCTTCTCTTATAAAACCGGGAATGCTGATTACATTAAGCGGTGATCTGGGAGCCGGTAAGACAACATTTACAAAATATCTCGGTAAGGGGCTTGGTGTTAAAAAAACAATCAATTCGCCTACCTTCACCATTTTAAAAATATATCAGGGTACTTCCATGCCGGTTTACCATATTGATGCCTATCGGCTGGAGGGAATCACTCAGGATCTCGGATTTGAGGAGTATTTTGAGGATGATGGTGTATGTGTGATTGAATGGCCGCATTTTATTGAAAGTCAGCTTCCAGAGGAGCGATTACACATCGATATTACCAGAGTAGAGGGGGAAGATGAAAAACGAATGTTTACATTTGATCCGAAAGGCGAAGTGTATGAAAAAATTGTGGAGGCGTTATAATGAAAACATTATGCTTGGACAGTGCGCACAAGTATCTGGTTATCGGTCTGTATGAAAATGATCGTATGATATGCGGCACTGCTAATTTATCATGGAAGAGACAATCGGAGACCATATTTCCGGAGCTGATGCGCCTGATGAAGGAAGCCGGCTGGGATAGTGATGATGTGGATGAAGTTGTGATTACAGACGGACCGGGAAGCTATACAGGTGTGCGGATAGCAATGTGCGTTGCGAAGGTTTTATGTACCAGAAAGCATATACCGCTATACGCTGTTTCCACTCTGCAGCTTTATGCAGGAGTTCATGAGCGTGCATTTGTCATGCTGGATGCAAGAAGTCAGCGTGCTTATACAGGAGCTTTACAGGGTGGTAAATTTGTTGAAGAGGAACAGATTCTGACACTGGATGAAATTCGTTTGCTTCTGAATCAAGCGGATTATCAGCTATTTGGAGACTGTGAGCTGATTGATCTGAAGGCGGAGGAACCAAAGTTTCTTGAAAACTTCATCGCATTGCGTCCATTTTATAGAAAGATTGAGAATGTACATACATTAACTCCGCGTTATTTAAAGGAGTCGGATGCATATAAGGTAAAGCCATGATCCGCAGGGCTGCAGACAGGGATCTGGAGTACATCATGCAGATCGAGGAGATTTGCTTCAGCAGTCGCTGGACAAAGGAAATGTTTCTTTACGAGCTGCATGAGAATGAATTTGGTCATTTTTATGTATTGGAAGAGAATCAAAAGATTGCTGGCTTCATTGATTTCTGGATAACATTTGAGTGCTGTCAGCTGGCGAATATTGCTGTACATCCTTCTTTTCAGAGAAGAGGGTATAGCCGCAGTCTGATGGATTTTATGATTGTATCGGCAGAGCAGGAACAGTGTGAAACAATCATGCTGGAGGTGCGTCCATCGAATGAAGCAGCGCGCTGTCTTTATGATTCCTATGAGTTTATGAAGGTGAATATACGTAAAGGGTATTACAATGATAATGGTGAAGACGCCATTGTGATGTGCAAAGCCCTGGGAGGTAATTTGGTATGAAACAGACGCTCATACTGGCTGTGGAATCCAGTTGTGATGAAACAGCTGTGGCGGTTGTAGCGGATGGAAAAGAGATTTTGTCCAATGTCGTTGCAACACAGATTGATGTACATAAGGAATTTGGTGGTGTTATTCCAGAGGTTGCAAGCAGAATTCATGTGGAAAACATATCTATGGTTATCGAGGAGGCATTGCATAAAGCGAATGTCGTGATGGAAGACATTGATGCGGTTGCTGTTACGCAGGGACCGGGTCTGGTAGGCTGTCTGCATATCGGTGTGCAGGCGGCTAAGACGCTTGCATGGGCTTTTCATAAGCCATTGGTACCGGTGCATCATATTGCCGGTCATATATATGCAAATCGGCTGATTACGGATTTGAAATTTCCATTGCTGGCACTAGTGGTATCCGGTGGACATACGGAGCTGGTTTATATGAAGGATGAGTGGAGCTTTGAAATCCTTGGCACTACACAGGATGATGCTATTGGTGAAGCTGGAGATAAGGTAGGACGAGTGCTGGGACTGCCGTATCCAGGTGGTGTTTATGTGGATAAAATTGCTAAGGAAGGCAAGCCAATGTATAAGCTGGCAAGACCGAAAACAGAGAATCCAATGGATTTTTCCTTTAGTGGCCTGAAGAGCAGTGTATTGCAGTTCATTGATCGCTGTAAGCGGAAAAATGAAACCTTTACTGCCGCTGATTTGGCTGCATCCTATCAGGAAACCGCGTTTGGCGCCCTGCTGGAGCGTGCGGAGTATGCATTGCAAAAATATCATCCTGCTCAGATGGTGCTTGCAGGTGGTGTTGCCGCAAATTCCTGTCTGCGTGAAAAGGTGGAAAAGGGTCTTGCTGAGAAATATAAGGATATTGAATTCATTATTCCTCCATTGTCCTGCTGTACAGATAATGCGGCAATGATTGCCGTTGCAGGATATATTGCGTACACGCATGGTGTGCGCGGAGATTTTGATCTGACAGCGGATCCCGGGATTGAACTAGAAGAAGCTGCACAGAGTCATGCATAGAATTACTGAAAAGTTCCGAAGCTGTAATCGGAGCTTTTTATTTTTGTATCGTTTTTTTAATCTAAATCTGTATTACATAGAGTCTTTAAGCTTGTCTGATTTTTGATTTGCGAGAGCATTTGCATTCCTTTGAAGGGATGGCTAATTGATGCGATTTTATTCTTCAGGACGGAATGTGAGAATGTCAATAAAGGCACATACACCGATTACAAACGCAATCAGTTTTTCCAGCCATGGAATCGAGGTTATCAGCTGTGTCAGATAGTGAAAGCCCAAGAGCATGGATAAAGCATAGTTCAGACAGAATAGAATCGTAATAATGAGACATATTTTTTGTGTTTTTTTCATTTTCTTCACCTGTTCTACTTTATGAAAATATTCTTCAATTATGAATGATTCCGGAAATCCTGGCATAAAGTAGGGTGAGCAGGAGGGAGATTTAATATGAAATCAAAAATCATTGCAGGCGTTGGTATTGTCGTTCTGGCTATCGCACTCATCTTCGCAATGAAACCAAAATCCTTTGATAAGCAGTTTGAGAAAAAGATGTCTGATATGAATTCCTATATCCTGGAAGGCAATATGGAAATTGCGAAGGGTGAGGATGTGAAGACATATGCTGTGGAGGTCGGTTATAAGAAGGCCGATAAGGATTTCTTCAAGGTGACATTGACGGATAAGGAGTTGAATCAGGAACAGATTATTCTTCGAAATGATGCTGGAGTTTTTGTAGTAACACCAAGTCTGAATCAGATTTTCAAGTTTGAGGGAGACTGGCCGATGAACTCTCCAAAACCGTATCTATTGCAGTCAATTTCAGATATTGTGAAGGGAAAGGATGCAGCGATTAAGGAGGAGAAGGGCGGTTATCTTGTGACAAGCAAGGTATCTTATCCAAATAATAAAAACTTCGATCATGAGGAAATCATGTTTGATAAGGATTCCAAGCTGAAGTGGCTGCAGATTTATAACAAGGACAATACATCTGAGCTTAAAATTGTGTTTACAAAGTCGGATTATAATGCAAAAATCAAGGATGATTATTTCAAGGCACCGACTGTTCTGGAAAAGTCAAAGGCTACATCTGCAATAACGGCTGCCGATTTGCCTTTATATCCGGTTATGGTGTATGATGCCAAGCTTGAAAATATCAGCAGTATGAATGCGAACGGACAGACGAAGCATGTTCTGGAGTATACGGGAGATAAGAATTTTACGGTTGTGGAAACAAAGAAGGAAAGTGTAAAGGAGACGCAGACTGTGATTATGCCCGGTGAAATGATGGATGCGTTGGATGTGGTAGGATTCTACGATGGAAACCATCTAAGTGCGGTGTATGATAATGTCGAGTTCACTGTATTTTCTGATGACCTGAGCCCGGAGGAAATGATGCAGGTGATTATGAGCATGCAGGTGGCTGTGATGAAGTAATGATAAGGAGAGGAGATGTATACTATGCAGATCTTTCTCCGGTTGTCGGTAGCGAGCAGGGAGGCGTTCGCCCGGTTGTTGTCGTGCAGAATGATAAAGGTAACCGCTATTCAAAAACAATTATTGTTGCTCCTATTTCAAAAAAGATGTCAAAGCCGCCAATTCCCACACACGTCATATTTAGTGATGATTCACTGAGCTATGTTTCTATGATCCTCTGTGAGCAGCTGCGTACCATAGATAAGAAGAGATTGGGGCAGTGGATCTGTACATTGGATGAAAAAACACTGGAAAAGATCAATCGGGCAATTCGGGTAAGCCTGAGTATATGAATACATGAGGGGTTCCTTTTTGGAATCTCTTTTTCATTATTGCTGAGGAAGTGATGACGATGATTGGTATAGGAAAAAGTGATAAGAAATCAATAAATTTTTCATTTTTTACTTGTCAAGAATGAAGTTTCGTGGTATTATATACAGGCATTGTGATAATACAAGCTGAAGGTCCAGTGGTGTAGTGGTTAACATGCCTCCCTGTCACGGAGGAGATCGTGGGTTCGAGTCCCATCTGGACCGCCATTTAAATCTTTGAAATGTGTTTGAATATGCTGGTCCAGTGGTGTAGTGGTTAACATGCCTCCCTGTCACGGAGGAGATCGTGGGTTCGAGTCCCATCTGGACCGCCAGTTATGCAGATGTAGTTCAATGGTAGAACACAGCCTTGCCAAGGCTGATACGGGGGTTCAATTCCCCTCATCTGCTCCATAGAATGATAAAAGCCGATAGATTTCGGCTTTTTTTTCGCTATCAAAAAGTTTGCCAACTTTTTGACCAACAAATTTCAGGAGTAGATGAGGGAACCCGATTGCGCCGTGGCAGGCTTTCAGCTGAATGCATAACCGGCTGTGTATATAAACAGCGAACCCATGATCGGTATACTGTGTGTGGCATGGTAACCACAAACATGCGAGCCAACCCACGATTTCAACGCGTTGATGGTTGAGACGGGAGGCAGATCGAAAAGTGACTGGACCGTTCAAGAGAAGCAGTGCATACAGGTTAGCTTGTATGCGTGTTTTAGATTAGCTATTATATTTAACTTAGACTGCTATGATACTTAGTAATTGAACAAGATATGTTAAAAATTGTATTTACTGTATCATTAACCGTTCAATGTTCAGATAATTTATATTTTTTAGCCTTATATAGGTTTTTTTTGCCTTTTTTTAGGAGTTTTGAAAATTTTAATCGTATGTATATAGTGAAAGGAGGAAAATTACATGTATCTTACCATTAAATTGCAGTTACAGGCCACGTATGATGAAAAACAGACACTCCGTGCATACAGCAGGCGCTTTCAGGATGAGGTCGAGCGGATCATCAGACGATATCAAAAGCTGGGAAGTGTCATATTTATACCATATAAATGGGTCAGTTCAGATATCGCATTTTATTCCAAAAATCAGGTACTGCACTATGCGAAGACTCTGTATGAGGAGCGCAGACTGCAGCATAGGGCCGTGTATCCCAGCAGTTTTTCCTGTATGGCGAAATCTATGCAGCTTGAGAAGAATTCAATTGTATTCACGTTTGGCCAAAGCTTTCTTGTTCCTGAACTGCGTATCAGAACCGAAATACATAAACAGCAGTGGAAGCGGTTATGCAGTGGGGAATTGGTAAAAGCGGATATAAGAGAAATACATCACGATTTCTACGCTTATCTGCTGCTTTGTGTCCATACACCGAATACTGCCGGAATTCTGAACGAGGAAAGGAAAATGGGAGTTGATATTGGTATGCGATGTCCGGCAGTTTGTTATACCTGCGATGGTGTAATCCGATTTGTCGGGAACGGCAGAGAAATCCGGTATCACACAAGAAGGATCAGAAAAAGAGCGGATGAATTTATAAAGAGAACGCAGGGTAAAAAGAAACAGCAGTACCATCGTCTGAATGATTACAAACGCTATATCGATCACTGCCTTGCGCGTGAGATTGTAAATTTTGCAATTGAACAGAAAATCCAGATTATCTGTCTGGAAAAGCTGTACCATTTACAAAAAAAATTTTCAAAGCATGAACAGATTTGCTGGTCCTATCAGCGTCTCCAGCAATTTATAGCGTATAAAGCAAAGCTTGCAGGAATCCATATTCGTTACGTGAATCCAAGACTTACCAGCAAACGCTGTCCTTCCTGTGGAAAAATCAATAACGTGAAAGGAAGAACCTATACCTGCCGCTGTGGTTTTCACCATCATCGTGATGTTGTCGGTGCTATGAATATTCTTCATGCACCTGAGATTCTCTGAATGAGAGTCTGCCCTGAATACCATTGGTACTGTTCAGGGATTGGTGAGGGCGCACCTGAGACTGCATAGCAGCTTCATAAAGAAACGTCCAGGGACTTGAATCTCATGTGCTGTTTATACAGTACGAAAACTCCATCTTTATGAAAGATGGAGTTTTTAAAAAAGAAGCTGCGTGCATCTCTTTAAGATAATGATAATTCCGCAATAGTCAGGTCAGAAAGGTATGCTTTTAGATTGTCATCAATCAAAGACCAGACCTCACGCATCAGTATTCTCTTCATTGGATCTCGTCCATCCTGTGTGTTGACGATGCTTGTATTGGTTTCCATCAACGCAATGATATCATAAATCGTGATACTTTCAATCGGACGTATCAGCTGATAGCCACCCTGGCTTCCCCGGGCACTTGCGATGAACCCGGCTTTTTTCAATGTTGCGAAGATCAGCTCCAGATAGCGTTCGGAAATTTCCTCACGTGCACCTATTTCTGTAATTGACAGCGGGTGGTCTTTACCGTATATAGCAAGATCAATTAAACATCTTGCCGCATATCGTGATTTTGTTGACAGCTTCATGCACTCACCTCATTTCTATAAATATCAGTTAGATATTTCAGTGTCTTACTCTCAAGGACTTTGTAGATTTGTTCCTGCATACCCATCCACACCGGTTGTGTCCGACAAATACCGGAGCGAGTACATGTATGGGAAAGACATACAACAGGATCCAGTTTCTCTTCAACTGCCAGAATAATATCCTTTGCCGTTATTTCTTCAGGATCCTTTGCAATCTGATAGCCGCCATCCTTGCCGCGTATACTTATCAGGAGCTGTGCTTTTTTCAATTGTTTGAAAATCTGTTCCAGATATTTCACCGAGCAGTTTCTGGCAGCAGCTATATCGCGAATACTGACACATGCAGTATTTCTTGAGGCCAGCTCAATCATGGCTTCCAGTGCATAAATGCCCTTTGTAGAAATTTTCATATCATATCTCTCCCATCAATTCTTATCTTATATTTTAGTTGATATATATCAAAAAGACAAGCATATCATACAAAAATTATAGGAATATTGAATCTTATGCATTGACAATCAAAGGAAAATAACATATAATCCCAGTAAAATGATAGGAGATGGAAGAGTGAAACTGAAAATTCATATTGCTGACAAGTTTCATCATACGACACGATGTTATTACCTCGCCTTAGTTTATATAAAATAACAAAAGAAGATGGATAAGAAAAGGAGAACAAATACATGGAGAAAATATATAACAGCATAACCGAACTGATTGGCAGCACGCCATTGATCAGGGTTCATCGTTTGAATAAAGAGGAAAAGGCAGAGATTCTGGTGAAAACAGAGGCTTTCAATCCTGGCGGAAGTGTAAAGGATCGCATTGCATATCAAATGATTATGGAGGCTAAAAAGGCAGGAAGGCTTGACAAAGACACAGTACTGATTGAGCCGACGTCTGGTAATACAGGTATCGGTTTGGCGATGACTGCGGCGGCTCTCGGTATACGCCTAATGATCGTTCTTCCGGAAACTATGAGTGTCGAGCGCAGGAAAATGATTCGTGCATATGGTGCTGAGCTGATACTGACTGAGGGAAGTAAGGGGATGACGGGAGCAATTGCCAAAGCTGAGGAGCTGCATAAGGAGATACCGAATTCCATCATTCTTCAGCAATTTGAAAACGCGGACAATCCCAACGCTCATTATCTTCATACCGGAGAGGAAATCTGGAGAGATACAGATGGAAAGCTTGATGTATTTGTCGCAGGCGTCGGCACCGGTGGCACAATCAGTGGAGTTGCAGCTTATCTGAAAGAAAAGAATGCGGATATCCGGATGGTGGCTGTGGAGCCTGAAAATTCTCCGGTATTATCCGGTGGAGCTGCAGGCCCGCACAAAATTCAGGGGATCGGTGCAGGATTTATACCAAAAAACTATCATGGAGAGCTTGTAGATGAGATTGTGCAGGTCAAGGATGAAGCTGCTATTTCCACAGCAAAAAAACTTGCACAGGAAGAGGGAATTGCAGTCGGCATTTCCAGTGGAGCAGCTATGTATGCGGCCTTACAGCTTGCGAAACGGGATGTGTTTGCAGGAAAGCGAATTGTTGTTCTTTTGCCAGATACTGCAGAACGTTATCTTTCTACCGTACTTTTTGAGGATTAGCAGAAGCAGGGATCGCAAAAAATTTCTTTCTTAAACGGAACCATATTATGAAAACGAGGTTTGGTTTTGATCAATTTCACGTAATGATCATTTATCCAGCCTCCTTTTTCTATAGGGCACTTCATAATGAATGCACAGCTGTTGGAATGCCTGGAGTTTCACAGTATAGCCTGTTCACTTAACCGTTTCCTATGCCCTACTCCTAAGTCGACACCATAGAATCTGTGTTCAATTCTCTTCTACGATCTGTATATAAAAAAACATCGCAATTGCGATGTTTCACTTTTTTATGGCGGAGTAGGAGAGATTTGAACTCTCGCGCCAGTTTCCCGACCTATACCCTTAGCAGGGGCACCTCTTCAGCCTCTTGAGTACTACTCCAGCTCTGATCAGCAGTAAGTGGTTAGATAAAACCGTTTTATTTCACTGCCATAAAAGTATATCATAATCGTTTTTAAAAGTCCATACCTAATTTTTAAATTTGTGCATATATCCCATCCCGATTAGTTACTATTGTCCACACATCATAATATATTCAAATACTGTAATCATATAAATACAGGCAATAGCAACAACGGTGATATCTCTAGTAGTACACGTGTTTTCTCAGTCTAAGACAGTTGAATAGTAACTGCCGTATCGTTGCTCAGGAATATGCATACATAAGTAGATACTGCGTGGTTTTGCATCCTTTAAAACAGAAATTTGTATGAGTATGTATACCCATATCCTGCATAGCACACATAACCTCATGCGCTGAAAAATGAAGTGAGAGAAGAAATAATCGCAGCTATCCATCATATGGTGATGTAAAATGATGAGTTTCTGGCCCTCTGTAAAAGCAAAGAGTTATAACTGCTATGCGTATCATCTCCATGATCTGCAAGGTATGAAAATAATAAAATAAAAAATTTAATAAATTTTAGGAATTTCACCTCTTCCATCCGTATATAAGGGTAAAAGGAGGTAATCAGTTATGTATCGAACGATTAAAATAAGACTTCATGCAACAAAAGAACAAAAGGAACATCTGCTTGCATATGAGGAGGTCTATCACACGGATTTACAGGATTTGATCCATCAGCTGCACAAGCACCCATCCAGCATTAGATATGCGGATTTATGCTTTTCCGACGCGATTGAGGTTCACAGTCGCTGGTTGCTGTATCAGACAGCCTTGAAAATGTTCAACAGGCAGCTGGCGCATAAAAAAACATCCTATGGGAAATCGAGTACATGGGGACCGCGTTCTTTTCAAATAAAAAGCAGTCGTTTAACGCTGCATTACGGAAGACAATTTTCACACAGAAAGGACACTCTGCTTATGAAGCCGCTATCTCAGGAACTGCTGTCCCTGCAGGAGCATACGATTATCCGTATGGATCTAGTCCATGATGAGTTTTTCTGGTATGCGAATTTTCTTATCCGAATTGCTGCGAATGCATGAAATAGTGTAGCCATTTTCTGTAAAATATGCTACGATAATTAACGGTTACAGTTTGATAGAAGAGGTTCATATGAAAACAGATGGAATTATTTTTGATGTTGACGGCACACTCTGGGATGCGACGCAGAGAATCGCTGAAGCATATACGGTTATTCTGGAGCGGGAAAAAATCGAAGGTAAAGTTATAACAGCAGACATGCTCGCGTCTGTGATGGGTCTTTTGAATGAGGATATCGCGGCAAGACTGTTTCCTGAGCTATCCTATGAAAAGCGGATGCGACTTATCGAAACCTGCTGTGAATTCGAATGTGAGTATTTGCGAAAGCATGGCGGTAGGCTGTATCCCCATGTTGAGGATACTTTGGAAAAGCTGTCAGCGCGGTATCCATTGTATATAGTATCAAATTGTCAGGATGGTTATATTGAGGCAATGTTTGCTGTACATGATCTTCAGAAATATTTCAGAGATTATGAATGCTCCGGAAGAACTGGGAAAGCGAAGTTTGAAAATCTGAAATCCATAGTGGAACGCAATCACCTGCAGCAGCCTGTTTATATCGGTGATACAAAGACAGATCAGGTATCCTGCTGTAAGGCAGGGATACCATTCATCTATGCTTCCTTTGGATTCGGTGAAGCGGATGATTATGCAGCAAGTGTGGATACATTTTCAAAGCTTGCTCAGCTGTTTTTGACAGAACAATAGCATTACGGTATTGATACAGAGGAAATGGAGGGTACGCCATGAGTGAAGAAAAAAAAGAACAAAGCACAACTTCGGAATCTGGACTTGATCAGATTTCTTCGGATGACGAAAATAAGGAAGAGCTGATTGCGTCAGACAGTCTGGATAAAATGATGGAAGAGCTAAAAGCGGATGCGGACGGCAAGCCACAGCAAGCTACGCAGGAAATAGAAAAGCCAGTGAGCGCAGCTCCTGCTGAGAATGTGAAAAAGTATAAGCTGTTTTTTGTTTCCGATATGGATGAAGAAGCAGAGTATCTGCACAGCATGTCAGAGAAAGGGCTTCATTTCGTAAGGAAAAACGGAATTCAATACATATTTAAAAAAGATACGCCGAAAAATTATTATTATCACCTTGGATATTATGAAAAAGATATTCGTGACCCTGACCAGTATGTGGAAAATTACAAAGAGGCGGGATGGGACAATATCTATCATGAAAAAGGCGAGTTTAATGGTGTGTGGAATTACTTTCGTACAGAGATGGAAACTGGCACAAAACCGGAGATTTTCAGTGATCGAACATCAAGGATTGCTTTATATAAGCGACTTTTGACAAGCTGGAGGTCGTTGCTTACCATGCTGGCCATTTGTTCGGCTTTTATCATAGGGCTTCTTGCCTTTTTATGGCTGGGTGTAAATGCATCCTCCATTACTACATTAGGAATTCAGGTTTCCGGTGTGATTCTGCTTTTGATACTTGCGGTTTTTATTTTATATTTGCGGCTGTATCACAAAATAGGCAGAAAGCTTGAAGAGCTTGAAAAGCATTAGTACTGTATATAAAAAGCTGTAACGCGATTACTGTGAAAGCAATACGTTACAGCTTTTCTAATTCCCTATAAAGAAATCGAGGATATTCCATCCGGCATCTGTCTCCTGTTTATACAGCTCAGTATAACCGCAGCGAGTGCAGGAAACCGTGATAAATTTCTTGTTCTGTACATCGAAGATTTTTGAAAAATTACCGCCTGTTGCCTGAAATTGATCACTTTCATATTGTGTGTTACCACATTTCGGGCAGACATATTGTTTCTTCTCCATAAATACGCCTCCTTGTTTTTCTGATTATATCACGGAGATACAGAAAAAGGAAGATGGCATATATCAGCAGGGAGACTTTTCATGATGCAGGGGCAGGGCTCCATGTCCCAAAGTACACAGCCATTTTCAGCAGGAGGTAGTGGATGTATCAAAATGACAGCTCTTACCGTTGCCTGATATCGATAAAATATTGTATAATAACAGAACGAGGTGAGAACATGCTTGATTTACAGAAACATAAGGAATATCTATGGAAGTATCTGTTGACATATGGAAAAGCCAGAAAAAAGCGGGAGGACTACCGGCAGCTGGTATTTCCATTTCAAGATATCGTGATAGAGGAAGGAAAGACAGTGGAGGATTATCGCAGTGAGGCTTTAAAGCAACAACTGGAGGCCTGCAGTTCGATAGAAGAGATATTTGATATGATTTCGCTGGAATACAAGGACTATTATTTTATGGAAATCAGCTCTCTGTTACATGATGACCAGACACTGTATTCCCATCTTTTGAAAAAGACAATGGATACAGCCGGAATCACAGATTACATTTCCGCGCACAACTATGAATATTTAATAAAATTCGCAGATGAAGAAACACAGCAGTATATCACACAAAAGCTTACACAATAACGCAAAGAAGTCATGAAGCTGCGGTTTATCAGCATAAGCAAAAGGAATCAGGTACATCGTTTCTTTCGATACATTGATCCTTTTGAATTTAGCATGAGCACTGTCTGAACGGGACAATAGCTTCAACCTGTTTGATTCCCTTTCCATAACAGAGGGCAGGCACCGTCATAGCGGCGATGTATATAAGAAAAAAGTACATCTGAAAAAATGATTTTATCCAGAAAAAGCGGAGATAACACCATCATTACAAGAGTATTGTTTTATTTAGAAAACCACACAGGCAAGCGTTTGTATGGAATGCTTCCCAAAGCGGTTAAGGAATTGATAAAGCCAAATACGTAAGGATACTATCATTGTCTTTGTGCATCCTACATAACAAAGTCTTCGTCCTATGCAATAAGATTTTTCTGGTTAAATTTATCGATAGTAAGTAAAACGACATTTCATAAAACCTTTGCGAAAGTGAAAACCTACGAAATGGCAACAGGGAAGGCCTTATCTATAGGTTTTCATTTCAAGATTGTCCGTTTTTCTGCTTCAGTTAAGCGGACATTAGTAAAGCTGCAGCTGTTATCCAACAGCTGTGTTTTTTTATGAAATTGAATAATCCCGGGAAAACAAGTGTTTTTTGCATATTTTTCAAAAAGAACCAAGTATGGTGCAAATGCTGATAACGCTTTCAATTTGCACCAAGATGGTGCACAAAGCGAATTTATGAAGCATAGCAATTCTGAATCGTTTACGGTAAGATAAAGGTGCAAAAGAAACCGCATACAACGAAGGGAGGAATCGTTCGTGATTGACCGGATGACAGAAAAAACCATACGCCTGCTGCTGGAACAAAAAGAACCGATCACCACGTCCGTGATTGCGAATGAAATCGGTGTTTCGAGAAGCAGCATCAAGCACAATCTGGATTATGTAAAGAAGACACTGCAGAAGGCAGGTGTCCTATTGAATTCCATCCCCGGTAAGGGTGTCTGGTTATCTGCGGATGATCATCAGCGAAAAGCTGTTTTACAGCTGCTACAGGAGAACAGTGATCATTCCTCATCCTATAATTACCGTAAAAAATATATACTGGATGTCTTGTTTGAATACAATTCCAGCTATACGATACAGCTGTTTGCCGAGGAACTGAATGTGGCACGCAACGTTATTACAAAGGATTTGGAGGTGCTGGAGCAGTGGCTGTTAAAATTTGATTTAAAAATTGTGAAGAAGCGCAATATGGGAATCGGTGTGGCGGGTGGAGAGTTTAATATCCGACAGGCGATTCTGGAGAATAATAAGGAGTTCATGAATGAAATCTATGGCAGTGAACAGGTGCCGGAGGGAATGGATTACCGTATTTCAGAAAAATTCTATAACTACTTTCTGGAAATGTATGACGACTTCGATATCCTGTATCTGCAGGAGCTGTTAAAGGATGTGGAGGATGATCTGGAAATGACATTCACGGATACAGACTACTGGCAGCTTATGGAATATGTTGCCGTGACGCTGCGCAGAGTTCGCAAGGGCAATGTTATTGTGGAAAAGAATATCATGAACAAGCTGAATGTCAATAACGATCAATACACTGCCGCTAAGAATCTGTTTGATACGGCAATTCACGGTCTGCAGGCCTATCTGGGACTGGAAATCCGATGCATGGCGGCTCAGTTCATCGTCTTCAGCAACCATGGACTGGATGATGAAATCAATATGGAATACTTTGATGCGATTACCAGGGAGTTTCTGGAGCATCTCAAAGCAATCGTCGCCAACAAGCGCTTTGTGATCAGTGAGGGACTTGTCCATGATGTGAGTCTCTTTATCCAGAAAAAGAAGGCGCAGGAGACCTTCGCCATATCCAAACGGTACGATTTCCGTCAGGATATCAAGCATCGTTTTCCCAGCCTGTACGGTATTACGCTGACAACGATCGAGGAAGTGGAATCCTGCCTGAAAATCAGCTTCACGGATGATGATATCGCCTATATCGTCATGCTGATCAACAATGCAATCGATGAATCGGATCATCCGGTCAATGCCGTGTTTATCTCGGCAGCCGATTTCCATACATCCAAGTATCAGGCGAATAAAATAATGCGCAATGTGGAAAATCTGGCCATCAGCAAGATTCTGCATTATGAGGATATAAAGGAAAGCTCCATTACTAAATTTGAATTGATTATTACGACCGTACCGCTGGAGCTGAAGAAAAATGTCCTGCTTGTCAGTCGCGAAATCAGCGATGACGATCTTGAAAAGATAAGCCGGGCAATTACAGAGAAGCAGAATGTGGAAGTAGCGGATCGGGATGAAGCCTTCCAGCTGTTTGATCCGAAGCTGATTCTGTGTGATGTGAATGCCAAGCGAAAGGAGGATGTCATATCCAGAGGCTGTCAGCTGCTCTATGAAAAAGGATATGTGAAAAAAGGTTTTGAGAAGAAGATATGGGAGCGGGAGAAGACAACACCGACTTCTATTGGAAACAGTATTGCAGTACCGCATGGCTATAAGACATATGTGAAAAAAAGCGGCATTGTTGTCATGCGTTTAAAGCGTCCGATGAACTGGACATACGAGGATCGTATTGAGATTGTATTTTTAATGGCCATTGATTTCAATACGCAGTCCGAAGTATATAACTTTTTCCAGCAATTCTATGCATTCATTGATGATCGATCAAATATCAAGGCCTTGAAGAATGCAAGGGATGAAATGGAAATCTGGGAGATTCTGCAGCAGAGTGGAATCACCGCATAGAAAGTGAGGAATACGATGAGATTTGGAGTAGATACCTTTATCTGGAGTGAAGTGTTTTCAGAGAAGGATTTGTGGGTCATCACCAAGGCGGAGGAGCTGGGCTTTTCTACCATCGATATCGCCATTGCCCATCCGGAAACCTTTCCTACTGCTTTGGTAAAGGCAGAGCTGGCAAAGACGAAGCTGGAGGTTGTCACAACAACGACTCTGGACGCAAAGACGAATTTGATTTCTCCGGATGAGGCAATCCGTAAAAACGGAGTGGAGGCTCTCAAAAGACTGGTGGATATCAACAAAGAACTAGGCAGTACCATCCTCGGCGGTGTGAATTATGCCGGCTGGGGCTGTCTGAGCGGGAAACCGAAGACGGATGAGGAATGGAACCATTCTGTGGAAGCGATGCGTGAAGCTGCCCGGTATGCGAAGGAAACACATCCGCAGCTGCGAATATGCGTGGAGCCGGTGAACCGCTTTGAAACCCACTTCATCAATACTGCAGAGGAGGGTGTACGCTATTGCAAGGCGGTAGGAACCGGAAACATGGCGGTGCATCTGGACTGCTTCCACATGATACGGGAAGAAACCAGCTATAGGGAGGCGGTTCTCACCTGTGGAAAGGACTATCTGGGCTATGTGCATGTATGTGAAAACAACCGCGGTATCCCGGGGACGGGCCTGGTGCCGTGGGAAGAATTCTTCACAGCGCTGCATGAAATCGGATATGAGGGACCGTGTGTCATCGAATCCTTTGATCCAAGCTTTGAAGAGCTGAATGCGAACTGTGCCATCTGGCGTAAATTTGCGGATACCGGAGAAGAGCTGGCTGTACAGGGATTAGCCAATTTAAAGCGTATTGCCGCCGGGCTGGGCGTATAAACAGCAGACATATTAAGGAGGATATATAGAAAATGTTAGTGAACATGAAAGAAATCTTGAAGGAAGCAGAAGAAAAGGGGTATGCCATCGGCTGTATCAACACACCGAATATGGAAACACTGCGTGCGGTTGTGGATGCGGCTGAGGAGCTGAATGTGCCGATCATTATCGACCATGCGCAGGTACATGATCCACTGATTCCCATTGAAAGCATTGGTCCAAAGATGGTGGAGTATGCAAAGCAGGCAAAGGTGCCGGTATGTGTGCATCTGGATCATGGCAGTGATTACAGCTTCGTCATGCGTGCGATCCGCTGTGGCTTTTCCAGCATCATGTATGATCTGAGTGCGCTGCCGTTTGAAGAAAACATGGCAAAGCTGAAGGAATTTACGAAAATTGCTCACGATTTAAACATCACAGTGGAAGCTGAGTTGGGTATTATGACTAGCACGGAAGAAGATTCTCATGGAGGAAGCATGGGCTGGACACATGAAAGTATTAAAAAGACGTTTACTGATCCGGCACAGGCAGCGGAATTTGCGAGAGAAACCGGTGTGGATGCACTGGCGGTGTGCTTTGGAACAGCGCATGGCATCTATGCGGAGCCGCCGCTACTGGATATCGAGAGAGTGAAGGCAATCCGAGCTGCAATGCCGAAGGAAACGCGCGTGGTCATGCATGGAGGCAGCGGAGTGGACGAAGAACAGGTACGTGCAGCGATCACAGCAGGCTGTTCCAAGGTCAACTATTACAGCTACATGGCAACAGCCGCAAGCAGGCATATCCGGGAATACCTGAACGAACGGGATGGAAAAGCCTTCTGGCATGAGGTGGAAGAGGAAAGCTACCGCTTTATGAAAGAATATGCAAAGGGAGTACTGACTGTATTCAAAAACGGAAAGTAGCACCGGGGGTGAGGAATCGTTATGAACGAAGTAAATTTATCGAAGGTTTTGATCAGGGATACCGTTCTGCTGGATGTCGAGCCGTTTACGGATAAGGAAACCATGTTTGAAACACTGGCCGCAAAATTCGAGGCAGCCGGTATCGTGACAGATGCAAAGCAATATATCAAAGCGCTGGAGGAAAGGGAAACCCTGGGTTCCACCTATATGGGAAACATGATTGCACTGCCGCATGGCAAATGCGATGCTGTAGTAAAACCGGGGATAGGCTTCTGCCGCTGCAAGCAGACATTCCGCTACTGCTCCCATGATGAGGAGGGCGATGTACGCTATGTCTTCATGCTGGCGATTGCCGCTAATCAAAGCTCAGATCAGTATCTGCGGGTGCTTGCCACACTGGCCGGGCTGTTGACGCATGAAGAATTTATCGAAGTACTGGAGCATGCACAAAGCTATGAAGAAATCATTCAGGCTATCAATACCCTGCAATCGAATTGTGCGTAAGGAACACAATGGGAACGGAAAGGAAGGTGAATTTTATGAAAATTGTTGCAATTACATCCTGTGCAACAGGCATCGCTCATACGTATATGGCCGCAGAGGCTATTAAAAAGGAATGCAAAAAGAAGGGGTATGCGTGCAAGGTGGAGATGCAGGGAGCTTTAGGGATTGAAAACAAGCTCTCGGAAAAGGATATCAAGACGGCAGACCTGATCGTTTTTGCCAATGACGTGGGAATCAGTAAGGCAGAACGCTTTGACGCTTATAAGGATAAGATTGTCAGACATACACCGCATCAGGTGATTCAGAAGCCGGATATCATTTTCGAAACACTGAAATAATTCATACAGTATGTTATTTAGGAGGACGAAAAAAGTCATGAAAGAAAAACTTAGTGAAATAAAAGGGGCACTGTTGACAGGTGTTAGCTATATGCTGCCATTCGTTATCGCCGGAGGAATACTGATTGCTCTGGGCTTCGCCATTGGTGGTTATGACATTCCCAATTCCGTGGAAGAATATGGGAACTTCGCTTCAACCATTTTCTGGTTAGGAAAAAAGGCATTTGCCTTAATGGTGCCGGTTCTGGGTGCCTATGTCGCCTATTCCATTGCGGATAAGCCCGGTATTGCTGTCGGTATGGTCGGCGGTGCACTTGCGGATATGCAGGGGTCCGGCTTCCTTGGTGCCCTGATTGCAGGTATCATTGCCGGTTACCTTGTGAATCTGTTAAAGAAAATTAATCTGCCGATGGCATTGAAATCACTGCTGCCAACACTGATTATTCCAATCATCGGGGTAGGGGCAATCGGTTTGATCATGGTATACGTTATTGGTACACCGCTATCTGCATTAACAACGGCTTTAACCGATATGCTGAACTCTCTGGGAACCGGAAATCTTGTCCTGCTGGGTATCATCCAGGGCTGTATGCTTGCCTTTGATATGGGTGGTCCCTGCAATAAGGTTGCCTATGCCTTCGCGCTTGCTGCTATGGATGCCGGAAACTACATGCCGATGGCAGCGAACTTTATCGGCAGTATGGCACCTCCGCTGGCAATCGCGGTTGCGGCACTGGTCAAAAACAAATTTACAAAGGAGGAACGTGCAGCGGTACCCGGTCTGTTTGCCGGAGCATTCAGTATGATCACCGAATTCGCCATTCCGTTTGCGGCCGCAAATCCACTGACGGTAATTCCTTCTCTGATGGCAGGCTCCGCAGTAGGCTGTGCATTATCCTATGTATTCGGATTGACCATGCGTGCACCGCATGGCGGCTTGTTTGTACTGTTCGCATTGAATAACGCACTTCTGTTTATTGCAGCACTTCTGATTGCCGGCGCAGTCAGTGCAGCTTTACTGATCCTGCTGCGGAAGCCTGCAGTAGAAGCTGAAGAATAGGAAAGGACACAGGACTATGGCAAAACTATTTGATATCATGGGGAATTTCCCCTTTAAATTAGAGGATAAAAAAACGACGCTGATTCGCAAAAGCGAGTATTCCACAGCGCTGTATCCGCCCAACAATGCATTTACTTCCGATAACACCTTCACCATGATTACCACGGATACCTTCATGCTCGGTATCTATGAGCTGGGTCCGGGCGGCGTCTTTGCACCGCTCGATATTCATCCGGGTGATGAATCCTATTACATCCTGAACGGCCCGGTCGTTCAGCGAAGCGGTAACGGACAGTTCGCTTATCTGGAAACAGGAGAGGGGCTGTTCATGCCGGAGGGGGCATGGCATTGCTGTCACAATTTCTCCGATCAGAAGGCAAGAATCCTGTATTTCATCACACCGAAGGCATGGAGTGAATCCATTCCGCCTGCAGTGATCCCAAGCGATGAGGAAACGAAGTTCTATAAAGGACCAAACAACGATACGCTTCCGGATATGCGTGGAAAGATTCAGGATATCTCCCGTCAGGGCTGTACGGATGATATCGGTGCGTGGCCCATCGATCCCAAGGAAGCAAGAGAAACCGGTGCGGTCTATGCGGTCCGAGATTTTGAAAAGCTGAACAATGTGCATGGAACCAAGCATCCGATGCTGATGCGTTTCATCACCAGCAATGATTACGGTCACTTCGGAGAGTTCATACTGCCGGCAGGCGGCTATGGACCGCGATGCTCTGATCCGGATACTCACGAGGGGGACGCAGCACTGTATTGTGTAGACGGTCCGGTAACGGTCAATCTGGTCGATCTGGAGGAAAGCTTCGTGCTGGAGCCGGAAGATACGTTCTTTATCCCGGCAGGAGTGAAGTATCAGCTGGTGAATTTTGAAAATCATCCGGTAAAAACGGTTTTCGCAATCACGAAGCTGTAGCTGGCAGGGAAAGCCGTGTGCATATGCTGCGGCTTTTCTTTCCTTATCATTTCTACAGATGCCGGGGAAACCGTGATTTTCAAGCGAATGAGATACAGAGGATGGATTCAGCAGCCCTGCACAGGATCAGCAGGAGCTGGAAAGGAGTACTTATGAAACTGGTCATCGGATGTGATGAGGCGGCATACCGCCTGAAGGAAACAATGAAGGAATATATCATACAGCTGGGGCATGAGGTGAAGGATATCGGGGTCTATAATGAAGAGCCGTCCCTGTATCCGGATACCGCACAAAAGCTGTGTGCGTGCATAACGGATGGAAGCTGTGAGCGTGGTATCCTGCTATGCGGGACCGGCATCGGTATGGCGATCACCGCCAATAAGATTCCCGGCATCCGTGCAGCAGTCGGACATGATCTGTTCTCCGTGGAGCGCAGTATCAAATCCAATCACTGTCAGGTGCTGTGCATGGGAGCCAGAGTCATTGCGCCCCAATATGCAAAGCTGCTGGCGGAGCGCTGGCTGGAATGTGATTTTGCGGGTGGTGCCAGTGCGGAAAAGGTGGCACGCATCATGGAGATCGAACAGGAATACAGAGGATAAGGAGGTGCAGCAGAATGCAGAGAATCATCAATGATCCCAACATGGTCGTAGAGGATATGCTCAAGGGGTTTGCGAAATGTCATCGGGATATCATCCATGTGGAGGAAGAGAATCCAAGAGTCATCATCAGCAATTCCTTCAATAAACAGAAAAAGGTGGGAATCGTAACCGGAGGAGGCAGCGGACACAAGCCGGCCTTCATCGGCTACTGCGGTGAACACATGGTAGATGCCGTCGCTGTAGGGGAAATCTTTTCCTCACCGACCGCGAAAAGCTTCTATGGCGCTATCCGTGCCGTGGATCAGGGCATGGGAGTTGCGGTGCTGTATGGCAATTATGCCGGAGATAATATGAATGTGAAGATGGCGATGGAGCTTGCGGAGGATGATGACATCGAGGTGAGGACCGTCGTGGCAAATGACGATGTGGCGAGTGCGCCAAAGGAGGACATCGCCAAGCGCAGAGGCGTTGCCGGAGAAATCTTCCTATGGAAAATCGGCGGCGCAAAGGCGGCACAGGGAGCGGATCTGGACGCGGTCATCCATGCGGCACAAAAGGCGATCGACAATACAAGAAGTGTCGGCGTCGGTCTGGGGCCGTGTACGATCCCCGCAAACGGAAAGCCGAATTTCCAAATCGAGCCGGGGACGATGGAGTTCGGTATCGGACATCATGGCGAGCCGGGGGTACGTGTGGAGCGCCTGGGAACGGCAGAGCAGATGGCGCAGGAGATGGTGGACATGGTCATCCGCGATGCACCGTTTGTGAGCGGGGATGAGGTCGCAGTTCTGGTGAGCGGACTGGGAGCGACGCCGGTCATGGAACAGTACATCTTCTACGATGAGGTGGAGAAGCTGTTACGAGTGGCTGGTATCCGTGTATACCGCTCCTATGTAGGAAACTATTTCACATCACTGGAAATGAATGGAGTGACACTGACGATGATGAAGCTGGATGAGGAACTGAAGGAATGTCTGGATATGGATTGTGAATGTGTGGGACTGACCCAGGTGAGGAGGCCGTGATGGACTATATCAGAAATGAGTGTAATGCGAAGATAGCTCAGGCAGTATGTGATGCGATTCATGAGAACGCTGCATATCTGAGTGAGATCGACGGGGCGATCGGAGACGGCGATCACGGTGTCAATATGAACAAGGGGTTTCTGATGGCGAAGGAGCGGCTGCGTGAGGATATGAGCTTTTCCGAGAGTATGAAGACGATCTCACGGACGCTGGTGATGGACATCGGAGGAAGCATGGGGCCGATCTACGGAACGATGTTTTCGAAGCTGGCGAAGGCAAGCAGGAAGGAAGAAAGGATCACAAAGGAAGTATTCTTGAAAGCCCTGCAGGATGCATTGCAGGGGCTGCAGGAGCTTGCAGGGGCAAAGGAAGGCGATAAAACGCTGATTGATACACTCGCACCGGCGACAAGGGCATATGAGCAGGCGCTACAGGAAGGCAGAAGCTATGCAGCGTGTCTGCGTGCATTGCAAAAGGGAGCCGAGGCAGGGAAGGAGCATACGAAGGAGCTTGTGGCGAAGATCGGAAGAGCGGCAAGACTTGGAGAGCGAAGTCGAGGCTATCTGGATGCGGGAGCGACAAGCTGCTGTATCATTCTAAAGACGATGGCGGATCAGATGTGCGAAGCTATAGAAGAATAAGCATCTACAAAAGATACAATGCATTGCATTATGTGATGGCTGTATCTTTTTATTAACAGAAAAAGCAGATAGTAAGGTTACTGTTCAGCATGGAATAAGAAATCAATAAGGGGGCAAATTGAGGTGCATCCCGTTATTTATAAGATTACTGCAATACGATAATAGTCTTTTCACTCTTAGCTAAGCTATTTTCAACAATATAGATTGGTGAATAGTAACATAGTATGTGCATACATAGATTGCTGTACGCATAAAAAATTGACGCAGCTTTGAAAGGATGGTATCATGAGGCAGAACAAGGGCGTATACGTTGACGGCTAGAATTTGATAATCGGTATTATATCTTAGGCGTTATAAGACATACATGTAAAGCGGAGGTGATCAAAATGCTGACACAGGAAGCTGCAGCTGACATGGTGGAAGAATGGAAAAAACTATATGATGAACATAGAGGTTTCCTGTATCCCAATAGAAAAACAGGAAAAGAACTAGATGCGTATGTAAGAGACAAATATGAGGTGCATCCTATTCAAACAAAAGAAGCGGACAACGTAGTGATTGAGAATATCATGTGCAATCGAGTGTTTAAAGAAAAACTGCCGGATAATATGCAGCCGTGTCCGATTACATATCATACAGATGAACAAAAGGTATTTATCGGAATTGATCTGGTAAGCGGATATTTCTGTGTGGAGGGTTCAGAACAGATATATGATGATCTGTTTGCATTTCGGGGACTTGATGAAAAAGATTTGAATAATGTGTTTATGGTTGCGGAATATGTCAAATGTATAAAAAAGGGGAAAGAAAAAGAAGTGAAGGATGAAAAACTATGAGTATACGTTTATAGAAGTTCCTGTTCTCACAGAATGGAAAGACGTTTGAAGAGTGCGAAAAAGCAAGCCGACTCTGTTTTGATACGCTCTGGAGAACAGATCCCAATCATGATTGAATAGCAACATGAAAACTGTATGGCTTCACATAACCTTCGGTGAGAACACATTACGCAGAACAGAAGCGTTTTTCTCATGATAATGGTAAGGAAAAAAGCGAAGCCAGTATAAACACATCGTCATTAACTGGATGACTGTACATCAGAAAAGTTTTCTTGGGCTAGGGGCTGAAGGAATACTGGAAGCAGGATAAACCACATATTCATATGGAGACTGTACCTCAAGGTGTTTCCTTATAAGAATTATAATTCCTGTGGTAAGGCCGGATGCAGAATAAATACCAATTTAAATGTGATTTCTTATGTAGGCGCTGAGGATAAAAATCACAGTATGCAAACTTTTCTTAAACAGTCTCATTGCATATATTACAAAACCATACTTCGCTTACGATAGGAGGTGGCAATGATGGCAAATGAAGACAGGAAGGATTTCAATGCTATGCTGCACGACAGCAAGGATATGCCGAAGTATAAAATAATAACAGATTTTAAAAGCATTGAAAAATACGGTAGCAGCAACATGTACTTCGCACCGCCGATTGACTATGATGAGAGAATGAGAAAGGTTCCATATGGAAAAGTGATTACCGTGGGCGATTTGCGCGAGTATTTTGCAAAGGTGAATCATGCGGATTTTACAGAACCGATTACCGCAGGTATTTTTGTATCCATTGCGGCCTGGGCGAGCTATCAGCGATCAAAGGATGAGACGCCCTATTGGAGAACCTTAAAAGCAAATGGCGAGCTGAATGCGAAATACCCGGGCGGGGTGGAAGCTCAGAAAGAAAAGCTGGAAGCAGAGGGCCATGCGATCATCAGAAAAGGAAGAACGAATTTTCGTTATTTTGTAAAGGACTATACAAAGGTTCTGTTTGATTTGAATGAAGATGAGTCCTGATCTGTATATTTAAGCAGCAGATCAAGCCCAAGCCCTTATGTACGGCACTTCCGCGGCAAGCAATCAGGCACAAGATTATCAGGCAGGTGATCTTGTGTCTTTTGCGTATTTATAAAATGTTTGCTGTGTTTATGTCTGGTAGAGGAGTGCAGTTTGAGAGAAGGCATTCTTATGTAAAGAAAAAGTGACAGATAAAACCCATATTTGAAAATGGGATAAGGGAATCTGCAGTATGGATGAATGACAGCAGATTAAAAGATACTGCAGACAACGGAAAGGTATGATTTTAAATCAGAAATACTGCTTTCTTTATTGTTTTACGGATTTTGCACAGCGACATATTCAGCAGTTAAAGCATACGGAAAGATATTGTTTTCAAACATCTGCTTGTGCTATATGGTACACCTATATGATGCCATGGTTTAGACCACTTGGACTATGGTATAAACCATCGGAAAAAGCTTTTTCAAAAGAAATTATCACAAATCTGCAACATCATTTTAAAATAACTAAAACGATAATGATGTTAGAATAATGCGATAAATAAAGGGTTATTTTCATATGCTCGAAAAATGTAGAGGTATCTGGCAAGAAAATTTTAGAAATTTAGAAAGAAAACGCTTGCATTATTTAAAGGGGTGTTGTATCATATGGGTGTACCAAGTGGTATAGACCACTAGAAAGGGGTAAAACTCATGACAAATATCTTACTTGTATGCTCTGCAGGAATGTCAACCAGTATGATGGTTAAGAAAATGCAGGAAGCAGCGGAAGAGAAAAAAATCGAAGCAGAAATATGGGCTGTCGGTGATGCGGATGCTGTCAACAATGTAGAAAAAATGGACGTTATGCTTCTGGGACCTCAGGTTCGTTTCCTGGAATCCAAAATGAAGGCGATTGCAGGAGGAAAACCGGTTGCAGTCATCGACATGCAGGCATACGGCACCATGAACGGAGCGAAGGTTCTGGAACAGGCGTTAAAGCTTCTTGGGATGTAAAATCCCTCACAATGGCATTGTCACTATCGGTAACAGGTGGCTCCTTTTACCGGACAGTGTAAAATAATTCATTTTTAGGAGGAGAAAGAAAAATGGAAAAATTCACAGCGTGGATGGAGAAACATTTTGTGCCGATTGCGGCGAAAATCGGTTCTCAGAAACATCTGGTAGCGATTCGTGATGGATTCATCGGTATCATGCCAATTACCATGGCAGGTGCTGTCGCTACATTATTAAACGTATTCTTCCGTGATCTGCCAAACAATTATCTGCCGGACTGGCATATCGCAGAAACATTCCAGTGGCTGATTGGAATCAACGGAAATGTATGGTGGGGAACACTGGCAATGCTGGCCATTGCATTTGCATTTTCCTTCGGTTACCATCTGGCTAAGGCCTATGATGTGAACCCGCTTGCTGGAGGTCTTGTTGCACTGGCTTCCTTCGTTACGATCTTAGCACAGAGCGCTACCTTCAACTATCAGCTTCCTGATGTTGCAGTTGATGCACTGAACACATTGAAAAGTGCAGGACTGGATGTTGCGTTGAATGACACGAAAGATGCTATATTACTGAATAATGCTACCGGCTGGGGCTTCCTGCCATATGCTTGGACAAACTCCGGTGGTCTGTTCTCTGCATTGATTATCGGTCTGGTTTCTGTTATCATTTATGCGAAACTGATGATTAAGAAAGTTACCATCAAGCTGCCTGAGCAGGTACCGCCAGCAGTATCCAAAGCATTCGCTGCAATTATTCCGGGTACCATCGCTATCTACACTGCAGGTATCATTCAGTTCTTATGTACAGAATTCTTAGGAAACGGTCTGCCTGAGCTGATCAACCAGTATCTGCAGATTCCATTCCAGAACCTGTCACAGGGTCTTGGCGCTATCATCATTCTTGTATTTGCTGTACAGGTATTCTGGTTCTTCGGTCTGCACGGACCAAACGTACTGGCTCCAATTCTGGACGGTGGATATATTCCATTGCTGAACGACAATACAAACATCTACAATACTGCTATGGCTGCAGGAAAATCACTGAATGATGTTGTTGACCAAATGTTCGTATGGACACGTGGTTCCTTCGATGCCTTTGTATGGATGGGTGGCTCCGGATGTACCATTGCACTGCTGATTGCCATCATGATCTTCTCCAAGAGAGACGATGCAAGAGCAGTAGCAAAACTGAGTCTGCCAATGGGCTGCTTCAACATCAACGAACCGGTTATCTTCGGTCTGCCAATCGTATTAAACCCTATCTACTTTATTCCTTGGCTGATTACACCGGTTATTCTGGCAACAATCGCTTATCTTGCAACAGCTTCCGGACTGATCCCACCGGTATTCATCACAGTGCCTTGGGTAGTTCCACCAGTAATCTATGCAATCCTGGCAACAGGTGGTAGTCTGATGGCCGGAGTTATCGCCGCAATCAACCTGGTTGTAGCAGTGCTCTGCTGGATTCCGTTTGTTATCGTTGCAAACAGAATGAACAACGTAGAAGAATAAAAACTATAGCAGAAAAAGTAAATAGAAAGGGAAGAGGATATTTACTCTTCCCTTACTTACTATAAGGAGGACAATATGGAAGGTTTAGAACTGATCTGTTTTGAAATTATCTCAAGCGTGGGAATGGCGCGTTCATTATATATTGAAGCTATTCAGGAAGCAAAAGTCGGTAATTTTGAACAGGCACAGGAGCTTATTAAACAAGGAGATGAATCCTTTACGGAAGGGCATCATTCACATGCAAAGCTGATTCAGCAGGAAGCAGGGGGAGAAGCGACACAGATGACGCTGCTGCTGACACACGCTGAAGATCAGCTGATGAGTGCGGAAGCATTCAAAATCCTGTCTCAGGAATTTATGGATTTATATAAGGAAATCAAAAAGTAATTAAAAATAAGGGAAACTAGAGGTGAACAGAATGATATACATCAGCTGCGGATTAAATCAGGAATTTATTATTGATCTGCTGGAGAAGACGACGGAGGAAGGCGTCAGCTTCAAATATGAGGGAAAAACGGGAATCAAGCTTGCATTTAACGTAAACACCGAGGATCTGGACAAGGCATGTGCCATTGCCAAGAAAACCATCAAGGCTACACCAATCGGAAGCGTTATGTACTTTCAGGTAACAACAAAGTAAAAAGAGCGAAAACATAGGAAAAAGGTGATATTTATGACACGCTGGGGCTTATTTGCTGTAACAATCGGCTGCATCATCATGATGTATTCTCAAACTTATAATGACTTTTCACAAAAAATATTGTATTGTATTTGTGGTGTCACTGTTGTATGTCTTGGAGCCTTTATGGTTTACAAGGACAAAAAGAACGTAAAAAAGAAATAAAAAGGAGAAGCACATGATCAAAGTAGAAGAAAAATTGTATGTGAATGCGGAGGTATTCTTTGAGAAAATCGCTGAGTCTGTCGCATATGATGTCACAGCATCAACGGGCAAGAATGTTCGTCCAAAGCAGATTCACAAGGGGTATTCCTACACGAAGGATATGAAAAACAAAATGAAGCGTGAAGGAAAAGTCAAAGTGACGATTACGGATTTTGAAGCTCCGAGAATTTACAAGGCGAAATTTGAAAGCAGTCAGGGTATCAACACGATTTCCTATGAAGTTGAACAGCTGGATGAAGATCATATCGGTGTAACGTATATGGAAGACTTTACCGGAGCCAGCGGAGCAAAGAGCGTGAATTTTAAAATCATGTCCTTTTTCTACAACCGCGGTGCGAAAAAGAAGGCAGTGAAGCTGCTGCGTAACATGGAAAGCTACATTCAGAACGAAGAGAAAGAGAAGTCAGAAGCAACCGAATCGTAATAGTATTGGCTGCTTGTCAAAGGAGGAGCTAATCATGGCTAGATTAGGAATTTCTCTTTATCCGGAGCATTCAACTCTGGAGAAAGATAAAGCATATGTAACACTTGCTGCAAAATACGGATTCAAAAGAATCTTCACCTGTCTGCTAAGTGTTGAGAAAGAACGTGAGGAAATCCTTGCGGAATTTAGGGAACTGATCGACCACGCACATTCCTATGGAATGGAAGTCATACTGGATGTTGCGCCATTTGTATTTGAGAAACTGCATGTTTCCTATGACGATCTGTCATTCTTCGCCGAGATGCATGCCGACGGCATCCGTCTGGATGAAGGCTTTGACTCCTTAAAGGAAGCCTTAATGACGTATAACCCGCAAAATCTGAAAATTGAAATTAACGCAAGTCTGGGTACGAAATATCTGGACAACATCATGAGCCATTATCCGAAGCTGGATAATATTATTACCTGTCATAACTTTTATCCGCAGCGATACAGCGGAATCAGCTATGAGCATTTTGAAAAATGCAGCCAGGATATCAAGAATCTGAATATTAAAGTGGCAGCCTTCGTATCCTCTCAGGAAGAGGGAACCTATGGCCCTTGGCCGGTAAACGAAGGCTTGTGCACTTTGGAAATACACCGCGACCTGCCGATTGATGTGCAGGCCAGACATCTGTTTGCTACAAGAGTGGTGGATGATGTCATCATCGCAAATGCTTATGCGAGTGAGGAAGAACTCTCTACGCTTTCAAAAATTGATCCTGGTAAGCTTACCTTTAAGATTGATTTTGAAGCGGATCTTCACCCGACAGAAGAAAAAATACTCTACGAACACCCGCATTTTGTCCGTGGAGATATGAGCGAGTATATGGCGAGAAGCACCATGCCGCGCGTTACCTACGCAAAGGAAAGTGTGCCGCCGAAGAATACCCGTGATTTAAAACGTGGAGATGTTGTCATTGTAAATGATGAATATTCACGCTATAAAGGAGAATTGCATATTGTATTGAAGGATATGCCGAATGACGGCAGAAAGAATGTCATCGGTCATATTCCGGAAGATGAGACCATGCTGCTGGATTACATCAAACCATGGAAATCCTTTGGCTTCATGCGCTAGAATCAGGAAAGAGGTGAAACTATGGCAACTCCTATCTATCGAAAAATCAAAGACCTAATAATGCAGGAAATTGAAGATAAGGCTGCCAATTCACCGATTGATTCAGAACGTGATATGGCGGTTCGCTTCGATGCGAGCCGTATGACTGTTCGTAAAGCAATAGATGAGCTTGTTGAGGAAGGTTTCCTCTACCGCGATAAAAACAAGGGAACCTTTGTCGCTGACCGTAAGCTGCTGAAAAGGAATACAGCTGCGGAAATGCTGCAGGAAGAAATCAGCGAGTTCATCGTCATGTATTTTAATGTAAAAGATGCTGCGGATATCGCACCGATACTGGAAATTGATCAGGATGACCAAGTGCTGAGCGTCGTCAGGCTGAATACCGTCAATGCAAAGCCGACGAGCGTAGAGGAAATTTTCTTTATTCGAAACCAGATATCGGATGCAGATATGAAGAACCTGAAAAATCTGCTGGATATGAACGACTATGTAAAAAACGGACGTGTTACACAGAAGTTTATCCCCATGCTGGTTCCGGTGCAGTTTGCGAATCTGCTGAAAATCAAAATGAACACTCCCATCATTCGTGTGGAGTCGGTTATCAGCAGTATGAGCGGGAAACCGCTCGTTTATGTCCGTGCATATAATAACCCTTTCGAAAACGTGATAGAAATAACCTTATAATATGATGAGATGCATCCGGTCTACCCAGCCGGATGTTTTTATATACAGGAAGGGAATTGAAATGCTGTGATGGTTTTATGATAATTCGCATATAGCTGCTTTTACATATTGTAAACGATTACAAATGTTAGTTGACGTTCGTTTTTTGCCGCATTAGAATATAGGTGTTAAGCACAGTAATGCATGATAAAGAGCCGTTAAGTGTTGTCAAAGGAAAGGAGGATTCCGCGGCAGATGACTGTTTTATAAGGGTAGAAACGGTATGACACTGCTTACAAGCAGAATAATACAGGCCTCAGAAATTTTCGCAGGCAGCAGAAAGCAGCTGGGTGTGATCCTCTTGTCACAGGGGAAGTATTCATTTAATTATACTTTATGAAATACGACGCAAACAGCAGATTTTTGCTGTTTTTTTGTGCTGATCAGCCAATAACACATCATTTTTTTCGTAGAAACTAACTATACAAGAATGTATACTATTAGAGACATTGCAGAGGGAAAAATATGATAAAAATCATGATAGCTGAAGATCAGCAGTTAATTCGCGAGAGTTTGAAAATTATTTTAAATTCTATCGAGGGGCTTCGGGTGATTAGTATCGTTGCCAATGGGGAAGAGGTATTGCAGCAGTTGGAGAATGAGAAGCCGGATATTATTTTGATGGATATCCGTATGCCTGTTATGGATGGCGTGGAAAGCACGCGGGTTCTAAAGCAGAGGTATCCGGATGTTCATGTGTTGATGTTAACAACCTTCAATGATGATGAGTATGTATTAAAGGCACTTGCCTATGGAGCCAGCGGATATATTCTCAAAGGGATATCGCTTAGAGAATTGAAATATTCGATTGAAACAACGGTAGAGTAGAAGGCGGCAGTGTTCTGAATCCGGATGTCGGTGCAAAGATGCTTCGTATGATTCATTGCGGGAAAACAGTAAAGCAGGAGAATCAGGAGCATAGACGTGTGGATTTATGTGTTGAGAAGCTGAGCGGCAGAGAATGGGATATCATCGGGGCGATTGCGTATGGAATGTCGAATCGTGAAATTGCTGAAAAAATGATATTTACAGAGGGCACTATACGCAATTATTTGAGCATCATATTGGAAAAACTGCAGCTGAGAGATCGTACGCAGCTGGCAATATGGTATTTGCAGAGTGGTGCAAAGCTGCAGCCTACGTACTGAATGCAGTCATTTTCAACGTTTAGCTTAACTATAAACAGTTTAACGAATGTCAATGTAAGTGATTACAAAATTCACTGTGTAGACATTTTTACTTTCGATATACTTTAAATAGAACATCAAAACGGTGTTTGAAAAAAGGAAAAGGAGAGATTGTATGACGAGAAAAACGACAAGGATGCTGGCTGCTTTTATGTCATGTTCCATGGCAGTATCGAATTTAATTCCTTTTAACGTACTGGCTGAAACGATACCGGAAAAACAGGAAACAAAGATGCCACAGACGAATGAACAGATTCCTGAGGTAAAGGAAGCGGCACCGGTAGCACTTAGTAATTTTACAGGAAGCAATGTGCATGCAGCAGATGGCAAAATAGCCATGGGGAATACGGGTAGTGATAATTTTGCAATGAGTGAGGATATGAAAGAGATTGCGGATGATTTTCACTATAGCGCTGATTTGAATATCAAGAGCGGGGACGCTGCCTGTGCAGCGCTGCTGGTCGGGGTTGGTGATCGCAGTCAGCCGGGCAATGCATGGAGAGCGGCAAATGTCATTCACCATGAAGGCGAAAATAAAATGCGCATGTTCCGGGTACCTGGAGATCATAACTATCAACCTATGCAGGTATTGAACGGCTATGACTCATCCAAAACGGTTCATCTGGATCTGGATATAAAGGCAAATGGTGACTTTACACACAAGGTGATAAGCGAAGGCGGCACTGAAAATATCATGAGTGGAAACATGGATGACTGGGCAGGCGGTTATATCGGATTGCTGACGTTCAGTACAGAAGCTGAATTTTCTAATGTACAGTTCACAGACAGAACGGTGAGAGTGGATGAAAGTCTGTTCCATACGACCCTTGAAAATTTGCGTGGGCTTCAGGGCAGCTGGAAAATAACAGATAACGGAATGCATTCACAGGGTTCCGGAGATAACTTTGCTATTTCTGATACGAAGATAGAAAATTTCGAGTACTCTGCAAACATCAACAACCTGGATAAGAATGGTGCGGGAGCATTGATGTTCCGCGTACAGAATCCTGCAAATCCGAAGGATGGCTGTTATGTAATGAATGCAGATTACAAAAATAATATATTCAAATTATTTGAATTTCCGAGTGGTGCCAGCATTGCTGAGGTTCCCTTGAGTGATGTTGAACCGAATGCGGACGGCTCTTATGACATGAAGGTTGTCGTAGTTGGGGAAGATATTTATGTGTATGCGAACGGCAAGGGGATTATGCGGGAAAAGGATAGCCGGCACAAGGGAGAAGGATATCTGGGATTGCTGACATGGGAAGGCAATATCATGTACCAGAATCTGAATCATAAGGCTGCTTCCGATTTACCGATTGTAGAGGATGCTCAGTTAAGTGATTTTCAGGTTCTGACAGATGGGGTCACGATCACACCGGCATTTGATCCGGAAGTGAAGAACTATGGTATGGATATTCCTGCCGGAGTGGATCGTGTAGACGTAAAGCCGCAATCCAACGGAGATGTTTATATCACCCTAAAGGATCGAAACGGAAAAGTTACAAAGGAAAAGCAGAAGGTAACGGATACCTTTGCACTGACTGCAGAGGACTTCGATATGAACTTTCTGAATATGGAAATAACGGTGGAAAAAGACGGTTTCAGCAGGAATATCAACTTTGCTGTTAATAAATGGCTTTCCACAGCAGAGCTGGCAGAACAGCCGTATCGTGCACAGTTCCATGTGACGCCGCAGATCAACTTTATGAATGATCCAAACGGAATGGTATACGATTCCACAGATGGCTACTGGCATTTATTCTACCAGTACTCTCCGAATAATAATTTCTATAAGCAGTCACAGGCACATGTCCGTTCCAAGGACCTCGTCAACTGGGAACAGCAGCCGCTGGGCTTGCAGATTGATGAGCATGGGCTGATTTTCTCAGGCTCTGCGGTAGAGGATACAGAGAATACTTCCGGTCTATTTACAGATAATAAACCAGGAGAATCAAAGCTGGTTTCTATCTACACATATCATAATGAGAAAACAGGAAAACAGGCACAGGCAATCGCTTCCAGTAAAGATCACGGTGTGACATGGCAGAAGTATGCCGGAAATCCGGTACTTCCTAATGAAGGCAATACACTTTCAGGAAACGATTTCCGTGATCCGAAGGTTTTCCAGATTGACGGTGATGATAGCAAGACATGGTATATGGTAACCGCAGGAGGCGCTGCACAGATATTCACCAGCAGCGATTTGATTCATTGGACAAGATCTCAGAATCTGACCTATAAAAACGGTGATCAGATTCATTCAGAATGTCCGGGACTGATTCCTGCGAAAGTGAACGGAACCGGGGAAACAAAATGGATTTACAATGGCAGCGCCGGTTTCTATATCGTGGGAAGCATGAAAAAGGATACGAATGGTATTTATAAATGGAGTGCAGAATCAGAAAAGATGGACATTGATTCCAATGCTAATCCATGGGGTGGCTTCGGAAAATACGCAACCATGACATTCTTTAAAGACGGCACCGGTAAAAATCGACAGATCGGCATCAGCTGGCTGCAGGATTTCATCGAATTTGACGGCAAGACATATAAGGGATTGCAGTCACTGCCGCAGGAATATGGTCTGAAGCAGGACAAGGATGGAAATTATACGGTAACCTCCAATGTTGTTGAAGAGGTGGAACAGCTAAGGGATACGAAACATATTTTGTATCAGACAGAAAACAAAAGGGTATCCTCCTCCGACACCAATATCCTGCGGGGAGTATCCGGTATCCGCTATGACCTGGAGGGTGAATTTACACTGGGAAGTGCAAAGGAATTTGGATTCAAGCTGCGTCAGGGAAATGGAAAAGAACTGATGTTCAAGTATAACCAGGATACGCAGAAAATGTATGTAGATGGCAGAAATGCGGGTTATCATGTGAACAGCGGAGACTTCTCCTATACGCTGAAGCCGATGGCAGGCAACAAGGTGAAGCTGCGCATCCTGATTGATCAGGGTGCCGTGGAGGCCTTTGGAAATGACGGAGAAGCTAACATTTCAACAGCAATGTATCAGGAAAACAGCAATATCGGTATGGAATTTTTCTGTGAGGATGGAGATGTTACCATTGATAAGCTGCATATCTATGATATGAAATCAATGTATTCGGGCGAATCCGGTTCCGAAACTGAACAAGCACAGCTGTATCTTTCTGCACCCCAACGTGCTGAGATTGATAGTGAATTTAGAATTGATACAAACATTTATCCGAATATCAGCGATACTTCCGATATTGCATGGGAGCATAAGGGCTTGACGCTTGTCAAGAAAGAGGACGGAAGCATCGTTCTGAAGGGAAATAAAACAGGAACCTACAAGGTCAAAGCGACTGTGGGCGGGATTTCAAAGGAAATCAGTGTGCAGATATTCGTACCGGATTTCCAGACAAATATAACCACATGGCCGAAAGGAAACGCATTCTGGAGTATTACAGATAACGGTATGATGGGAAGGAATACCGGTGGAGACAGCTTCTTTATGTCGGATGCCAAAGTGTATAAGGACCAGGCATTCACGCTGGAAGCCGATATGGATATTGTTTCGGATACAGGAGTTGCCGCCGGTATCACCTTCGGAGTTAAGGATAAGAACAATGTGACTGCATCCTGGTTCTGTGCCAATATCGAACGCACGGCAAACGGTGATCTTGCGAAGCTGTTCAAAAATGAGAATGGTGAGAAATGGGCAGTAAGCAAGCTTGTACCTTCTACAAAACGTGCGGCACCATATCATCTGAAGCTTGTCTATGACGGCGCCGGAAAATTAACCTATTATGTGAATGATCTGGAAATCGGAAGCAGAGATCATGCGGATCTTCCGGCAGAGGGCTTTGTCGGTATTCAGACCTTCAAATCTGACACGGTCTTTAACAATGTTACGATCGCATATACAGATGCGAAACCGGTGAAAGCAGAAGAAACATTAGCACCAATTAGCGTGGCATACAAAGAAGCTGATGTGGATAAGAAGCTGCCTCAGCGGGTGAACATCCGCTATGATAACGGAGCAGTGCTTGCTCAGCCGATCACTTGGAATACAAGGTCTGTGGATACATCTAAGCCGGGCGTCTATCTTGTGGAAGGGACAGCGGATGGTCTTGCAGTGCAGATTACTGTCACTGTACAGACCAATAAGGCAGAGCTTATGAAAGCGGTCGAGGCTGCGAAGAATTACAAAGAAAACGATTATACTGCGGACAGCTGGAAACAATTCACAGCCGCATTGCAGGAAGCACAGGCTGTACTGGATAAAGCCGAGGCTACGCAGAGTGAGATTGATAATGCCGTTGAAAAGCTTGATATTGCAGTGAAACAGCTTCAGAAGAATATCAAGAAAGCAGATAAAACAGAGCTGGAGAACGTACTCAAACAGGCGAAGAGCATCAAAGCAGACGGCTATACAGCGGAAAGCTATAAACGACTTACTGCGGCAGTGAAGGCCGCTGAAAAAATCATGGCGGATGAGAATGCATTGCAGAGTGACGTTGATAACGCTGTAAAGGCTGTGAATACAGCGGTAGCATCTCTTGAAGCTGTGAAAGAAACAGTGAACAAAAAGCAGCTGGAGGATCTGGTAAAGATACTGAAAACGGTTAAGAAAGAAAGCTATACAGCAGCTTCCTGGACAGCCTTCGAAAAAGCCCTGCAGCAGGCGGAAGCTGTATTGAAGGATGAGCATGTCAGTGCGGCAGATGTTACGAAAGCATATGAAGCACTGCAGAAAGCCTATCGTGCTCTTTCACCGATGAAGCTGGAAGAAGATAAGAAGCAGGAGGATGAGAAAAAGGAGAGCGGGAAACCGGATGCAACGAACCCGGATACAGGAGATACGACATCCGCTGCCGCAGCCGGTATGCTTACTCTGCTTGCAGGTGGAGCTGCTGTTGTGATCAGACGCAGAAAGAAGAGCGGTAAAGCCTAAAAACATTTGTATTTAAAGCAGAAAACTCATGAGCAATCGTGAGTTTTTTCTCTATACCTGTACATATTTAAATAGAACATCTATTGCAGTGCATGTTAATACGAAAAAATAGAGGCGGATGTAAATCAGGAGACGGCATATCAAACATCACATAGTGATGCGGCTTTGTCACAATCGGGGAAATGAAAGGGGATTCAAAGCTGTAAATGCTTTTTTTCTACGGTATGTCCAGTATTTACTATAATTTTTCTTTTATTTCTAGTATAATAAGAATATTAGTTTCAGGAGGCATATATATGGATAAAACAGTATTGGAGAAGTATACAAAAACATATGGCACGCGCTTTAGCCGCAGACAGAAGAAACGCTTTATTGACGTTCTGAATCAGGAATTTCATGCGCTGGGCTATGAATCCACAAGGATAGAAGGAAAGAAGCTGCTGTCACGCGCACATAACTATCTGTATGGGAACATGAAGCAGATCAAGACGGTGGTTGTCGTTCCTTATGATACACCGGAAAGAAAGTTCTGGAAAAAGGTGCTGTATTTTCCTTTTGACGGAACTAAGACCGCAAACAAGACGATGGTGGCAACCTATGTTCCGATATTCGTTTTCTTTGCCCTTATTTTCGGAGGTCTGTACGGACTTCAGCCGCTGATCACTTCAACAGGTCTGGCATCTTTAATATCTTTCGGGCTGTTCCTGTTAACGGTTATGCTGATGTACTGGATGATGCATGGTTTTCACAACGCACATAACTATAACCGCAATTCCGCATCCATCGCAGCCGCTGTTGAAATTGCAAAGGGTTTGAGCAGGGATGAACGAAAAAAAGTGGGCTTCCTGTTTACAGATAAGAACAAAATGCGATACATCGGAGCAGAAGCAGCAGCCAAGGATTTTGCAAATGCAGGTAAAAATCCAACGCTGATCTGTCTGGACTGCATTGGAAGGGGCGATACGGTGCAGATCGGATTTAATCCGCAGAACCGCAAGCTGGCAAATGAAATTGCCAAATATCATCCCAAGAAGAAAGCTATAGATGTCATCAAGCTGAATGAGGATATGCGTACACAGAGTGCTATGGCCTATTTTAAAAAGGCGGTTGTCATATCCTGCGGAGAACTGGATGACGCAGGAAGTCTCTGTGTTACAGGGACCGGAACCGGTAAGGATAAGTATATTGATATGGAAACACTCGATGGCAATGTAGCTATGGTAAAAGAATATCTGCATAACCAGAAATAAAAAAAGGAGGGAGCTGCATGATTCGTAAACTACTGTCCCTTTTACATAATAAGATATTAATTGTCGCAGTATTGATTTTAATACAGCTGTTTGTATTCTTCGGTATTGTCTTTAAGCTCAGTGAATATTTCGTGGCAATCTATTTCATCCTGATTGCGCTGAGTTTCTGTATGAGTATCTATATTATCAATAAAAATGACAATCCGACCTACAAGCTGACCTGGGTATTGCTGATCATGGCAGTTCCTGTTTTCGGGGGGCTGATTTATCTGCTGTTTGGCGGACAGAAGGTTCCCAAGGAGCTGCGCAAAAGAGACAGCGAGGCACTGGAAAACTATCAGGAAGTATCATGGCAGAATACGGAAATTATGGAAGCACTGGAGGCGGAAGATCCGCTTGCGCATAAACAGGCCAATTATCTGTGGAAGAATGCCATCTTCCCTATTTATAACCATACTGAAACGACGTACTTTCCGGTTGGTGAAGCGAAATTCGGGGCAATGGTGGAAGAATTGAAAAAAGCTGAAAAATTCATTTTCATGGAATATTTCATCATCGCACCGGGTGTCATGTGGGACACCATTCTGGATATTTTAATTGATAAAGTGAAAAAGGGTGTTGAAGTACGCGTTATGTACGATGATGCCGGCTGTATAACCACACTGCCGCAGGATTATTATCAGACGCTTCAAAGACTGGGCATTCAGGCAAAGGTGTTTAATCCGATCAAGCCGCGTCTTGCTATGCAGATGAACAACCGTGATCATCGAAAGATTTTAGTAATTGACGGAAAAGTGGGAATGACCGGGGGAATCAATCTTGCCGATGAATATATAAATAAGAAAGAACGCTTCGGACATTGGAAAGACTGCAGCGTCATGATTCGCGGTGAGGCAGTATGGAATCTGACACTGATGTTTCTGCAATTCTGGAATTATGATGAAAAGGAAAAGGATGATGTGTTTTCCTATAAACCGGACTTTAAGGAGTTTGAGCATATCCATAGTGACGGCTATGTTCAGCCGTATAGCGATTCTCCAACGGATGAGGAAAATGTCGGGGAATACACGCATATCAATATGATCAACAGTGCCAACCGCTATGTCTATGCGACTACGCCTTATCTTGTGATTGATAACGAAATGAAAACAGCATTGCTGCTGGCTGCTAAAAACGGTATTGATGTCCGCATCCTTGTACCGCATATACCGGATAAATGGTATGTATTTGCCGTAACCCGCTCCAATTATAAGGATTTGATTGAGGGCGGTGTGAAAATCTACGAGTACACACCGGGCTTCGTTCATGGCAAAAGCTTTGTCGTCGATGACAAAATGGCGATTGTCGGCACTGTCAATATGGATTATCGTTCATACTATCTGCATTATGAGTGCGGTGTATGGTTCTACCGCAGCAAGGTGGTAATGGATGTGAAGAAGGATTATCTGGAGACTCTGGCGAAAAGTCATCAGGTAACGCTGGAGGAATGTCATCAGGTGCGGCTTCCAATCCGTATAATGCGGGCGATTCTGAATCTGTTTTCTCCTATGATGTAAAGCAAAGACCCTCGGGTCTTTTTCTTGTCATTAAAAGCATCGTAGTTTCATAGCAGTGATACTGCGCCAATCATGAAGCATACATGTATTATCGCAGCAGAAGGATTTGGAAAAAACTTATTTCTTTCATAAATTTAAGTTTCAAGTGCAGTATTTAAAAAAAATATAGTATACTTAGTGTGGACAATGTTCAAGAAATGCAGCAGCATCATAAAGCAGGATTTCGTAAAGGGTGCCAGCTGCTGTAGTGCATAAATGTGTATACTCTGGTTTATATGCAGACTCAAACATGCCTGATAAAGGAGGAGTTTCATGAACAACAGCAAAATGTATATCCATCTGTTTGATGGCTTTCTTATCGAATATGGTGATGCAGTATTGAATATGAGGGATTATCTTTCCCGTCAGTCACTCAGCCTGCTGGAAGTTCTGATCCTACAGGACCAAAAGAACGTATCCAGGGATTTTTTAATGGAATTGTTCTGGGATAACAGCGACAATCCACTGAGCTCTTTGAAGTTCAATATCTTTCGGCTGAGAAAGCTGTTGAAAGAAATCACGGCTCTGCAGGATATTGATATGATACAAACAGAAAAAGGGGGATATCGTTTCCAGCCTGAAGTAGAAACAATCGTTGATTCATCCCTGTTTGAAAAGGAATTTGAAGCCATTGGAAAAATAGACACATACGATGATAAGACTGCAGTGCGTGCGCGAATCATCATTGACCTGTACGATGGAAGCTTATATAAGGATACAGATCAGCTGTGGTTTGTTCAGAAGGTAGAGTATTTCCGCAACGCATTTTTAACGGTTGTGAATAAGCTGTGTTCATATTATCTTTGCAGTGAACAGTATTCGGAATTGAAAACGATCGCATTAAAGGCTGCTACTCTGGAGCCTTCAGTAGAAGAGAATCATTTCTATTATATACAGGCACTGATCAGCGAAGGAGATTATACTTCTGCCTACGAATATTATCAAACCTCTACAAGAATGCTGGTGAGTGAATATGCCGTCAGTCTATCTGAAAAAATGAAAGAGCTGTATTCCAGTATCATCGGCAATAATGAAGAAAAAAAGAATATAGAAGGAATTACCACCTATTATAGGAGCAAGGAGATTCCAAGCGGAGCATTATGCTGTGACAATACAGCGTTTGACTATATTTATGAAATATCCATGAGAAATGCAGCACGGGAGAATATCCGATATTTTCTGTTCATTTTTGAGATTAAGACGGATGGCGATGATAAGCGGCTGGATGTTTTGGCGCAAAAGGCTGAGATTTCCATTAAAGGCTCTTTAAGAAGCGGGGACGTATTTACAAGGCTGAACCGTTATCAGTTTCTTGTTCTGCTGCCATGTCAGCGTGAGGATGATGCCTATCGGATAGCACAGCGGGTATCCTCCAGCTTCCAGGGAAAGGTTCGAAACCGCAAAGAGCGTCTGCATTACTATATACAAAATACAAATCAGTAACAGCGTATAAAAAGTTCATTGATACATTGATGAACTTTTTTTTATCGGCAATATCAATCTAACCAAAATCTAACTCAGGCAACATTATAATAGCAATGTAAAGTGGGAGAAACTTTATATATACACAAAAGAGAAAGGAGAGGATGTATATGAAAAAAAGGTTCAGCAAGTTGCTCTTAGCGATCGTTATGATGCTGCAGCTGGTACCATCCTCTATGGGAACAATCGTAGCAAATGACAATGTGGCTTATGAGGGTGAGTTTGTACAGGTCACTATGGAAAATAAGCCGGCAGGAGAATATGCGATAACCTCAAATGAGATACCGGAGGGAGTTTCAAAACTGAATGTTACAGTGAATGTAGACGGAGTATTGAAGGATTCGAAGGTACTGACGTTTCCTGGAATTATAGATCCAGCAAAAACAGAGGTTACTGCGAAAGAGGGATATGCTGTTGAGCAGGTGACCTTGAATGGGGAAGCATTTAAAAACAATATTGTGTATAACAGAGAAGCTGGGGAATCTGAAAAGAATCTGGTGATCAATGTTTATACAAAGGCTGCTCTGACAATTCATTATCAGGATGCTAATGGAAATAAAATAACTGCGGACGATATGAAAGAAGGAAAGCTGAATGAAAAGCTTGCTTTCACTGGAAAAGCTATTGACGGCTATACTGCATCTAAGGATAATGCTTCAGAGGCTGTGTTGGATAAAGCAAGCAATGAAGTTACTCTTGTATATGAGAAAAACAAGGCTGTCAATAAAGCTCAGATCAGCAAAAAAGCAGACGCAAAGGCTTCAAAGCCTGTTACATGTTCTGCAGCTTCAAGCAAAAACTGCTTCAAGGCTGATGGAACTTATGTAGCGGAAAATGGTATTCTGTATCCGACTGAATATACTGCTCAAACCGGAAGTGGAAAAGTCTACCATGATACGAATCAGGTTGGAGAGAACGGTAAACCATGTGCTAATGGTCAGGTAGGAAATCTTGGCAGTGATGTATTACCTTATAGACATTATGTGGTTCTGAAGTATTCTACGGATATCAAGGTAGTAACCTATATACGCTGTGATGTTTATCAAGGAATGATGAATCCTCCTACACCAGATAAAGATACCTATAAAGTTGATTTCTTAACAAGTGAGGATTTATCTAAATTAGGATCCATCTATGTAAACGAAGGCGAGAAAATCAATGAAAAAGATGTCCCGGAAGCAGCGGCAAAAAGTTTTTATGATAAACGAAATGAAGATTACTTTTGGACAAGAGAACAAAACAGTAATACAAAAGTTGATCCAGCAACTATTATAATAAACTCTCCTACAACTATCTATTCAAAAGGAAAGAATAAAGAAGCTGTAAAATTTACTGTTACATTTGATTTAGCTGGAGGAGTTTATAATAACCAGACAGAGAATAGCATAGTTCAGGTTGAGAATGGTAAGAAAATATCAGAATCGGCTATTCCTGTCCCAACCCTTGGAGGAAAGGATTTCAAAGGCTGGAATTTGGAAGGATATGGCAATAAACTTTATTCAAACAAGGATATTGCTGAAATGAACATCAATAAGAATTTAAAATTTGAAGCAGTATACGAAAAGAAGGCGTATACGAATGAAGCGGAATACTTTATTTTATTACCAAGTTCTAAGCTTCCGGATAACTTGTCGGCAAATTATGATCCCAATAATTTTGTTCCGTCAAACATCAACAGCTGGAATGGTCCAGGCTGGAACGGCTCCAACATATCACATGATCAAGGTACAGGATTTTCAGGATATATTAGTAAAGATGCCTATCAGAAGGCTTATGTTGAAGGAAAACCGATTACAAATGAAAAAGGTGTAGACAGTAACTATATCTATATTCCTAGTGGTAACATACCTGCAGAATATACTGTGAATAACGGTGTTGATAAAGGAAAAGTTATGAAGCTGGAGAACATTGTCTGGTACTCTATTAAAAAACAGGATAATGGCAAACCACATGTAGACGGTTATATAAAAGCAGTAGAAGTTGAAATTGGATATTATGCTAATATTGACGGCTTAGATTCATCATCCATAGAACATGCGGTAACGGGTAATGAGTATACTGTGAAAGACTATAGCAGTATACGTGATTTTCCGAATAGAACCGGCTATATATTCACCGGCTGGAATACGAAAGCTGATGGCTCCGGTACAAGCTATGCGGCAGGCGAAAGGTTTACAGTAAAAAACTCTGTAGCATTGTATGCACAATGGAAAAAGACAGATCAGAAATATACCATTGAACATATAGATGAAGATACAAATACAAAATTGAAACCGGATGAAACATTTGATGCGAAATATGGTGATGTAATCAATGGGGAAAATCATAAGCAAACTATTGAAGGTTACGCGTTTACAAAAGCTGACAGCCTCAAGGTTGGTACGGATAAAGAGAAAAATATTATCAAAATCTATTACAGCAAAGATGCAAATGGAGATAACGTACCTGATAAATATCAGATAAAAGTCATTTATAAAGCGGTGAATGGTACGATTGATGCAGATCATGCGAATGAACCTGAAAACAAGACATTCTATGTCAATCTTTATAAAGATGGGAAATTTGCAACAGCTGAAGATGGCGGAGCTGGTTCTCTGAAAAAAGATCAGATCGGAACAGCAACTGCAGCAAAAGGTTATGCTCAGGATAGTTTACAATGGACTCCGACTGCTCCGACAACTGATCTGGAATTGAATAAGGATACAGAATTTGTAGCTGCCTTCGAAAAAGACAGCTTTGGTTACAGCATCGAGTATTATTACGATGATGTAAAAGCAGACACAGTTAAAAAATCTGATAAATTTGAAGAAGTAATCACACTCAAACCTGAGGAATCTGTTTCTTACAATAATAAGTCGTATGTATTGGATAACGTAGAGAACAATCCATTGACAATCAGCACAGATGAAAAGACTAATGTAATCCGTGTTTATTATGCAACTGATGAAAATGAGGATAAGATACCTGATAAATATCAGATAAAAGTCATTTATAAAGCGGTGAATGGTACGATTGATGCAGATCATGCGAATGAAGCTGAAAACAAGACATTCTATGTCAATCTTTATAAAGATGGGAAATTTGCAACAGCTGAAGATGGCGGAGTTGGTTCTCTGAAAAAAGATCAAATCGGAACAGCAACTGCAGCAAAAGGTTATGCTCAGGATAGTTTGAAATGGACACCGGCTGCTCCGACAACTGATTTGAAATTGAGTAAGGATACAGAATTTGTAGCTGCCTTCGAAAAAGACAGCTTTGGTTACAGCATCGAGTATTATTACGATAATATAAAAGCAGACACAGTAAAAAAATCTGATAAATTTGAGAATGTTATTTCCATAAATCCAGATAAATCTATTGAATATAAAGGGAATACCTACGCATTAGATAAAACGCAAAACAATCCACTTACAATTAGCAGTGATGTAGAGAAAAACGTGATTAAGGTATTTTATGCAGAAGACAAGAACGGTAACGGCGAACCAGATTACAAAGAAGAGAAATACAATGTAAACTTCGTTGCAGGTAATCACGGAAAACTGGAAGGCACTACACTTTATAAAAACTACCTCTCAGGCACAGCGATCAACAGTGCAGAAGGATACAAAGAACCAAAGGCAGTTGCCGATGAAGGCTATGCATTTGATAAATGGGTAGTGAAGGATGTAGAAAACAAAGACGGCATCGTAACAGCAGAACCGGGAACCTACAAGGTGACAGGAAACACTGCAGTATACGCTGAATTTGCAGAAGACAAGAACGGCAACGGCGAACCAGATTACAGGGAAGAGAAATACAATGTAAACTTCGTTGCAGGCGATCATGGAAAACTGGAAGGCACTACACTTTATAAAAACTACCTCTCAGGCACAGCGATCAACTGTGCAGAAGGATACAAAGAACCAAAGGCAGTTGCTGATGAAGGCTATGCATTTGATAAATGGGTAGTGAAGGATGTAGAAAACAAAGACGGCATCGTAACAGCAGAACCGGGAACCTACAAGGTGACAGGAAACACTGCAGTATACGCTGAATTTGCAGAAGACAAGAACGGCAACGGCAAGCCTGATTACAGGGAAGAGAAATACAATGTGAACTTCGTTGCAGGCGATCACGGAAAACTGGAAGGCACTACACTTTATAAAAACTACCTCTCAGGCACAGCGATCAACAGTGCAGAAGGATACAAAGAACCAAAGGCAGTTGCTGATGAAGGCTATGCATTTGATAAATGGGTAGTGAAGGATGTAGAAAACAAAGACGGCATCGTAACAGCAGAACTGGGAACCTACAAGGTGACAGGAAACACTGCAGTATACGCTGAATTTGCAGAAGACAAGAACGGCAACGGCAAGCCTGATTATAAAGAAGAGAATTACAATGTGAACTTCGTTGCAGAGGCCAATGGAACACTTGCGGGAACAACATTATATAATAGTGTACTTGCTGATACCAAAATCAGTGAAATAAAGGATTATGTAATGCCAATACCACAGGCGAATGCAAATTATGCATTTGATAAATGGATTGTAAAAGATGTTAAACATCCAGAAGGAATCGAAATTAAAGATCCGGGAAGCTATGTTGTAACCGGAAATACAGTATTCTATGCTTACTTTGCAGAGGATAATCATGGTACTGATCCGGAGAATCCAGATAAACCGGATAATATCCCGGATAAATATCAGACAGAAGTCACATTCCGAGCTGTAAACGGTTCTGTGAGCTTTGAAAAAACGTATGTAACACTCTATGATGAAAAAGGTGAATATTCTGAAAATGGAACTGGCAGGCTGGCGGCAAACCAGATTCCTGCAACCACAGCGAATAACGGATATCACTTTGTGAACTGGACACCTGATACTCCGAATGAGGATATGATCATATCCAGGGAAGGTGCTGCATTTACAGCGAATCATGCAATCAATACGTATAGCGCAGTTGTTCGATTCATCAATGAAGATACGGACGAAGAGCTTGCTCCATCAGCAACATTGAATGACATTGAGCATGGCAGTATCCTGTATGGAACAGAACACAGAATTGATATTACTGGCCATGTATTTACGATTGCAGATACAGAAATAATCGAACGCAATGGTGTCGTTGTTAATGTATATTACGCAGCTGATACAAAAGGCGGAGTAGATGATCCGGATACAACGCCGGATGGAATCCCGGATAAATACCAGGTGCGTTTCGAATACACAGCAGGTACAAATGGTTCTGTTTCCGGAACAACTATTGAATATGTAACACGTCCTGGCAACAGTACGACAGCTTCCGTCAGACCTCAGGCACTCGTTGCCACTGCAGCGAATACCGGATACAGCTTTGTGAGCTGGACAGCGAATGGAAATGTTTATTCGAATACAGATGCATTGAGAAACACCTATTTCGCAGAGGATACAGTGTTTACAGCAGGGTTTGCAGTGATTGCAGCACCGGTACTTCCAACACCGGTAACACCAATCCCTCCTGCAGTTACACCGCAAACTCCGGGTACTCCGGTACCGGCAGCACCTGCAGCACCAGGCACAACGCCGGCAGCTACACCAGTCATCGGACCGGTATTGCCGACTCCAACACCAACACCAACTCCGGGACCTACAGTGGATGTGGAAAATCCGGATCAACCGCAGGGTGGAGAAACAACCGATGTTCCGGATAATCCAACACCAAAAGCTGGTTCTGAAGATTCATGGGCATTGATCAATCTGCTGTGTGCAGGCGGTACAGTCCTCCTTGGCTTGATTCTTCTGCTATCTAAATTGAAAAAAGAAGAGGATGAGGAAGACGATAAGACTTCTGCTATGGCAAACAAGGATGACGAACAATCCGAACGCTATAAGAGAAGAAAATGGCTGCGATTAGCAAGTACAATTACAGCAATCGTCTCTGTCATAGCATTCTTCCTTACAGAAGATATCACGCTTCCAATGATTCTGATGGATAAATGGACACTGCTCATGGCAGCATTCCTGATCGTTCAAATAATCTTCGTTCTGTTTGGCAGAAAGTGGAAAGAATTGGATGAGAATGATAACAGCACAGAAACAGCGCATTCATAAATATTAGAAGAAACAGCCATTTATGGCTGTTTTCTTCTTTTCCCAGAGTATCTAACCAAAAACTAACTGTAAGACTTATATAATTATACATAAGAAGGTGAGAAACATGAAAAACACAAGTGCACTGTTTATTATAGATGATGTCATTGCGAACCAGCTGCTGGAACTGGATGACGAATATATCGGCTATCAGGTACTTCATGAGGAATCGTTTTATAAGCATCTGCTCGATGTACAGGAATTTCCTGTCATTGATGAATATTCAAATAAGGAATCACACAAAGCACTTCTGGTGATCCGCTCCTGGCAGGAGGTTAGAGAAATTCTGAAAGAGGTCCAGAAAGAGAAAAATATAAATGCATGGAAAAGATTGTTTCCATGCCAGCTTTATGCAGATGGCGCCTATGGAGAGGACACGATTATTCAGAATCTCTCATGTGCCGAGCGTCTGCTTATCCGTGCAGTACAGGAACAGAAATACGTTATGTTCTATTGCTGATGTGCAGTTTTCTTCACAATATAACGCTATTGCCAGATTGTCCTTTCAAGCGGTGCATACCGAGTATTTTCTGTTGAAAGTGCAGTTTGTCTATGGGGGAAAGTCATGATATGCATCCCTATTATCTGATTATCTGTACTGTCCTTTTATGTATCGTCATGCTAGGCATCATTGCTGAATATACTATCTTTCGCGGGTATCATAATGACAGGTTTTCTATAGAATGTACTGCTTCACATATGATATCTGCAGTGCTGCTTTGATTTTACTCTTTTTTATCTGCAATCTGTACAGCATCGCGAGACTGTTGAGTCTGTTTGTGAGGATAGACATCTAATTTACATTTACAGGTAAATTATTTCTTTACCTAATTGTCTGCTCATAGTATAATAAAAGGGTTGCGAGGTGTAGAAAAATGGCAGAAAAAATTGGTTTGATTTGCGAAGGCGGAGGCACAAAGGCTGCATATACCTGTGGTGTCCTGCAGTGTTTTCTGGATTATGATATTGAATTTCCATATACTGTTGGTATAAGTGCCGGTGCAGAGGTTCTGCTGCCGTTTGTCGCAAAGCAGAAAGATCGCCTACGTGTTACGGGAGTGGATGCGGCCTGTGAATCAGGAGCTATCGGGGTATCTCCGCTTGTTCATGAAAAAGGCGTGTTCGGAATCGGCTATGTATGTAAATTTATTGAGAAGCATGCACCCCTGGACTATGAAGCTTTTATGAAAAACACTACAAAACTGGATATCGGTGTATATAATATGGATACCAATGAAGTCGAATATTTTCCAAAGGAATACTTTGACCCGGAAGAACAAATCCTTATGCAGGCAAGTTGTGCGCTGTTCCTGCTGACACGTCCTTATAAGTTTAGAGGACATACCTATATGGACGCAGGGCTGGTCGATATGATCCCGATTGAACAGAGTATCCGGCAGGGGAATACCAAGCATGTTTTCATATCTACAAAAGAAGAAAACTATATTCGTAAACCCGCTCCGGGCTGGCAGATTCAGCTCGCAAAGCTTATGTATCCCGGAAATAAAAAAATTCGTGAAAATCTGAAAATCCGTCATATCAACTACCAGAAGCAGTGGCAGATTGTAAAAGAACTGGAGGAAGAGGGAAATGCAATCGTTCTTCGACCAAGCGCAGATTATGGCGTTACCCGCTATACACATGATAAAGACTTGCTGGGACGCTGGTTCGACCTTGGATATGAGGATACAAAAAACCGGTTGGATATGATCAGAGAATTTATGGAGAAATAGGCGTACTGTTTCCAAATCTGAAAATCGGGTATGAGCCTATAGAAATAGGCTGTCAAATATAAATGTTAATGATAAAGGCTCATGATAAGCTATGGTTGATGTTCACGCCTGAAGAACATGAATGAAATAGGAAAAGATGCAGCAGACGGATATGTAAATGATCGTTACATACAGTAATGTTCAATATATCTTATTGATTATCATTGCTTTTTGCGTTAGCTGTGAATAGTAATAAGGTAATATGCTATGAATAATGTGCTTTTGGCTTGGTTCATCGTTGTTCAGTAACAAATAGGCAGAGTAATCTGCTTTTCTTTTTCATTCGTTTTCATTGACGTGAAAACATTATCATGATAAAATGTAACAAAATTAAAACAAAGAAGAGAAGAGTAGACAGGGTGAAGCTAGCAGAGAGTTTTCGGGTATGGTGTGAGAAAACAGGGGATCCCTGAGGAAGATGGTCTTGGAGTTGCGTGGGCAATCAGAGTTCATGACGGGAAAGCGCCCGTTACAGCGTGAGGGTATAACCGAATCCTTTCGGCGTACTTGTGAGGTATCTGCTGAGCATGCGGATATGAAGATAGGTGGTAACACGAAATACAGCTTTCGTCCTATGGAGGAGAGCTTTTTTATTTATATATAAGGAGGCTGCACAGATGCGTAGAGAGTTAAAGGATATCAGTGAGGAGGAAATACTGCATTTTCTCGGATATGGTGATGCTGTTCCTGATGAACAGACACTGCATGCACTGAGGGAAATGAAAACGCTTGTCATGCAATCTAGTGAGCCGCGTGTTGTGTATCGCGTATTTGAGTTACACGATAATCAGCCTCTTGACTGTGATGTGCAGCTTGCGGGGAAGGATATAAAACGGCTGCTGCAGGAAAGCCATGCCTGTATATTTATGGCAGCTACCCTTGGCACGCGTATAGATAAGGAAATGAAAAAACTGCAGCTGCAGGATATGATGAAGGCGGTTTTGTTTGACAGCTGTGCCAGTGCAGCCATTGAAGCAGTCTGTGATCAGGTACAGGAGGAGCTGCGTGAACACTATCCTTATTTGACAGACCGCTATTCCTGTGGCTATGGTGATTTGCCAATCACTCTGCAGGCCGGCTTTATCCAGGCGCTGGATGCTCAAAAACGGATTGGACTCCATGTGAATGAAAGCAGTCTGCTGGTACCGATGAAGAGTGTTACGGCAATTATCGGTATCGCGGATCGTATACAGCCGGCAGTATTACGCGGCTGCGGGCACTGCCTTCTCGCAAAGCAGTGTGAATTTCGAAAGAGAGGTAACTTTTGTGGAAACTGAAGATAGAATCCTGTTTCTGGATGGTGCTATGGGGACGCAGCTGCAGGCGAACGGTCTGCCAGCCGGGGCATCACCGGAAATCTTTATGATGGAACACGGCAATATCATAGAAGAAATACATGCTGCCTATATAGACAGCGGCAGCGATATCATATATACGAATACCTTCGGAGCGAATGCTAAAAAGCTCACCAAGACCCGGTATACCGTGGAGGAAATTGTCACAACCGCAGTACAGCTTGCAAAATCTGCAGCAAAGCGTAAACCCGGCGTTCGTGTCGCACTTGACATCGGGCCGATCGGAGAACTGTTAGAACCAAACGGTTATCTGCCTTTTGATGATGCCTATGACCTGTTCGCTGAGCAGGTGATCGTCGGTGAAAAGGCCGGTGCCGACCTGATTGTATTTGAAACAATGAGTGATCTGTATGAAGTAAAGGCAGCCATTCTTGCTGCGAAGGAGCATACAAGGCTTCCGGTATTCGTGACGATGAGCTTTGAGGCAGATCATCGCACCTTTACAGGCTGTACAACAGCAAGCTTCGCATTGTGTGCAGAGGGGCTGGGGGCAGATGCCATCGGCATTAACTGTTCTCTGGGACCGGATCAGATTCTGCCGATTGCCGAAGAGCTGGCAGCGATGTCAAATCTGCCGCTTATCATCAAGGCGAATGCAGGACTGCCGGATCCAGTCACCAATACCTACAGCATTAATGCGTCTGGATACGCTCAAATGCTCACAGCCTTTACAAAGCTTCCTGTCACCTACGTAGGCGGCTGCTGCGGTACGACGCCGCAGTTTATACGGGAACTGAAGAAAACACTGCCGGAGACCATTGATCTGTCACTGCGGAAACAGCGCAGCGGCTCTTATGCATGCACACCGACGAAATGTCTTCATATACAGGATGTGCATGTGATCGGCGAGCGTATAAATCCAACAGGAAACAAACGGATGAAGGCGGCTTTACTGGAACACCGCATGGATGAGATTCTGGCGATTGCGATGGAAGAGGTAGCAGGAGGCGCCGATATTCTGGATGTGAATGTCGGACTTCCGGGCATTGATGAAAAAGCGATGATGGTGGAGGTCATTGGGGAACTGCAATCCGTGATTGATCTTCCTCTGCAGATTGATTCCACAGATCCGGATGTGATTGAGGCTGCTCTCCGTGCAGTAAACGGTGTCGCTATTGTCAATTCTGTAAACGGAGAAGCCGGTGTTATGGAACGCATACTGCCATCTGTAAAAAAATATGGAGCGAATGTTGTCGGACTGACCATGGATGAGGGCGGAATACCGCAAAGTGCTAGGGAACGTCTGGTGATTGGAACGCGTATTGTGGAAACTGCAGAGCGGTATGGTATCGCGAGAGACAGGGTGTTTCTGGACTGTCTGACCCTGACGGTTTCGGCTCAGCAAAGCGGTGCCAGAGAAACCCTGCAGGCCCTGACAGACATCCGCTCACAGCTTGGTGTTCACACAGTGCTTGGCGTATCAAACATATCCTTCGGACTGCCATCCCGTATTACATTGAATCAGAATTTTCTTACAATGGCTATGCAGGCAGGATTGAGTATGCCAATCATGAATCCGAATCAGACAGCGATGATGGATGCTGTGCGCAGCTATCGCGTGCTGTATGGGATTGATATTGATTCACAGGAGTATATCCGCATATATGCACAGCAGAAAAAGGCAGAGATGAAGCCTGCTTCTGCCTCTTCTCAGGCAAATATTGAGGACAGCATCATGCACGGGCTGAAAGAGGAAACCCGTCATCAATGCTGTGAGCTTTTGAAAATGAAGGAACCTCTGCAGATCGTGAATGAGCATCTGATTCCGGCACTGGATGCCGTGGGAAGCCGCTATGAAAAAAAGGAAATCTACCTACCCCAGCTGATCAATGCTGCGACGGCTTCTCAGTGCGCTTTCGAAGAAATACGAAAGCATATGCAGTCCAGCGGTCTGGAATCCATATCGAAAGGGAAGATTATCCTGGCAACCGTCAAGGGGGATGTCCATGATATCGGAAAGAATATCGTGAAGGTTGTGCTAGAGAACTACGGTTATCAGGTATTCGATCTGGGAAAGGATGTAGCGGTAGAGGCAGTGGTGGAAACGGCGATAAAGGAACAGGTGCGTCTGATCGGGCTGAGTGCATTGATGACAACAACCTTGAAGTCTATGGAGGATACGATAACAGCACTGCATGAAAGCGGACATGACTGTAAAATCATGGTGGGAGGCGCTGTTGTCTCACCGGAATATGCTAAGCAGATTCATGCGGATTATTACGCAAAGGATGCTAAGGAAAGTGCGGATATCGCAAGGGAGGTGCTGGGATGATAACAGAGCTGTTAAAAGAACAGGGATATTTCCTGTTTGACGGAGCGTTTGGCACATATTATGCACAGAAGTATGAGGATGATCAGGAGCCCTGTGAGCTTGCCAATCTGAATCATCCTGAACGGGTTGCCGCGATCCATCAGGAATACATTGAAGCGGGGGCAGATGCCATTAAGACAAATACCTTTTCAGCAAACGAGCAGCACCTGGAATGCAGCTGGGATATGATACAGCGAATCCTGCAGGAAGGCTATCACATAGCCAGAGACGCCGCACAAGGCAGGGCGAGGGTATTCGCGGATATCGGCCCGATCATGGAACAGAAAAACGTTTCTGTGGCTGCGCAGTATCAGCGAATAGCGGATGTTTTTCTCGAAGAAGGGGCAGACTGCTTTTTGTTTGAAACTTTTCTGAATACCCATGAGCTGCGGCTTGTGACCTCGTATATCAAGGAGCGCTGTCCGCATGCCTGCATCGTTGTATCCTTTGCAGTAACTGCAGATGGATACAGCCGTCAGGGAATCGCGATGAACCGGCTTCTGCAGGATTGTCTGGAGGATGATGATGTGGATGCCTGCGGACTAAACTGTGTATGCGGACCGATGCATATGAAGCGACTTCTGGATTCCATTGACCGAACGATAAAGCCGATTCTGATTATGCCTAATGCCGGATATCCAACCATTCTGGCCAACCGAACCTATTTCAGAGACAGCTCTTCCTATTTTGCGGGGGAAATGAAGCAAATCTGGCAAAAGGGCGCAAAGCTGCTAGGCGGCTGCTGCGGTACAACACCGGTCTATATTCAGAAACTAAAAGAAGCACTCATGGTACAGGACGGAGTGCAAAAGACGACACAGCCATCACAAGCACTGAAAAAATCGTACAGGAGGACCGCAATCCGCTGCGCAGAAAGTTGCAGAAGCATCAGTCCATCATTGCGGTAGAATTTGATCCACCGGCGAACTGTGAGATAGAACGCTTTATGAATAATGCGGAATTTCTGAAGGAAGCGGGTGTGGATGCTGTTACCATCGCAGATTGCCCGATTGCCCGTGCACGGGTGGACAGCTCTTTGCTGGCATGCAAGCTGCATCGTGAGCTCGCTCTGGATATCATACCGCACATGACCTGCCGTGACCGCAATATCAATGCCACGAAAGCACTGCTGTTCGGTCTGCAGATCGAAGGGATCAGCAATGTGCTGGTGGTTACCGGTGATCCGATCCCCAGCGAGGACCGTCAGGAGGTCAAGGGCGTGTTCAATTTCAATTCGCAGATTCTGGCAGGCTATATCCGGGATTTGAATGAAACGATGTTTTCCAATCCCTTCATGGTGTTCGGCGCTCTGAATCTGAACGCGGTTAATTTTGAAGCAGAGCTGGCGAAGGCAAAGCGAAAGGCGGAACAGGGGATGGAAGGCTTTCTGACACAGCCCGTACATTCTCAGCAGGCTCTTATAAATCTTAAGCGTGCAAGAACAGCGCTGAATGCCTATCTGCTGGGAGGTGTGCTTCCTATAGTATCACATCGCAATGCCGTGTATATGAACAATGAAATCTCCGGAATTGAAGTGGATGAGGAAATCGTTGCACGATATGAGGGAACAAGCAGAGAAGAGGCACAACGGCTGGCAGTTACCATCAGCTGTCAGACCATAGATGCAATGCGTGCGTATGTTGACGGGTACTATCTGATTACACCGTTTAACCGCGTTGAAATCATTGCAGAGCTTATTTCTCATATTCATGCTCACTAGGTATGCGTCCCACGATTTGATAGATATGGGAGATAGTTATCCATAATGCAGTGAAATGGTGTATACTAATGAAAACAGGAGGTCACTTATGAAACAGAAAACATTTATGATGCTGAAGCCGGATGCATTTGAGAGCGGACATGTCCGGGAGGTTTTGGATGAACTTCGCGCACATGGTCTTGAGATTGAGAAAAGCTGTACGATCACGGTTACTATGGAGGTAATGAAAACACTGATTGATCATTATGCAGGTGTGATTGATTCCATGAGTAAGGATTTTAATTTCCCGGGAAAACTATTCAATTCCTTTTATTATGACGGGCCGCATTCCATTATGCCAATGGAGGTAAGCTATGAGGGGGAGGAAGATATCATCACCCTGACAAGGACGCTTGCCGGAAAGACGAATCCACAGGAAGCAGGCGCAGATACACTTCGCGGAAAATACAGCAATGACAGCTATGACAAGGCATCCGCAGCTGTACGGCTTGTGAACAATGTGATTCATGCATCGGATTCTCACGAAAGCGCAGAGCGGGAACTAGGAATCTGGAAATCCTACTTGAATTGATTGGCAAGCCAACGGTATCGCTCTTATGGAATAGCGTGAGTTGACAGTACAGCATCACAGGTTCGTAATTGTCAGCCTCACATTATTGAGTGAATTGGAGAAAATGAAGCTCTCTGAAGCTTTAAAGGGGAGTATTCCATTCATAAGATATACAAAAATACACCCGTGATAAGGTGTATTTTTTTCGTCTAGGTTGTTTGACTGCGATGCTTGTCCTTTTTCAATAGATTTTGAAATTCATGCAGCGGCATCGGACGGTAATAGTAATACCCCTGTACATAGTCACAGCCGATGCTTTTTAGGAAATCAACGTATTCCTTTGTTTCAATGCCCTCGGCCAAGACCTTCATTCCCAGTGTATGCGCCATGTTCACGATGTGGGTAATGACTTCCTGATGTTTGTGATTCAGCGGTTTATCGAAAAACATCTTGTCAATTTTCAGGACATCTACCAGGTTTTCAAGCAAAATGTTAAAGGAGGAATAGCCGCTGCCGAAATCGTCGAGCGAACAGGTGAATCCCCGTTTCTTAAAAGCGACTATCATTTCCTTGACCTGATCATAATAGTCAAAGCGAATATTTTCCATAAACTCAAATTCGATTAACTGTTCACTGATTTGATATTTGCTGTATATGTCAAGGTAGTCATGCAGAAAATCTTCATCAAACAGGGAAGTATTCGTGATATTGAAGCTCATCGGCACTACCGGCTCTCCATTTTTCTGGGCTGTCTGTATATAGGAACAAACCGTATCAAACAGATTCAAATCCACCAGATAGATATCTCCGTTTGCGTTGAGAACAGGAAGAAAGGAGGATAACGGAATCAGGCAGCCATCAGCGGTTTTCCAGCGCAACAGGACCTCTCCACCTACGATTGCTTCATCACATAAGCGGATTTTCGGTTGAATATACGGAATAAATTCCTTTTTAAAACGAGCCTGCGTAACGCGATCCGCCGTTTCATGGAACCGCATGAAATCTTTGTATAACTCTGAATGATAGATATCATAGGAAAAGGTGCGCCGTTGGAGATGCGGACACTTCTTTCTTGTGATTTGCGCTTTGTTCTGCGCCTCATAAAAGCTGCAGGGCGTTTGTTCAAGAAAATAGAATCCAAATGAAAGATATATATTGTGATAAAAGATTTCGTCGGGATCATCAAACACAGCATCCACCAGCGGTACCAGAAATTCCTTTATAAGGATATCCATATCACAGTAATGCAATAACAGATTATAATCGTCGTTGCATACTCTTGCAATATACTCATCATCCTTTAAAAACTGAGAAGCAATTTCGTAAAGATGCTTCAATGCGGCATCTGCACGTTTTCTTCCGTGTTTATTATTTATATACTGAAATCGTTTGATATTCATATCGACAAAGACATAGGATGGATAGCGTTGGGGAACAAGTGCATCAAAGCGCTCCTTCAGCCATTGCTCATCGCCGCCATCTGTAAGGAAATCTCTCTGCGCCGGGGGTATTGTGGTTTGCTTCATATGCCAGTGCTCCTTCCTTTGCTATACAGTATTATAACACGTACCGATTTATTTTTTACAATTACTTATCATAGAAAATGTAATATTTAATAAATGGTTATTAGGAGCTGCTCTGGATTTTGTGAAAATTAACTTTCGCAGCTGATCCGATATCGAATGCCTGCATTTTTATTTCTCTGCTATACCAATTTCTGCATATCGTGCGTTGAGCTGATGTAGATTTTTTACTCAAACCTGCCATGTTATAGCATTGGTCGCATTGCCGGCTTAAATAGCTGCGCTTTTACAGTTTGCCTTGTTAAATCTCGGAAGTCAGCTTGCTGTAATAAAAGAATAAAATCGTAAAATCGGAAGAATGATATTACTACGAGACTATGCAAGGTATCCATTTCTTATACTAGTCATCTATGATGCTTAGCATATTGTCTTATATTCATATTCTCTATGCCTATATGACTACTTGATTTCATCACACGAGAGTCCTTTTTGCTTAGCCAAATGTAATATTATTCAGAAAAAATAAATAAACATTATATTTTTCAAATAATATTGACTTGCTTAGTGATATAATTTTAAAAAAGACAGCATTTATACAATCGCAGGAATGGAATGAGGGAGTGCAATGAAAAGTAATAGTTTGTTTAAAACGAATATAGTAATAGGTTTTGTGTTGATTATCGGTTTCATGTTAACAGCCTTCTTCGGATACCAGGCAAACTATCAAAGCTCACTTAATACTATAGAACATGTCTCAACTCTTACATCAGAAGGTATCTATTATCAGCTGACATCCATGTTCACACGCCCCGTCAATATCTCTTTGACGATGGCACACGACAGCTTTTTAAAGGATCATTTGGAAAAAGAGCAGGAGCAATTCACTGAGCAAAGCTATATAGAAACACTACGGGAGTATTTAAATGTCTATAAAGAAAAATACAGCTTTGATTCCGTATTTCTTGTTTCTACAGAATCCGGCAGATATTATAGTTACCGCGGTTTGGATCGTGTGATAACCAAGGAGAGCAGAGAAAATGAATGGTATTATGATCTGCTGTACAGCAGGGATGAGTATGCGCTTAATGTTGACAATGATGAGGTGGAAGGAGCAAGCAATGAAATCACAGTGTTTGTAAATTGTAAGATTACAGATGAGCATAACAAGACGATTGGAATTGTCGGTGTCGGCATTCGTCTACAGCATTTGAAGGAACTGTTGGGGGAATATGAAAAAAAGTATAATGTAAATGCATACCTCATCAATTCCGCAGGGAATATAGAAATTTCAACCGATAACAGTGGCTATGAGCAGGTGGACTGGTTTGAAAAATACAACCAGCAGGATGTTAGAGAATCCATACAGGCATGGAAGGATGAACAGAATAATCTTGAATTGTGGACAAAGCATGATGTACAACAAAGCTATGTGGTGGCTTGCTATATACCGGAACTGTCCTGGCATCTGATTGTTCAGCAGGATACAGGTGTACTATTGAATGCGATGCACCTGCAGATTCTGAAAATTGCATGTATGATGCTTATCATCATACTTATTGTTCTTGGCATTATAACGCTGGTTATCCGAAGCTTTAACCGGCAGATTACCGCTTTGATGGAAGAAAAACAGGCGATTTTCAGAACAGCGACAGAAGAGCTTTACGACAATATCTATGAATTGAATATTACCAGAAACAGTTATGTCGGAGAGCGTACAGCAAATTATTTCGACAGTCTGGGCGCGAAAGGGCTGCCTTACGACGAAGGATTGGCAATGATTGCGGAAAAGCAGATCAAAAAGGAATTTAGAGACGGCTATGTTACTCTGTTTACTCCGAAAAATGTTATACGGGAATTTGAAGCAGGCAATAATCATCTGCAATACGATTTTATGATTTCACAAGATGGAAGTGATTATTTCTGGATGCGGATAGATGCGTATATCTTTCTGTCTGCGCAGGATGATTGCATTCATATGTTCACATATCGGAAAAACATAGATGATGAAAAGATGAAGGAGCGTCTTGCCGTCATTGATGATATGACAGGTTTCTATACGAGAAAGGCGTGTATTGAAGCAATATCGTTGCAGCTGAAGAACATTGATGATGAGCATTATGCGTTTTTCATCTTTGATATAGATAATTTCAAGCAGGCGAATGATCGGTTCGGACATGCCTTCGGAGATTACTGTATTCAGGAATTTACGAAAGCGATTCGCTCCCATTTCCGAAAAACAGATATTCTGGGAAGAATTGGGGGAGATGAATTTGTGGTATTATGCAAGTATAAACAGCTCGATCAGCTGATGAAGCGTATACAGGACCTTTCACAGAATATGGAGATGCAATGTGAGAAGAAGTCAGCTTCCTGGCATATGTCTGCCAGCATAGGGATTGCGCTGGTTCCGAAGCATGGCACTGATTTTGAAACGCTTTATGAAAAGGCAGATCAGGCATTGTATGAAACAAAGGTAAGAGGGAAAAACGGATTTACTGTATATCGCGAGGATATGCACGATAAAGAATAAAATGCACAGCAGTATGGAATCGGATTCACGATTTCAGGCTGCTGTGTTTGTTTTCGTTTAAATGGACAGCATATAGCAAGTGCTCCTCTGTTACAGTCCTTATAAGACGTGTATAAAAAGCTGCTGTATAGCGTATAGACTGCAGGTATATAAGCTGTACATCTCTGTTTTGGCGATTATCATAAGGCTTATCGTTTTGATTCTGCAATTATCCGCTGAAAGAATCCTTAAGGTATCTGCTTTAAAATGAAACGAAGAACGTATTTCCGTTTCCGTAAGCATAAGAGGGAGGAACGCATTTCCTCCTGCATACAACAGGAGGATATTTCTATTTTATGAGGATGCTCGAATATTATCTTTTTATAAGTGCTTCCATGCATAACATTGTATAGCAGTCTGTTTTATTATTATCAAAGGCAGTTTTCTAAATCTGTTGGCAGCCATTATGCTTTTTTGTTTGATTATCACTCTATATACTTCTGCATTTCTTCATCCTGCATGTGCGTGCTTCCCTTATCTGCTTTTCGATAACTGAGGTATAGCAGTACGGGATTGAACTGCTCCCCACTGGTAGTTCGGCATATAATCAATATAAAAAGCCGGAGATTATCCGGCCTTTATATACTGCTTATTTGTTGTCTCTTACCCATTTACCATAGATTCCGCATGGCAGAACACTGTCACCGGTTGTGATAGGTAGTCCGATTTCTCCTGCCGCAATCGCTCCGTTACAATGCTTTTTCCCAACAGTCGTACGCAGCAGATTGTACAATACAGTCGGCGGGAATCCGGTCGTATAGGAATTTACCAGGAAAAACAGCGGATCATCATCCAGAATTTCCATACATGCGGAGATCAGCGGATACAGCTGTTCCTCAATTTTCCATATTTCTCCATTCGGTCCTCTGCCATAGCTTGGCGGATCCATGATAATAGCATGGTAGGTTCTGCCTCTTCTTTTTTCACGGGCAACAAACTTCAGCACATCATCCACAATAAACCGTATTTTATGATTCTCCAGATGGGAGAGCATCATATTCTCCTTGGCCCAGTTCACCATACCCTTGCTGGCATCAACGTGTACGACCTCTGCCGCTCCCGCACTGGCACATGCCATGGTTGCCCCGCCGGTATAGGCGAACAGATTCAGCACACGCAAATCCTCACGTCCGCTGCCTTGAATCGTATCCATCATCCAGTCCCAGTTCGCAGCCTGCTCGGGGAACAGGCCGGTATGCTTGAATCCGGTTGGAGAAACCTTAAAGCGCAGATCGCCATATGAGACCGTCCAGCTATCCTTGAATTTCTTTTTATATTCCCAGCTACCGCCACCGCTTTTTGAACGGTGGTAATGTGCATGCGGTGAATTCCACATGCTGTTTTCCTCCATCGGCCAGATCACCTGCGGATCGGGGCGGCGCAGTATGATATCCTTCCATCGCTCCAGCTTTTCCCCGCTGCCGGCATCGATGCATTCATAGTCCTTCCAATGTTTCGCTACCTGATTCATTTCATCAACTCCTGACGCATACCATTATATCATGAGATAACGTGTTAGTTACATGAGTTTCTTGAGAAAAAGACACAAAAGTGTGGTAGAATATAAGAAAATACACTGGAAAAGGAGGATACTTATGATCAACAAACTGTATGATAATTGCTTTACAACGGAGCTTTCCACCAAGGTTCTGGAAGTCCGGGAAGATAACGGCCTCTTCTGGCATGCCTGCAAGGATACCATCTTTTATAAAGAAGGCGGCGGAATGGCCAGTGATATCGGTATGATCGACGAGCACATGGTACTGGATTTGAAATATGAGGAAGGTCATATGTGGCACCTTCTGGATACCCGACTCGAGGGTACGGTCTTTATGAGTGTGAACCTGCATGAGCGTTTCCGTAAATGTCAGATTCATACGGCACAGCATCTGATCAGTGCGGTTCTCGGCAATGTTTATAAGGTGGAGACACTGGCTCATCATGTAGGGGATGAGGAAAATGATATTGAATTCAGCTTTGAGGATTTCACCGATAAGATGGCATTTGAGCTGCAGGTTCTGTGCAACGGTCTGATTCGCGATGATCTTGAAGTCAGTATACAGTATCCGACAAGGGTAGAGGCAAGCAAAATGGCCAAGGGTAAAAACCTTGACCGCGATGATCTGCGTGTTGTACGCATCGGGGCACTGGATTACAATATGTGCGGCTGTATGCATGTTCCATCCCTTCGCTACCTGCAGATGCTGTACATCAGCGGGTATGAAAAAACAGCAAAGGGGTATAAAATTAAATATCTTGTCGGCGATCAGCTGCTTGACTGCGTTTCCAGACGCTATAAGGTGCTGGATGAAGCAAGCCGTTCCCTGGCTGTATCCCACCTCTATGTAAATACCGGTGTCAACCGTTTAATCAATGAAACACGTCAGCTGAATCGGGATATCATTGTCTGGAAGCAGAAGTATTATGAGATGTTTGGAAAAGAGCTTGGACAGAGCGAGGAGGATATCATCATCCATTTCTTTGATGATATTGATGTGAAATCAGAAGCGGATGTCGCAAAATATGTAACGGAGAATTACAAAAAGGCGGTCATCTTCGTGGCAAAGACATATGACAATGTTCATGTAGTCGTAGCCTCTCACAAGGATATGGACTTTGATTCCGCAAAGGTATTCAAAGAAATTGCGGATGCCTATCACCTGAAGGGGGGCGGAAGTGCCCGGCTTTCTCAGGGAGGCGGCATGTATTCTGAAGAAATTATTAAATTTGTCAAAACGCATAGGTTTTCCTGAAAAATTATGATATACTAATAAACGTTTTATGGAGGTCTGTATGAATCAAATAGCAAAGAAATTACTTCTCTGCGTCGGAATCCTATCGGTAACTATGGTTAGCGGATGCAGCTCTGACGACAGCAGCAAGAAAAAAGAAACAGCGAAAAATGAAGAGAAGGCGGAAGTGAAAATGGTTGCCAATGATTTATATGTGGAGCCCTTGAATCCAACTCAGGCGCAAATCGAGGCGTATAACAAGCTGTCGCAAGCAATTACCAGCGAGGACAGAAAAGAGGAGGCTACCATGGTAGCAGTCAGCTTTGCATTTGATTTCTTTACATTATCCAACAAAGAGGATGCCCAGGATCTTGGCGGACTGCAGTTTATACCAAGCGATAAGATCCGCAACTTCATGGAGTTTGCACAGGCATACTACTATGGAAATTATCCGACCATCGTAAACGAATACGGGAAGAAAAGCCTGCCGGAGGTATCCGGTTATAAGGTGGATGCTGTAGAAGCCAAGGATTTTACCTACAACGGCTCTGCCTGCCGAGGATACGATGTCAAGCTGACATTGACCTATGCAGAAACGGAAGTGGAGAGTCTGAAGAAGTCCATGACGATCAGCGTTATCGAAATTCAGGATTATGAATATGACCGTACAAAGAATTACAAGAAAGATGTCATCTACGATGGGGAAATGAAAAATGTCTATCGTGTATTGGCAGTTGAATAAGGGACTGAGAAATCAGTTCCTTTTTGAAAGGGGTTTTGACAATGTCTATTGAAATTGTATTGGAAGGACAGCTGGAAAAGGAAACGGACAAAGAGGCATTCAGTGCTTTTCTAAAGCAGGTATGCGATGAGAAAAAGCTGAAGCTGGAGGATTATGATGCCACCGTCATGATTGATATCTGTCCGGAGGGGTACATTGAATGCGGCTATGAGGACCGCTTTGTGAGTATTGCGGCACAGACCAATGTCGCAGGACCCGGATTCCATGCTTTTGTCTGCACTGTTTTTGATGAGATCATCAGCGGTTCCCAGATTCCGCTGGAGGTAAACGATCCGACGGGATATTATACGGACCGCAATTTTGAAAATTTGAAATACAAGTACTTTTACCGCTGGCTGAAGGATATACAGGGCTATGTTCTGGATCATATCGATGAGGAAAAGGAATTATGCATCTCCTGGCCGCAGGAGTATTATCACCCTGTCTACAGAGAGGGCTTTGTCGTCACACCGCTGGGTTATATTCACAGAGATGATTTTCAGACAAGGGATGTCGAGGACTTGGCAGATGATTTCTTTGTATGGAATGATCGAAAGCGTACTGCACGCTATTATCGCAACTGCGCCATGGTGCTGCTGTGGAAGGAGTGTTACTTTGCATACAGCTCTATGAATGAATATACGGATAAGATTGCCAACAGCATTCTGGATTATCTGGAGGCGGCGTATGAGAAGGATGATCTGCTTCCGCTGCCGATGGATGCCTATCGCAGTATCTGTACGGCAATCCACCGTGAGATTCTGATTCAGCATGCGGATGAGCTGAAGATCGCGCATCTGGGCTATCGAAACGGAGTTGTTTCCTATCCTTTCGGAAGCTGGAGTATTCCTGCTCATGGCTGCAGTGAAAAAAGCTTTGATGAGACAACACAGACGATGCATTTTATGGCACCGTACAAGGATGCACAGGAGCCCTGGAAATGGATGATCAAGGCAAACGCCTATACCTTCGAAAAGGAAATTCCGACATTTCTGGAAAAGCTGGAGAAGCCGGTCGATGTCATGGACGCCTTCAGCTTCGAAAAGGAAGCGGTGATCTGCAAGGGAATTGTGGAGAATCTGGATGAATACTATACCGTGGTTGTTCAGGCAAACTGTGAAAAGGACACCTTGTTTCTTGAGTGCATTGTGCGTGATGAACAGGATATTGCGCTGCTGAAGGAATGGTGTCAGGGAATCAAGCATCGTGTTACCATCAGCGATGAGCTGCACAGCTGAATAGAGGCTGATCACGCTTTTTAAAGGAGGCAGAGTATCCTTTAAAGAGCGTTTTTTTGTACTGCCAGCAGGCTATGCCAAAAGGCACATCCTCATTCCATTGTCCTGTCTTTTATCCTTCCCATCCTTCACAGCTACAACTCGTGCAGTATAAGAAATCATAAAAAACACCCTGTCATAGGGTGTTTTCGTATGGCTGTTAGTGCGGCGTGCTTGCCATGGTGTCCCAGATGATATTGGGATCATCGTTGATTGGCAGAGTATCCCTGTAGAGATCATCCATGTTGAAATGAAAGCTCTCCATCTGCAGCTGGTTGCTTGCACCGTCATAGGCATTGACGACAGCGTGTACCTCATCCTTGTTGAAGAGATATACATCATATGGTCCCTCCAGCGGATTCAGGCTTGCGACCTGCTGTGAATCATAGACACCGGTATCGGAAATGACACTGGAAATTGTCCAGGGCTTCATATTATCCAGCTCACTGGAAACGAATTTTGTAATCTGGTTTGCCGGCATATCGGTAATCACGTAATTGGGAGCGACATCCAGCAGATCATTGACATAGCCAAGTGCGGACGGGGAAATCAGCTTGTTGATGATTGCCTTGATGATACGCTGCTGTGCACGTTCTCTTCCGGCGTTGTCATAGCCCTCGGTTTTACGGTGACGGGAATAAGCGAGCGCCTGCTTTCCATCCAGATGCTGCTCTCCCTTTTTCAGGCAGATCAGATCGTCCTTTTTAAAGCTGCGGTTTTCATCCTGCTCACAGAAATCAAGTTCCACATCCACGTCAATACCGCCGATCGTATCGACGATTTCAATCATGGAATTAAAGCTGACACGTGCATAGTAGTCAACCGGAATGCCGAAGAACTGTGAGATGGTGTCCACACTCGTATCGATTCCATATATGCCGGTATGCGTCAGCTTGTCATTGGCATTGTTCAGGGCCGTATTGGGTACCAGCGCATCCCTTGGTATGGAAACCATATCGATATGATTTGCGACCGGATTGACAATCAGCAGCAGATTGGTATCGGTACGCGTCTGCTGATCCGGAGAACCGGTACTGTCCAGACCGCTCAGGTAAACGGTAAAGGTCTGCTTGGTGATGTCCTTCTGTTCCTTGGTCTTAATGGTATCGGTTTTGGAATAGGTTTTCAGAATCTGTACATTTTTCTCAAAATCCTTGATGTTTGCTTTCGACATATTGTAGAAGGTTTCAGAGATTGCCATTGCGGATACATTTCCCTGCTCCATCTGATCATAGAGTGTCGTATAATCCATTTCCTCTTTGGCAGTATAGGAGCTGATGTCCTTGGATACCGAGGTCTTGGCAAAGGAAAGGTTATCTGCATCACTTCCGTTCTGAAATCCGATAATCTTATCCGCAAGCTCTGCCTCACTCCTGATACCGCTGGTTTTTGATGTAATCAGGTACAGGTTTGTGGTAATGGTTGTCGTACCGTCATCATTGACCTTGGTCGTTTTACTCATTTTGTTGATGGTTGTACGGGATTTCTCCATGAAATAGCCGAAGGTGCCAACAATTGCGACAAGCAGAATCAGAAACAGCCGCTTGATGACTAAGCCCCAGGTCGGCATCTGTTTAAATGCGAGTAGCAGTAAAATCAGAAACAGCAGTCCGAAGATTGCTGCTGCTATGGTAACCCACTTGATTGGGAGCAGTCCGAAGCTGTAGGCGATATAGAAGGATACAATACTTACCATCAGAAATACAGCGAGCATGATGATATCGATAATCAGGCTCCTGCGTTTTAGTTTTTTATTTTCCATGAAAACACCTCAATAATCTACATTATAGTATAAAAAGTACGGAAATTCCAGATTACCTGTAATTACTCTATGTGAACGTTTTATGAATTTTATGAAAATAAACTATAAATCAGGATAAATATGGAATGATTTGCATTTTTTGCCGCAAATATTATAGAATAAGGATACTTGAATTGAAAGAGGGATCCGTTATGATACCGTTTACAGGAAAACAGCTGCAGCTGATTCAGCTGCTTATGGAACAAAGCACACCGATTGCGTTGGATGAAATATCACAGCTTTTGCATGCAGGAAGGCGAAGTGTGTATTATATCGTGAATAAAACGAATGAGGTACTGCAGATGAATGCACTAAAGCCTGTGATGTGCAAACGGGGAGCCGGTTATTTTCTGTTGGATGAGCAGAAGCAGCAGCTATCCGCCCTTCTGCAAAAGCGGCAGCTGCAGCCGGATGTACTGACACCTCAGCAGCGTGTCAGCTTTCTGATCTGCTATATGATCTATCCCAAAGCAGTTATTCATGTGGAGGATATCATGCAGTTGTTAAAATGCAGCCGCAATACCGTGTTCAGTGATTTGAAGAATGTGAAGGAGCAGCTGAAAGCCTATGGTCTGGAGCTGCGCATCGATTTGAAAAACGGATACGGCATCGAGGGAAAGGCATTCAACAAGCGGGCGGTTCTGCTGTATTTTCTGAAGCAGCTGCTGGATGAGGTGAATTATCACGCATTGCCCTTTCTGGACACAGCGCTGGTGGACGATTATTATGGAAGACTACAGAAAATATCCAGTGAGCGTGAGCATGAATACCGACAGGACAATCTGCTATCCATCGCCTGTATGCTGAGCATTATCCGCGATTCACCGGAGCAGTATGATTTTTCTCTCATGGAGCTACGTGATCTGTGTGAAACACAGGAGCTGGATTTGATTGACCGTTATTTTCAGGAGCTGAATGTGCATGAGCGGCTGTATCTCGCATTGCATCTTTTGGGCTCCAAGGCAAGCAGGGAGCTGTGTCCGCAGGATGATGAGCATGATATCCGCATCTTTGAATTATCCAGCCGTCTTGTGGAAACCTTTGAGCGTACGGCATGTGTATCCTTTGATGATAAAAATGACCTGATCAATTCCATCTATATGCATTTGAAGCTGTCCATGTATTACAACCGTCTTTCCATCCAGGTCGTAAACCCGCTGATCGATGAAATACAGAAGCAGTACAAGGATATTTATATGATTACACAGCTGGTATGCGAAGACCTCAGGGATTTGTTTCAGATGCCGATCATAGATAGTGAAATCGCTTATCTGACCATGCATTTCGGCGGACATCTGAAGCAGGGGGTGCGCTGCTATGATGAAATCCGTATTCTGATTGTCTGTCCCAGCGGGATTTCCACATCCATGCTTCTCAAGCGGGAAATCGAGGGGCTGTATGCGAATGTGCGGGTTGTGGATACCGCGAGTCTGGAGCATGTGCAGGAATATGAGCAGCAGGTGGATTTCATTGTATCGACAATCGATGTACAAAGCGAGGTGCCAGTAATACAGGTGCATCCGATTTTAAGCAGAAAGGATAAGGCACGAATCGCTTCCATGATGATGCTGAATTTCGACTGCTATGAAATCAACAATGAAAAGCTGGGCGGTCTGCTTTCCATCATCGCCTCCTATGTGAAGGAAACGGATATGGACGCCCTGAAGCGGGATGTTCTGGCCTATCTCAACCGGGGAAACTCCTTTGTCGGTATTCATGATAAAGAGCAGCTCGGTCTGCTGGATATATTGCAAAAGGAGGATATACAGGTTCTGGAGCAGGTGGACTCCTGGAAGGAGATGATTCAGACGGCATCCACACCGCTGCTGAGCCGCGGTGTCATTCAAAACAGCTATGTGCAGGAGATGATCCATCTGGTGGATGAATACGGACCATATATCCTGCTGGCGAATTCCGTTGCCGTAGCTCATGCGAAGCCGGAGCATGGCGCCTTCCGTCTGGGACTGTCCTTCCTGATAGTCAAGCGGGATGTACCCTTTGATGAGGTATCTTCGCTGCGGTATCTGTTTGTACTGTCAGACGCCGCTCACGACAAGCATCTGAATGTCCTGCATGAAATCCTGCAGCTGAGCAGAAACAGGGATCTTCTTAGACGGTTGGATGCATGCGAAAATGCAGCCGAGGTGCGAAGGCTTCTGCAGTTTGCTTTCTCTTAATACGATAGAGTCCAACGACTTGCACTTTCAAGTTCAGTCAGGTTGGACTTTTTTCTGTTTACCGTCATTTGTATAATGAACATGGAAAGAGATGCATATCTTTCAGGCATGGAGGTGAAGGCAATGAAAGAAGAAGTGCTGTCCGTTGAGAACATTCAGATACAGGAGCGCTCCTGTGACTGGAAATCCGCTATAGAAACCGCAGTGAAGCCATTGATTCAAAACGGCTTTGTGGAAGAGAGGTATACAGCAGCCATACTTCGCAATATTGAGGCATGGGGACCTTACTTCATGGCCGGACCCTACATCATACTTCCACACGCAAGGCCTGAGGAGGGCGTGCGGAAAAATCAGATTTCCATTTTGTCATTAAAAAAACCGGTATATTTTGACGATGGAAGCATACCGATCCGCTTGTTGATGATTCTGGCTTCTGTAGATTCAAAATCACATCTGCGAATCCTGAAGATGCTGGCGAGTGTAGTTACGGATGAAGCGACACTGCGAAGCCTGTTGAAAAGCAGTACGCCGCAGGAGCTGTTTCAATGTTTTCAGGCAAAGGAATCGAAGGGAGGTAGAGAAGATGGGATTTCAATTCATACCACAGCTGATTGAAACGGATGTATGTGTAAAGGACAAGGAAGAGGTCATTCGCCATCTGGCGGATAAGCTGAAAGCACATGGATGCAGTGATGCGGCATATGCGGATAAGGTGCTGCTGCGTGAGCAGGAATATCCAACCGGGCTGCGTACCAAATGTGCTGCTATCGCTATTCCACATGCCTTTGATCCGGCAATCAGCGGCAATCATGTTGCACTGGCTATCCTGCAGCATCCGATTCGCTTTTGCAACATGGAGGATACGGACAGTGAAATTGATGTTGACATGGTGTTTCTCATGGCAATCAGCAGTGCCCATGAGCAGCTGGAAATGCTGCAGACCATCATGCGGATGCTGGGGGATGACACGCTGTTTATCCGGCTTGTGAGGCTGCATGATGCAGATGAGGTATGCAGGCAGCTGAATGCATTTATAGAAGGACAGAAATCATAAGGAAAAGGAGAGGCTACGAATATGAAAAAAATTGTAATCGCCTGCGGGGCAGGACTGGCAACCTCCAGCATGGTTCGTGAAAAGGTGGAGGAGGAACTGAAGGAGCATGGGATTTCCTGTGAAATCATGCAATGCACCCTGCATGAGGTAGAGAGCTATGACGGTCAGGTGGATCTGATCATCACGACGATGAAGGTAAAGAAGAAATTCACAACACCGCTCGTTCACGGCAGTGCCTACCTGACAGGCATCAATGAAGAAGCAGTTACGCAACAGATTATGGATATTCTCGCATAGCGTGCGGATAAGAACAGGAGAGAAAATTATGCAGACAGTATTAGACATCATTCAGTATATCGTCGACCTGGGAAGCTATGTATTTGTACCGATTCTGATGTGCATCATCGGATTGATTTTCGGACTGAAGCCTTCCAAGGCCATCAAAGCGGGGGTAACGGTGGGAATCGGACTCATCGGAGTCAGTATTGTATCAACCCTAACGGCAGATTCCCTGTCACCGGTCATCAATGAAATGGTCAAGGTGCTGGATCTGAATCTGACCGCAATCGATGTCGGCGGATCACCGGCGGCAGCTGTTGGCTTCGGAAGTCTGCTTGGGGCTGCGCTGATTATCGTCATTCTGATTACCAATATCGTTCTGGTCGCTTTAAAGCTGACCAAAACAGTAAATGTCGACATTTACAACTTCTGGTATTTTGCTATAACAGCAGGCTTTGTTCAGCTCCTTACCGGAAGCTACTGGCTGGCAATCCTGGCAGGAGTCACGCATGCCATTCTGGGACTGAAGGTCGCAGATGTCATGGCACATCGCACACAGGAAATTATCGGTATTGATGCCATCTCCATTCCACACGGCTTTGCGGCGGCAAGTGCACCGCTGTTCATGCTGCTGGATAAGGTATATGACCGGATTCCCTATCTGAAGCACCGTAAGGAAAGTGAAGAGGAGAGTGGAGAGCACGGTATCGGAAAGGTGATCGGCTCTGTGCTGGGACAGCCAATCTATCTGGGATTGATCATGGGACTGCTGTTCGGCGTGGTAGCCGGCTATGATTTCAAGGGGATTGCGGATGTGATGATGAAGACAGCTGCGATCATGATGCTGTTTCCGACAATGGTAAAAATGATCGTCAACGGTCTGATTCCGATATCCAATCAGGCAAAGAAATTCTTCACCACACATTTTAAGGACAGAGAACTGTATATCGGACTGGATTCTGCGGTAACCATCGGACATCCTGTGACAATCAGTGTCGGCTTTCTGATGATTCCGGTCTTCATGGTCTTTGCGGCAATTCTTCCCGGCAATACCACGCTGCCCCTTGGTGAGGTACCGTTTGCGGCCTTCTATGTGTGCTTTGCGACCATCGTTCACCGCGGTAACCGTAAAAGAACAATTATATCCAGCCTGATTTTTATTCCGATCGTGCTGTGGATTTCAAGCTGGGCAGCACCGCTGTTCACGGAGCTCGCCTCCAATGCCGGACTGAGCTATGTACAGGCCGGACAGCAGGCAACGACCATGGCTCTTGGAAATATGTTTATCTGGCTGCCGACCGTCCTGGCTCAGACACCGGTGATCGGTGCAGGCATCCTGATTATCATTGATATCGCAGTACTGTTTGGCGGAAAGGTTATCGAGCGCTATTATGCGAAAGAGGATGCGGCATTTGAAGCGAAGTATTATGAATAAGGCGAACCCTGTATAAAGGATCGTGGGATTTAAAAAATGAAGCAGGCAAAGTGAGATTGTCTAATGCGTTATGAGCGAAATAAGTATTTTAATAGGTAAAAGAAAGAGGTAGGTAGTATGAAAAAAGTTAACATCGGAGTGGTAGGAGCCGGAATTTACGGTAATTATCATATCCATACGTATAGTTGTGACCCGCATGTGGAAACGGTGGTGTTCTGTGATTTGAACGAGGAGCGCAGAGCAGCCACACAAAACCGCTATCAGATCAGAGGCTATGCAGATGTCAAGGAAATGATTACGGCAGAGAAGCTGGATGCTATCAGCATTGCGACACCGGACCCTTATCACTATGAACCGGCAAGGGCTGCCATGGAGGCAGGTATCAAATATCTGATGATTGAAAAACCGCTGGCAACCTCCGTAGAAGAATGTGAAGAACTGATTGCCATGGCAGAGAAGTACGGTGTGCAGATTGCCGTGGACTTCCATAAACGCTGGGATCCGGCCTATAACAATATGCGTGATGAAATCCTGATGGATAAAGAAAACATCATCCGCGGCTATATGTCACTGGATGATGTGATCGATGTTCCTATGAACTGGTTTACCTGGACTGATCAATCCTCACCCTCCTGGTTTCTCGGTGTGCACTGCTATGATCTGATTCGCTATGTAAGCGGCAGTGAGGTGGAGAGCGTGTATGCAGTCGGGAATAAACAGGTACTAAAAAAGCAAGGCTATCAGACCTATGACAGTATCCAGGCCATTCTGACGATGGAGGATGGAAGCAGCTGGACGGTGGAAAACTCCTGGATTCTTCCCAATACGTATCCGAAATCAAATGACGGACAGCTTGTGATCGTGACGGAGCACAAGTATCTGAAGAATGAATCCTATCGGGGAGTTAAAACCTATACTGACAAAAAGGCAAGTCTGCCAAACTATATCTTCATGAAATTTGATGAACATAATGCAAGCGGCTTTGGACTGGAGCCGATGCAGGACTTCGTCAGTGACATCGTAAACCAGCGCTCCTTCCGGACAAATGCGTATGATGGTTTACAGGCGACAAGAATCGCTGCCGCAGTGCATGCATCCGCAGAAAGCGGCAACGTCATTCATCTGTAAAAGAACAGGGCAGAACGATCTGATAGCTTGCAGGTACAGTATACTACAAATCTCAGCTCTCGTCCTGCCTTTTTACATATTCAAAACAGAAAAGCTGCCATCACGAAACGTGCAGCCAAGGCTGCGCCTGAGAGCAATCCTTTCCGGTTATCATAAAGCATCCTATCGGGGAATCCTTATGACAATGGAAAAGCTGTTTTGATAATCAACGGTGGAGCTTTCTGTCAGGAAATCCATGCTTACTGAAAAAAACAATCAGAAAAGCTTTCGTCAGACAGATAGAAATCCACTGCAGCTGTTTGATTTATATCCGATGCATAAGCGTTAGGAAACACTTTTGTTTCATCCAACGCGTGAACAAGTGCTGCGTTAGCTGTAAAGCTTTATTTCTTCCTCCAGGCGTTCCATGGAATGAACCGTTATAATACCTGACTTATAATCCAGAATCCCATCCCTGATCAATGTATGCACAACCCTGTTGATGCTGCGTATATTGGAGCCCGTTCCCTCTACCAGAAGATCCTTGGTGATCGTGAGGTCTTTTTTGCACAGAGTGTTGTAAATCATATACATAATTCTGTATTTCAGGGGGTAAAAGGCATTTACTCTTTCCTGTTTACTGCAAGCGTAATTCCTCTGTGCAATCAACGTCGTAATATATAAGGTAAATGCATTATCTGCACGCAGCCATTTTAGAAACTGTGCATTTTCCAGCTTCAGCACCCTGCATTCCGTAACGGCTTCCACGGTGGAGACGGTCTCTTTATCAATGAGTGCCTCCAGCTCTCCGTAAATCGTCACACCGGTATCAATATCCTCTATGTAGACATTTCCATTGATTTCAGAGTGATAGTTTTTTACAATTCCGCTCAACAGGATGTAGATGCAGTCACTTTTTTTATTCTGTTCCATCAGCTTATCCTGAAAGGAATAGGTCTGTTCCTGAAAATGAGAGCGGATATCGGCAGGACAGGCGGCTATAAAGGTTGTCAGATCAGGTTTCATACGTACCTCCAACGTGTATCATATGTATAATATCACAGATTATATAAGTATTTCCATGCGAATCAGAACATGATTTTATTTCTGCCCTGCTCGAGATAGCTTTCGTACCATTCTATCAATCCGGCAATGGAGAGGATGAATTGAATAATCACCAGAATCAGCATGATAAAATAGCCGTTCAGGACATAAATTACCATGAAGAGAAGATTGCTTATAATCCATAAAATCCAGTTTTCATACAGCTTTCTGCTCAGCCAGTATTGACCGATAAAGCCAAGGATAGCTGTCAGACTGTCCAGGATGGCATTCTGAGCATGCAGGATATTGATTTCCACATAACCCCATACAGCCCACAGAAGCAGGATGATCGCAATCCAGAGAAGCTGCCCCTGTCTGTTTAAGCCGGATGTTTTTGTGCTGTTGCCGTCATCCCCCATTCCCCAGTAATACCATCCATAGATATTGAAGATGACCTGAAAGCAGGCCAGAATCGCCAGTGCGTATAAGCCTGTTGTATAATAGATATACAAATATGCAAGCACGGTGATAATACCAAATATGAAGTTTGAAATTTTTTCCTTTGATAGCAGCCATACATTGATAATGCCCATCACCGAGGCGAAGATTTCAATGAGGCTGGACTTTATGCTGTAGCCTGCAAGGATGCAGAGCAGACAGGATAGTATGGCAAAAATCGGGCTTTTGGTTAGTTCGGTTGACTTCTTAATGATATTCATATGGGCTCCTCCTATAATTCTTTGATGAATCTTCCAATCAGAATCATCGCTTTGTCAGAAATGCTCTGACAATTCTCCATTACCTGTTCATGTGTGATTTCCTGATCGGAATAGGCGGCTGCCGGACATGGAACACCGGATAAGGCTAAAACCTTCATCCCGCAGTGATTGGCGATGATAACCTCCGGAATGGTGGACATTCCGACAATATCAGCGCCCAGTCTTGCCGCCATATAGGTTTCCATGACGGTTTCATAGCTCGGCCCCGAAAACATTGCATAAACGCCTTCCTTCAGTTCAATGTGTTCCTGTGCTGCAAGCTCTTTTATCTGCTGTATACAGTCTCGATTATATGGATAGGCAAGGTCGGGAAACCGCTCTTCGTATTCCTCTAAATTTTCTCCGATCAAAGGATTGAAGCCGGAGAAATTCAGATGGTTGCGAATGACGAATAAATCCTGTGCCTTTACGGATTCACCGGCCTGCCCGCTGCAGTTTGTAATGATGATGGTTTCTACACCAAGACGCTTCATGACACGAACAGGAAGTGTTACCCTGCTGGGTGAATAGCCTTCATAGCAATGGCATCTTCCTTTCATGACTACCACCTCTTTCCCCTGTATTCTCCTGATGATCAGGGTTCCTTCATGTCCTGCGACACCGGGCACCGGGAAATGGGGGATATCCGCATAGCGGTACTGCTCAGGTTGTTCGATCATATCAGCAAGCTGATGATATCCGGTCCCTAAAATGATTCCGATTGCGGGAGTGTAGTGCGTACGCTTTCTGATATACTCGTACGCTTCGTTGATTTCTTCTCTTACATGCATTGTCTGTACCTCGCTTTACATATTTACGACCATGGACATTATGCCAATTTGTGATAGCGTTTTCAAGGACATTTGTCCACGAGTTGACAGATAGGATGTATTGCTATTTAAGATCTTGTTAATTTGAAAAAGCATATGTAGGTATTCCAAGGTGGTATCTTTCAACAAAGGAAGTATTACCGCTATATAGGTTTTTAGTTGTAAAATAAATTTTTCGGTTGACATTACCGTGAACTTGATATACTATAATCTCGTAAACGTTTACAAAATAAACTTGATGAGGATTGTTACTGGTTACAGGCAATACCGAAAGTAAAAGATGTTACTTTGGGTGGTCTGTATTTTTTTTATATTTAATATTTAAGGAGGGATATGCGTGAATATTGTGAAAGTATTAAACAATAACGTTGTGCTTTCAATGGATGAGAATCATGAGGATGTCATTGTACTTGGAAATGGTATCGCATTTCAGAAAAAATATGGAGATCAAATTGATGATTCAAAAATAGAACGTATTTTTACACAGCAGATTCCTGAATTAACAGCGAGATTTCAGAAGATGTTAAGCGAAATACCAATGGACTTTCTGGAGATAGCGGAGAAGATCATTTTGAATGCAAAGCTGAAGCTGAATCACGATTTTAATGATAATCTGTACATATCATTGATGGACCATATCAATTTTACAATTCAGAGATATCGGGAAGGTATGCTGATTGAGAATCGGCTGCTGCTGGAGACTAAGGTTCTGTATAAAGATGAATTTGCAGCAGGCAAAGAAGCTGTGGAATTGATCAATACAACATTTGACGTTCAGCTGCCGGAGGATGAAGCAGCCTTTATCGCGCTTCATTTCGTCAATGCCAGTACAGGCGGAAGTATGCAGGATACGGTTCAGCAGACACGTATCGTACAGGATACCCTGACCGTTATTAAAAATTTCTTCAACATGACATTTCAGGAGGATTCCATCTCATATTATCGCTTAGTTACGCATCTGAAATTTTTTGCACAACGCATAACCGCTAAAAAAATACAGGGCAAAGCGAAGGAAGATGTTCAACTACTGGAAATTGTAAAGCTGAAATATCCCGATTCCTATGAGTGCGTTAACAGAATTGTGAAATATATGAATCTGGAGTTCGGGTACTCATTGACAAATGAGGAACGATTGTATCTGACAATACATATTGAACGAATTAGAGAGACTAATGATTAGGATTGTTACTCATGAAAGAGGCAAGACCTGAATTAACCTTATCTTTATAAGACAGCTTATAAGGTAGCTTAATTTGGGTCTTTTTTGACAAGTAGAAAGGAGTCTGTAATGGACGTGAAGAAAACAGCCGCTCAGATTTTAAAAGAAGTAGGCGGAAAAGAAAATATCAAGGAGATGTTTCACTGTGTGACGAGGCTGCGTTTTTATGTAAAGGATTATAAAAAGGTGGATTTGGAACATATTAAAAAAATTGATGGGGTAATGGGGGCGCAGTATCAGACGGAACAGCTGCAGATCATCATCGGAAACGACGTAGGCAGCGTATATGATGCCGTTACTGCACTGACCGGGTTCATCCATGATGAAGAGACAATGGCGAAAAAGAAAAAATTCAGAGCCACAGGCGTATTTGAAACCATGGCGGCTATTTTCCTGCCGACGATACCAGTATTGGCAGGAACCGGGATGATTAAGGGTCTGATCACGATTCTCACCTCTTACTGCGGATTTGATGCGGCCTCTGATTTTATTCAGGTAGCTACGATTGCGGGGGACTGTGTATTCTATTTCTTCCCGTTTTTAGTAGCATGGTCTGCATCCAAACGCTTTAAAACAGATACCGCCTGTGCACTGGCGCTGGCAGGCTGTCTTTTGTATCCCACCATGACAGCGGGTCTTGCGGCAGGGGCAGATCCTATGCATTTTCTGGGGTTGCCGATTCCGTTCGTAAAATATGCGGCAAGCAGTATTCCGATTGTTCTTGCTGTTCTGGTATTGAGCTGGTTTTATCCGTTCATTGATAAGCTCATTCCCAAGGTTTTGCGTCTGGTATTTACACCGATGCTCGTATTGATGATGATGGTACCTCTGACACTGATTGCGATTGCCCCGCTGGCAAGCTATATTTCTCAGGGATTGGTTATGGTCGTCAAATTCCTGTATGACTTATCACCGGTAATTGCCGGAGCTATTGTTGGTGGTACACGCTTACTGGTCGTATTAACCGGAATGCATTTATCGCTGGGGGCAGTAATACTGGAAAATATCAATCAGTTCGGGTCTGACTTCCTGCTGCCGATGAATACAATGGGAACACTGGCACTGTTTGGTGTTTGTATGGGAGTCTGGGTGAAATCAAAGAATACACAGACAAAATCAATCGGTGCATCCACTGCTATATCATCCTTTATCGGAATAACAGAGCCGGGAATTTACGGAATACTGCTGAAATTTAAAAATGCACTGATTGCCGTTATGATTGCCGGTGCAGCCGGTGGAGCAATCGTCGGTGCTTTTGGTGGACAGTCAACTGCATATGTCAATTCCTGTATCCTGTCTTTGCCTGTTTTCATGGGAGATGGATTCTGGGCAGTATGTTTGGGAATGGCCGTGTCTGCGGCCCTTGGCTTCCTGTTGATTATGGTATTGGGCTTATCTGAAGAAAAAAACAGCTGTGAAAGTACAGCTGTAGATACAAAGACTGTGGAAAACAGCCGGAATGAAATAATACAGGCACCGATGAATGGCACACTGATGAAGCTGAGTGACGTTGAGGAGGACGTGTTTGCTTCTGGTAGTATGGGGAAGGGAATTGCGATTGATCCGGATGAGGGCGTGATCGCTGCACCATTTGATGGAACAATCACTGCGGTTTATCCTACAAAGCATGCAATCGGACTGACATCAAAGCAGGGAGTGGAATGTATTATTCACATTGGTATCAATACAGCAAATTTACAGGGGAAATACTTCGATGTGAAGGTGCGTGAACAGCAGGAGGTACAGGCTGGTGATATCCTGGTGGAAGTCGATCTGGCAGGAATTCTGAAAGAAGGCTATTCTCTGATCACTCCTGTTATCATCACGAATTCCGCTAGCTACCTGGATGTGCTGGCGAATGAAGAAAGCGGTATTATCGTAAAAGGAGAACCGTTGTTGACGGTTCTGAAATAGGAGGAAAAATTATGTATAAGAATACATCACCATTGAAATTTCCAAACGACTTTCTGTGGGGCGGTGCAACTGCGGCCAATCAGGTTGAAGGAGCGTGGAATGAGGATGGAAAAGGTATGACGATTGAAGATTGTCTGCCTTATCGTGAAGTAGGCGTTGCTGATTTTACGAAGCAGTTTCAATTCAGCAGCAGAGATTTAGAAGAAGCACTGACAGCTGGACCGGATGCAAATTATCCAAAAAGACGGGGAATCGACTTCTATCACCATTACAAGGAAGATATTAAATTATTTGCGGAAATGGGCTATAAGATATTCCGTATGTCCATTTCCTGGGCGAGAATCTTTACAGATCCAAGAGATGAGAAGCCCAATGAGGATGGTATCGCTTTTTACGAGGATATGTTTAAGGAATGTAAAAAATATGGCATAGAACCGCTCGTTACGCTTTCCCACTATGATCCACCGGTTGTACTGGCAACAAAGTATCGTGGCTGGTATTCAAGAGAGGTCATTGATCTGTTTGAAAAATATGCTCGTGTCTGCTTTGAACGCTTTGGGAAATATGTAACTTACTGGCTTACCTTCAATGAGGTGGACGCTATGCTCAGGCATCCTGTGACAAGCGGAGCACTGATTGAAGACAGATTTGCTGATATCCCATTTGAACAGGCGATTTATCAAGCAATGCATCATCAGATGGTTGCGAGCGCAAGAGCAGTGAAGCTGGGACATGAGCTTGTTCCCGGAGCACAGATCGGCTGCATGATGACAAAGCTGTGTTTCTATCCGTTTACCTGTAAGCCGGAGGACAATCTTGCGACACAGCAGCGGATGCGCAGTATCTACCGCTATGTAGATATACAGGTGTTTGGAGAATATCCAAATTATTTAAACAATGAAATCAGAAACAAGGGGTATGTCATACAATGGAAAGACAGTGATGAGACGGATTTAAAAGAGGGAACAGTTGATTTTGTAAGCTTCTCTTACTATATGACCAGCTGTATGGCTGCAGAAACAGAAGGTCTGGATATGGCACCAGGAAATACTGTGAATGGTGTGAAAAACCCATATCTGCCATCCTCTGAATGGGGCTGGCAGACGGATCCAACCGGATTGCGGATTTCACTTGTTGATATTTATGACCGGTACAGGAAGCCTCTGTTTATCGTGGAAAACGGTCTGGGGGAACGTGATCAGATTACAGAGGATGGAAAAATACATGATCCGTACCGCTGTGAATATCTGAAGGAGCATGTCATGGCGATGAGTGATGCCATAAATGAAGATGGTGTGGAGCTGTGGGGCTATACATGGTGGGGCTGTATTGATCTTGTCAGTGAATCCACGAGACAGATGTCAAAACGCTACGGCTTTATTTATGTGGATATAGATGATTATGGCAACGGTACCTATAACCGGTATAAAAAAGACAGTTTCTACTATTATAAACAGGTTATCGAAAGTAACGGAGAGAAATTATAAGAGCAAGGGTGAAAGACTTCAAAAATGAAGTCTTTTTTAAAAGATGAGGAGGCACTCTATGATTAAATATTTCGCAAGTGATTTGGATGGTACATTATTAAATGCAGATTATGCATGGGATACCATTCTGGATGAGGGCATGAAGGCGATTCTGAGGGATGGTTATGAATTCGTCGTGACAACGGGGCGAACGATTGCAGGTGTAAAAGGTTGCGAAGGACTCTGGGCGCTGCCGGTTCATGTTATCGTTATGAACGGTGCACTCATTTTGGATAAAGATAAAACGACACTGTTCCGTGGGGCGATAAAGAAAAGGACGGTAGCGGGAATACTGGATGCTATGCCGCATGCAAACCTGGAATTTTTCACAGAAGATAAAATTTTAACGATGCTGCCACGGAAAAAATACATAGAGGAATATATGAAATGGGATATATGGAGAAAGAAGGTTCTTGATAATGGAAAGAGCGGATATCTGGATGAATATCTCAGCCGGTTTCATTTTCAAGCGAAGCGTGAAGAAATCCTGAAGTTGGATATTCTGAAAATAAACGGTTTGGAATTACATCAGGACAAACGTGCAGACCTTCTCGACAGACTGACTATGTTTGAAAATGATATTGTAAATGCTTCCTTCGATTCCAATGTTTTTGAATTGACGGACAGAGCAATATCAAAAGCAAGTGCTTTGATGTTTCTGGCGCATCGGAAACAATGGGACAAACAGAAAATTGCTGTATTCGGAGATGGTGGAAATGATATGGATATGCTGATGAGCTTTGTACATTCCTATGCGCCTGAAAATGCACAGGAACAAGTAAAAAAAGTGGTATCTGAAATCATTGCTTCCAATGATCAATACGGTGTGCTTAAAAAAATTATGCAGATTGCAGCGGACAATCGCAGGAAACACACACCCATTTGAATAACAGGCAGAAAACTGCCCGGATGTATTTATAGACAAAGCATTATGAAACCATGATAACAAACATCAAAAAACCATGCCCTCAACGATATCACTCATCGCTGACGCTGCATGGTTTTGTTTTCTTTACTGCGGATTCTCTGCCATATCCGCATAGCGTATGTTTTCCGAGGTATTGATCTTCGGAGTATTCGCATACAGATCATTCAAATTAAACGTAAAGCTGTTCATCTGCAGCTGCCTGCGTGCCGCATCATAGGCATTCACAACCGCATGCACCTCATCCCGGCTGAATAGATACACATTGCTTACACCAAGGGACGGATCCAGACTTGCCACATACAGGTCTTCATAGACACCGTTATCGCTGGTGATGGAGGAAATCGTCCATGGCTTCAGCTCATTCAGCTCACCGGATACAAAATCCGCAATCTTCTCTGCCGGCATATTGGTGATAATGTAATTCGGTGCAATATCCATCAGATCATTCACCTTGGTTAACCCGTTTGCGGAGATCAGCTTATTGATAATTGCCTTGATAATGCGCTGCTGTGCACGCTCTCTTCCGGCATTGTCATAGCCCTTGGTCTTACGGTGCCGGGAATAGGCGAGCGCCTGCTTGCCGTTTAAGTGCTGCTTGCCCTTTTTCAGACAGATCAAATCTTCTTTCTTAAAGCTTCGATTTTCATCCTGTTCACAGAAGTCAATTTCCACATCCACATCAATACCGCCGATCGTATCGACAATTTCAATCAGGGAATTGAAGCTTACACGGGCATAGTAATCAATCGGGATACCGAAGAAGTTCTGTATCGTTTCCACACTGTTTTCAATCCCGTCGTTTCCGGTATGCGTCAGCTTGTCGTTTTTATAATCGTAGGCGGCATTCGGTATGTAGCCGTCTCTTGGCAGAGACACCATATCAATGTGATTCGCCTTCGGATTGACAATCAGAATCAGATTCGTATCACTTCTTGTCTGCTGGTCCGGACTTCCCATATTATCAAGTCCGCTCAGATAGACGGTGAAGGTATCCTTTGTGACATCGATATCGGGACCGCTGGCGGCATCATTTTTCTTTTTGTAGGTCTGAATGATATCCACACTGTCCGCAAAGCCGTCAATATTGGATTTGGACATATCATAATAGGAATCGGAAATAACAAAGGCATTCACCGTTTCCAGATTCAGATCGCTGTACAGCGTTGTATAATCCAGCTCTTCCTTGGGCGTGGTATTGCCAACCTCGCTGTCCAGCTTTTCCCTTGCATAGGCGGCATTTTTCTTATCGACGCCCTTCTGATAGCCGATCGTTTTGCCTTCCAGCTGGGAAAGGGAATCAATACCGCTGCCCTTTTTCACGACCACATAGATTTCCGTGGTGGAGCCTGCCGCATTTTTGCTCATCTTATGCAGAGTGCTTCGTGATTTATCCAGAAAATATCCCCCGGTACCGATAACCACCGTCAAAAGAAGAATAAACAGACGCTTGACGATCACAGCCCACTTGGGAAGCTTCTTCATGGACAGCATAAATAATATAAGGAATAGAATCAGCAGGATACCTGCGGCTGCCATCGTCCATTTCACAGGAAGGATGCCGAAGGTAAATGCTATGGTAAAGGATACGATTCCCACGATCAGAAACGCCAGCAGAAACAGCAGGTCGATCGTGCGGGTATAGTATCGTTTCGGTTTTTGTTTTGCCATATGTATCACACCTCAGTTAGTCAGTCTACATTATAGTATAAACAAATTTAAAATACTATGGCAGATTTCTGAAAATTTCGTAATAACTATAGAGTACCATGCCGTTTTGGGTTATAATTGAAGTTGTTTTCTAAAGAAAAGGAAGACAAAGTATAGTATAATAGTCGAGAAGGTAAATAAGAGGTGATGTTGTGTCGTTTTTAGATCAATTGAATGAGCATCAGTTAGAGGCAGTACAGTGTGTGGATCATCACCTGCGGATCATTGCGGGGGCAGGAAGTGGAAAGACCCGGGTGGTAACGACCAGAATTGCATATCTGATCAATGACTGCGGAGTATATCCGAATAAAGTATTAGCCATCACCTTTACGAATAAGGCGGCTAGGGAAATGAAAGAGCGAGTGGAGAATCTGCTGGGAGATGTAGCCAAGGCGGTTACGATTTCCACCATTCACTCCTTTTGTGTGCGTCTGTTGCGGGAGGACATTCTGGAGCTGGGATATCCGAGGAATTTCACGATTCTGGATGCGGATGACCAAAAGAGCATTTTGCGGGATGCCTACAAGCAGATGCATATCGATGTCAAAAGCTACAGCTACAACAGTGTGCTGTCGTACATAAGCAACAACAAAACGAATTTTATAGATGCCGCAACCGCCAGGGCGGGTGCCGGCAAATGGGCGGGAGAACAAATCAAGGCCGATGTCTACGAGTTTTACGAGAAGCGTCTGAAGGAAATGTATGCGCTGGATTTCGATGATCTGTTGATTTTTGCCCACCGTATATTGAAGAACAATGAAGAAGTACGCGCGAAATGGCAGCGGCGCTTTAACTATCTGCATGTCGATGAGTTTCAGGATGTCGATAATCTGCAGTATGCCATCATCAAGCTGCTGGTAAAGGAAGGCAGCTATCTGTGCGTGGTCGGCGATCCCGATCAGACGATTTATACCTGGCGTGGTGCACAGGTGGATATCATTATGAATTTTGAAAGGGATTTTCCGGACAGCCATACCGTTGTGCTGAATGAGAACTACCGTTCCACCCAGCAGATTCTGAACGGTGCCAATGCACTGATCAAGAATAACCGCAACCGTATCGATAAGGATTTGTTCACCCGTGTGGAGAGTGAGGATAAAATCATTCATTTCTCTGCTATGGATGATGCAAACGAACCGGTCTGGGTTGCCAGCAAAATCATGACGCTGCATCACGATCATGTGGACTATCGGGATATTGCAATCTTGTATCGCTCCAACTTTCTGTCAAGAGGGCTGGAAAAAGCACTGCTGGATTTTCATATTCCGTATCGCATCTACGGAGGTGTGCGCTTCTATGACCGTGCGGAGATCAAGGATGCCTTAAGCTATCTGCGTCTGTTGGCTCCCTTTGATGAACAGGATCCCAAGGCGATGTACAAGAATCTTGCCGTCAAGCGCGTCATCAATTCTCCGAAGCGGGGAATCGGTGCAAAGACGCTGGAAACCATTGAGCTGCAGGCAAACCATGATGAAACGAATATGTATGATGTCCTGTGCGAATATGAAATCGGAAAGGGCAAGGCAAGAGCCAACATACAGGCGTTTGTTGCGATGATTGAGGAATGCCGCATGTTGGTGGATACCATCAGCATCGACCAGCTGCTGGAGAAGGTGCTGGAGGACAGCGGTTATCTAAATATGCTGCGGGAAGACAAGGAAATAGAGCGTCTGGAAAATATCAAGGAGCTGATCGGGGATATCTCGGATTATGTGGAAGCACATCCGGAGGGTACCCTGAATGAATACCTGCAGGAAATCTCCCTGTATTCCGATAAGGAGGAACAGGAGAACGGGGACTTTGTACAGCTGATGACGATTCATGCCGCAAAGGGGCTGGAATTTGATAATGTCTTTGTGTACAGCCTATGCGAGGGAATCTTCCCGAATGAACGCTCTGTGGGAGAAGGCGGACAACCGGCGCTGGAGGAAGAACGCCGTCTTGCCTATGTAGCCTTTACCCGGGCTAAAAAACAGCTGTTTTTATCCGACTCCTACGGCTACAGCTATGTACTGGATAAAATCAAAACAACCTCCCGGTTCATCAAGGAGCTTCCCGAGGACTGTATCGAGGATGTCGGCGCAAAACCGCGGAATACATTTTCCAGCGATGTCGATACCTTCAGCGGCAGTGACTTTCTGTCCATGCACAGTGACATGGTACAGCATCGTCCTCAGGAAAGCAGCGGCTATGCAAGACAGGCCGAGCGAAAATTAAGCGATGTGCGCATCACAGATTCATTTGATAGTGCACCAATCATAAATGAGGATAGGAAACCTAAGAAAAAGGGTAAAATAAGAAAAGGCGATCTGGTTCATCACGAAAGCTTCGGAGACGGTGTTGTTATCAAGCTGGAAGAACAGCTGGCAACGATTGCCTTCGAACAGAAATTCGGAATCCGAAAGATCAAGATCGACCATCCGGCTTTATCGAAAAAATAGGAGGTTTCTAATGAGTCAGCAGAGGATTTTAGAATTACGAAGCATATTGGACAGGCTGGCGTACGAATATTACGTACTGGATCAGCCAAGCATGAGCGATCAGGAATATGACCGCTATTATCAGGAGCTGGTGGCACTGGAGTATGAATTTCCACAGTACCGCGATCCCAATTCCATCACGCAGCGCGTCGGTGGTGTCGTACTGGACGCATTCACGAAGGTGGAGCATAAGCGCACCATGCTGAGTCTGGGCAATGCCTTCAATCTGGAGGATCTGCATGCCTTTGACGAGCGTGTGCGGGAAGTGGTGCCAAACGCACGCTATGTGGTGGAGCTGAAAATTGACGGACTTGCCATGTCCCTGATATATCGCGACGGGCGCTTTGTACAGGCCCTGACCCGCGGAGACGGTGTTGTCGGTGAGGATGTTACGCACAATGTCAAAACGATCCCATCCATTCCGATGCATATCCCGCTACAGGGTGAGGTGGAAGTGCGCGGAGAGGTGTATATGCCCAATGCCAGCTTTCAGATGCTGAATGAGGAACGGGAAAAGAACGGGGAAGAACTGTTTGCGAATCCGCGAAATGCGGCGGCGGGAAGTATCCGTCAGCTGGACAGCTCGGTTGCGGCAAAGCGTAAGCTGGATGCCTTCTGGTATTACTTTGTGAATGCACAGGAATACGATATTCATTCCCATGAAGAGGCACTGCAGAAGATGAGTGAAATGCATCTGCGGGTGAATCCGCTTCGTAAGGTGTGTGAGCGCATCGATGAGGTGTGGCAGTTTATCGAAGAAATTACAGAGCAGCGAAATGATCTGCCCTACGCGATTGACGGTATGGTCATCAAGGTGGATGATTTGGACGCACAAAATCGTCTGGGCTCCACGGTCAAGGTGCCGCGCTGGGCGATTGCATATAAATTTCCTGCCGAAGAGGTTATCACAAAGCTGCTGGATATCGTGGTAACGGTTGGAAGAACGGGACGTATTACTCCGAATGCCGTACTGGAGCCGGTGCGGGTTGCGGGTACAACGGTATCGGCGGCACAGCTGCACAATGAGGATATGATTAAGGAAAAGGACATCCGTATTCATGATGATGTTGTGGTACGCAAGGCCGGAGATATCATACCGGAGGTCGTTCGACCGCTGCTTGAGCGAAGAAACGATACGCAGGCGGTTTACCACTTTCCAACGCACTGCCCGATCTGCGGAAGTGAGCTGGTACGCTTTCCTGAGGAAGCTGCCCATTACTGCATCAATCAGGACTGCCCCGCCCGTGTTGTGGAAAGCATGATTCATTTTGCGAGTCGGGATGCGATGGATATCGATACACTGGGTGATAAGAAAGTGGAATTTTTCCATAAGCAGGGCTTTTTGAATACCATTGAAGATATATACTGCCTGAAGGAGCATCGGCAGGAGCTGATCGATCTGGAGGGCTTTAAGGAAAAGTCGGTAGATAAGCTGCTGGATGCCATTGAGGACAGCAAGCAGAATCCGCTGGAGGATCTGATCTATGGACTGGGCATCCGCCAGGTTGGCAAGAAAGCCGCAAAGGTTCTGGCAAAGCATTTTCTGAGCATGGATGCACTGATGGCAGCGAATGAGGAAGAGCTTGTGGCAATCAAGGATATCGGACAGATTACGGCAGAGTGCATCACCGCCTTTTTCCATGAGCCGAAGAACATGGAGCTGATTGCCCATTTAAAGGGCTATGGCCTGCGGATGGATACCGAGGCTGAGCAGATTCAGGAAAGCTCATTCAGCGGCAAAACCATCGTACTGACCGGTACGCTGACGCAGATGACACGAAATGATGCCAAGGCGTTGCTGGAATCTCTCGGGGCCAATGTCAGCGGCTCTGTTTCCAAAAAAACCGACCTTGTCATTTACGGCGAGGCGGCTGGCAGCAAGCTGACCAAAGCGAATTCCCTCGGTGTCATGACGATGGATGAGGATACCTTTATGAAAGAGGTGAACGGAAATGAACAGGAAACCTAGAGCAGTCCCGATTCTGCTTCTTTGCAGCTGCATGCTGGTACTCGGCGGCTGTAATAAGGAAGATAAAAACAAGGCGGACAATGATAAAAGCAGTGAGGAAACAAAGGCCATCAACGAAGGGGAATACTCTGCACTGCTGCCGTTTTCAGTGAGTGATGCGGGGCAGAAGCATGCCCAGATGCAAACCAATCTGAGTGATACCCTGACCATCGGTACCGGGCTGATGGAGCTTTCCAAGGAATATTTCTCCAGTAAGACGTATGCCTTTCGGGGTGGAAAATATCTGGATTACAATACACTGGATGCCTCCGCGGATAACAGCGGACTGCTGGGGAGAACGAGCAAGAAAAATGCAAACGGTTTAAATCCTGCAGTCGGTGATGTGTTTCCAACCGATGACGGGGATAAAAAAATAACAGCCAATGATGTGCTGCTGCTGGATATCTTTGAATATGACTGGTATCAGAACAAGGAGCTGAAGGGGCTGTCACTGGCGCTCGTATTCAATGATAAAATCGGAACGGAACCAAAGGAGGCAACCATCGATAGCGATAAAATGAAGCTGTATGGCGAGGAATGTGCGCGTAAGCTGGTTAATTATCTGCGAAAGGCAAAGCCGGAAATCGGAAACAACACACCGATTTATGTAGCGCTGTATAATACCTCCAGCGATGATGCGACGCTGCCGGGAACGTACTTTGAGGAAGCCTATTTTGAATCCAAGACCAATGCGGAATTCAAGGCAATCAATGAAAAATGGGCATTGTTTCCAACAAGCACGGCAACCAAGCTGGACGGGACAAACGCAACCTATTTCGACCGCTACAAGGCGAGCTTTCAGGATTTTCTGGGACAGGATATCGACATGATCGGCAAAGGTCATTTCATGGATAATGAGCTGACAGATCTGCGCATCAATGTGAAGCTGCATGCCAAGAGTGCGGATGAGGTCATTGCGGCGGTGCAGCTGCTGGATGAGCGGCTTTCCATCTTTTCCAGCAATAATTTTAAAATCACGGTCGTAGTCAAGGCGGATGATGTAGATGTCGCCACCATTACGAGAAACAAGGGTACCAGCAGTACGGTTGCACAGACACTGCTGTATTAATCCAGAAATAGAAAAGAAGAATAAAATGAATTTCGTAGGAACTGTTGCTATGCCTTTTCAAGATTTTCATACAACGGTATAAATAAAAAAGGGAAGATCGAAAAGAGATGTGACGGTATCGAACAAAACGCATTCTCTTTTTCAGAAATCTGAATCGCGCAAGGCGAAGGAATGGAGGCAATCATGGAAGAATTTAGTGCAGAATATTTCAAGAAGCTGGCACATGACATCATGTTTGATCTGAATGATGAAGAGGTCAGTGAGCTGCAGGAGGAATTTAAGGTATTGCTGCAGCAGATCGAGCTGCTGGACGGCATTGATACAGAGGGTGTTGAAGAAATGATCTACCCGTTTGAAGCAGAAACGACATTTCTGCGTGAGGACAGCGTAGATAATGTAATATCACAGGAAGCCGCGCTTCTGAATGTGAAAAGTGCAAAAGCAGGGCATGTACATGTGCCAAAGGTGGTGAAGTAAAATGGATTTTGAAAGAGCGAGAAAGCAGGACGTGGAGGGCCGCGTTTACGAGGCTTTGGAAAAAGCGAAGGAAGCACAGGCGCGTTTGAATGCTGCTGTTACCTTTGTAGACCCGAAAGAGCAGCTGAAGGAGCTGGAAGCAATCGGCGCAGATGCAGCGATGTATGGCATGCCAGTTGTTTTAAAGGATAACGTGAATACGAAGGGAATCCGTACCACGGCATCCTCCCGCATTCTGGATAATTATATCCCGGTATACAATGCGCATATCGTTGATAAGCTGCAAGCTGCAGGCGCTGTTGTAATAGCAAAGGCCAGTATGGATGAGCTGGGCATGGGCGGAACCAACCGCAATGCCTACACAGGACCAGTTAACAATGCCTGGGATGAAAGCAGAATTTCCGGAGGAAGCAGCGGCGGCAGTGCAGCACTTGTAGCGGCTGGAGTCGTTCCGTTTGCCATTGGTACGGATACCGGTGACAGTGTGCGCAAGCCGGCCGCATACCAGGGGATTATCGGCATGAAGCCAACCTATGGAAGAATCTCCCGCTATGGTATCATTCCGTATGCATCCAGTCTGGATCATGTGGGTTATTTTACCACATCCGTACAGGATACAGCGGTTGCACTGGAGGTGCTGGCTGGTCGCGATGACCGTGACATGACCTCATCCAACCGTGCAGTGGAGGCCTATGCTGCTAACCTGAATCATGACCTTCGCGGAAAGCGAATTGCTGTTTTGGATAATGTACAGGAGGCGGTTGCAGATCCTGCAATCCGTGAGAATTTTGACGCTTTGATGAAGAAGCTGGAGGCACGCGGTGCTACTGTTACACATGTGCGCATGGATGATAAGCTGATGAAGGCACTGATGCCTACCTACTATATTATTGCGAATGCCGAGGCTACAGCCAACCATTCCAATCTGGATGGAATCCGTTTTGGTATGCGTGAGGCTGGAGAAAACGTGGAGGATGTCATGATCAACACCCGGACAAAGGGCTTCTGTTCCTATGTACGCAAGCGTTTTGTCATCGGAAGCTATTCTCTGTTTGTGGAAAATCAGGATAAGATCTTCCGCAAGGCGCAGAAGGTTCGCCGCCTGATTGTGGAGGAGCTGAACCGTGTTCTTGCCAACAGCGATGTTGTCATTGCCTCTGCTGCAGGAACAATCGCGCCGCTGGCAGAGGAATCCAAGGATTCTCATCTTGGGGCAGATAACAATGTGGCTGAAAATCATATGGTGCTGGGCAACTTTTCCGGATATCCGAGCATGACCATGCCGACCGGCTTTGCGGAAGGTATGCCGATCGGTATCAATATGACGGCGAAGGCATTTGATGAGCAGACATTGTTTAATATCGGACTGGCGATTGAAGAGGAAACAGGATTAAAAGGTAATGATGTGGAGGTAGACGCATGAAATACGAAACAGTCATAGGGATTGAAATCCACTGCGAGCTGAAAACCAAAACAAAAATGTTCTCAGGGGCACCGACATCCTTTGGAGAGGTAGCGAACACCTGTGTAAATGAAGTGGATCTGGGACATCCCGGAACACTCCCCTGTGTAAATAAGGATGCTGTGCGTCTGGCAATTCTGGCCGCAACGGCATTGAAGTGTGAAATCGATCCGCTGGTGAAGTTTGATCGCAAGAACTATTATTATTCCGATCTTCCTAAGGGCTTCCAGATAACCCAGCAGTTTCATCCGATTGGCTCCAACGGTGTCATTACCATTAAAACGGATGACGGGGAAAAGGATATCCGCATCAACCGTATTCATATGGAAGAGGATACCGCTAAGCAGTTTCACAGCGATGCGGGGACACTGGTAGACTACAACCGTGCGGGAACACCGCTGGTGGAAATCGTCAGTGAACCGGATATCCGAAACGGGGCAGAGGCAGCTGCCTATGTGGAAAAGCTGAGAAGTATGCTGTATTACCTTGGAGTCAGTGATGTTAAAATGGAAGAGGGAAGCATGCGCTGTGATGTCAATGTTTCCATACGTCCGCAGGGCAGTGAAGCTCTTGGTACCAAAACCGAGGTCAAAAATCTGAATTCCATTTCCAATGTACAGAAGGCGATTGATGCAGAGGTGGCACGTCAAAGGGAGCTGCTGGAAAACGGTGAGGAAGTCGTACAGGCAACCCGTCGTTATGATGAAACGCAGAAAACAACGATTCTGATGCGGAAAAAGGAAGGAAATGTGGACTACAAGTTCTTCCCAGAACCGAATATTCCACCGATTCGTCTGGATGCGGCATGGATCAAAGACATTCAGGACAATATGGAGGAGCTTCCGGATGAGCGTAAGGCACGCTATATGCACGATTATGCACTGAAGGAATACGATGCTGATGTACTCGTTGCCAATCGTGAGCTGAGCAACTTTTTCGATGAGGTATGTCAGTATACAAAGAACTATAAGAAGGCAGCAAACTGGGTGATCGTTGAGGTTACAGCTGCATTGAATAAGGCAAATATCAAGCTGGTGGATAATCCGTGTAATCCAAAGCATCTTGCGGATATGGTAAATATGGTGGATGCCGGTGAAATAAGCGGCAAGCAGGCAAAAATCGTGTTTGAGGACATCATGCAGGGCAAGGATCCGAAGAAGGTCGTGGAAGAAAAGGGTATGAAGCAGATGAGTGACAGCAGTGAGCTGCTTGCCATGGTTAGCGCTGTTCTGGATAACAACCCGCAATCCATTGAAGATTTCAAAAACGGTAAGGACCGTGCTGTCGGCTTCCTGGTTGGTCAGGTAATGAAGGCCAGCAAGGGACAGGCGAATCCGGCGATGACGAATAAGCTGATTCAGGAGGAGTTGAAAAAGCGCTAGCATTCTGTTGCGCCAGCCGGTGATGAAGCCTGCGAGCGTAAGGCACGGATGCTATGCGAAACACCGGCTTATATATTGCAGGGTAGCTTTTGAAAAAGCCTGTCTGTGAAGCTGTCAATTTTAGGAAATCGTAAGAAGATTCCCGCTGTAATTCTCGCGGTTTTGTGTTATACTGGTAAATGTGCTATACTAGAAACACAATCGTGTAATCAGGCATGACTCCTAAGGAGTATGCTCATTGTCTATATAGTCAGGAGTGAACCCCATGAGTAAAAAGAAGAAAAAAACAAAAGCAGGCGGCGGAAAGAGCAAGATACTATACTGGATTGCCGGTATTGTTATTCTGATTCCTGTACTGCTGCTTGGATGGATTTATCTGAGTGCCAAGGAGAGCAGCGGAAGTCCTACGGTCGGCAGCCGTTTTGACAATTCACTGAACCCGGCCATAACAGAAGAGCAGCTGGACAAGGTGAAGTCCGCAATGAAGCTGGATGGTGTTGAAAGCGTTGAAGTCAATTTGATCAGTGCTACCCTGCGTATCAATATTGATACTAAGGATGATGCCAGCAGTGCCAAGGTGAAGAGTATTATGAATGAAGCCTATGATAAGGTGAATGATATTCTTCCTATCAAGAAGTATTTTACAAATAACGATTCCGATAAGATGTATGATCTGGAAGTGCATGTTTATAATTTCATTCCGGATGACAAGCATTCTGCGGATGATCAGATTTATAAGATCAAGACGAAGACAGCGGCAGCGAAGAAGCCGAACGTTTCTACACCTTCATCTCCGAAAAATAAATCCGTCGCAGAAAAGCTGTTAAAGCAGCAGGAAGAAGCAGCTAAGAAAAACAAGTAAAAGGGCGGCCTGCCCTTTTTTCAATGAGGTGAGAAGATGAAGAAAAATGATCAGGTATATGGTGTCTGCAGCGGATATACGCACGACGGGCACGGGGTTGTAAAGATAGACGGCTTTCCGCTGTTTGTGAAGGGCATGCTGGAGGGGGAAGCGGGAGAGCTGGTTGTCACGATGGCAAAAAAGAAATTTGGCTATGGCAGGCTGATGAAAAGAAGTAAAACATCCTCACAGCGTGTTGCTCCCCCCTGTCCGATTGCAAAGCAGTGCGGAGGCTGTCAGCTTCAGCATATGTCCTATGCGGAGCAGCTGCGGTTTAAGAAGCAGAAGGTGCAGGATGTGATGCAGCGGATAGCACACCTTGATATTGAGGTGCAGGATGTGCTGGGGATGCAGGATTGCTATACCAATTATCGCAACAAAGGGCAGATTCCGGTCGGAGTTGATAAAGGTAAAACGGTTACCGGCTTTTATCGTATCAACTCCAATGCCATCATCGATACGGATACGTGTCTGATTCAGAGTGAGCGGATCAATGCGGTATTACAGGAAATGCGTAAATTATTTGAGAAATATCAGAATGCGAAGCTGTTTCGTCATCTGTTGATCAAGCATGCATTTTTCAGTGATGAGGTAATGGTTGTCTGGATTGTGCGTTCCTTTCAGATTCCACATGGGAAGGAGATGGTGCAGGAGCTGACTGCGGCATTGCCGTTTGTAAAGAGTGTCATATTAAATCTGAATGTACGGGATGATAATGTCATTTTGGGGGATAAGGAACAGCTGTTGTTTGGTGAGCATGCTATCACTGACAGTATTCATGACTTAAAATTTTCCATATCCTCAAAGTCCTTCTATCAGGTGAATCCAAGACAGACGGAGATATTATATGGAAAGGCTCTGGAGTTTGCACAGCTTACGGGAAAGGAAGCCGTATTGGATTTGTATTGCGGGGTTGGAACGATTTCCATGTTTTTAGCACAGCAGGCCAAGCATGTGACGGGAATTGAAATCGTACCGCAGGCGATTCGTGATGCGAGAAAGAATGCGGCATTGAATGGCATTGCGAATATTGATTTTGTATGCAGTGATGCGGCTGACTATGCGAAAAAGCTGTGTGAGCAGGGGGCACATCCGGATGTGATTGTGGTAGATCCGCCGCGCAAGGGGTGTGATGTACAGACGATTGACAGTATGGTGATGATGCAGCCAAAACGGATTGTTTATGTGTCCTGTGATCCCGGGACACTGGCAAGGGATTTAAAGCTGCTGGAAGAGAAGGGGTATCGTACAGAAATTGTGCAGCCTCTGGATATGTTTCCATTTACACATCACGTCGAATGTGTGTGTCTGATAGTGAGAAAATAAAAGTGCAAAAAAGCCCATGAATAAAGGCTTTTCGACACTTTTTGATAAGCAAAATTTGAAGCACTCAAAATGGGGTGCAACTGATAGTAAATGCTAATTTGCCTGATTTTAATAAAAGTCAGGCTTTTCTTGTACATTTTTTCCTTGTTTTAGTGTTCGAGAAAAAAAGAGATTTAAGGTAAAACATAAAAGCAAAAAATCTAATATATGTTTAAAATAATAGTGATTTAAATGATGATTATAGTATGACATTTACTTAATTTAAGTATATAATAAAGGTAGTTGATCACATGTTATTATTATAAATTTGGCAGGAGGTGTTAAAGTGATTTTTGATAAATTAGAAAAAGAAATATTTACTCATTCTGAGCAAAGTATTGCTGATTATATTTTGAAAAACCCATATTCTTTAGATGAATTAACAGCTGATGATTTAGGAATGATTACATTAACTAGTAAATCTACTGTATTTAGGTTTTGTAAAAAAATAGGTGTAGGCAGCTATGAAGAACTTAAAAGAGTCATTCAACAAGAAAATTATGAAAGAGATAAGATTAAAGATATTCGATTAAAACAACCATTCAATAAGTATAGTGGCGTAAGTGATATTTTAGGAAAGATGCCTCATTTTTATAATGTTGCAATAGTAAACACAAATTTGATGTTAAATAAAGAATTAGTGAGAAGTATCGTTCAAAAAATAAAAAATGCAGAAGTAATTGATTTCTATTGTTCAGGAGTAACACAAGCAATAGCAGAATCAGCAATGTTTAAATTTCAAACATTGGGTAAGCAGTGTAATATTTTCACAAATTTAAATGAGCATTATGTTATGAGTACAAAAAACAATAAAAGAGTATCCATTATTCTTTCATTTACTGGAGGAAATAAGCAAGCAGTATATAGTGCTAGAAAGGTTAAATCTATTGGCCAGTATACATTAGGTATTGGTGGAGAAGAATTTGATGATTTAAAAAATGTTTGTGATCATTACTTACAGGTATATGATAAAAATATTATAGCTGGTTTTGAAATGATGTTACTTGCAATATCAATGAATTACATTTTAGATATTTTATTTGCCTGTTTGTTAGTAAAAGATTTTGATTATCATATAAAGAATGCTTTAGATGTGGAGAATATTTATAGTAAGAAAGAGGATTTTTGAAACTCATAATTTCAAAAAAAGTTCTCTTTTTTTTCTTAGTTTGAAACTTTAAGACCATTGATATTTAGCTATATTGTATGTGCTTACATTGGTTGCTATAATGCAATTGTCAATACAGAAAGTATAAATATTTAAAGCAAATGTAGAGGAGGAAAAAGTATGACAAATAAAGAATTAGCCACACAAATTCTTGAATTAGTAGGTGGGAAAGAAAATATTTCAGCAGTCACTCACTGTATTACTCGTTTAAGGATGACGATCAAAGATTTAAACATTATCAAGGAGGATCAAATTAAAAAGCTTCCTGGAGTTATGGGGGTGAACCTTGTAGAAGGGCAATATCAAGTTATTTTAGGTCCAAAAGTTGCAGATGTCTTTTTGGAATTTGAACCATTAGTAGGTTTATCAAAGAATAATGAAGTGCCAAAAGAAAAGAAAAAACTACTTGCAGTAATTCTTGATACTTTTACAGGAATATTCACACCAATTTTACCAGCTATCATTGGTGCAGGGTTATTAAAAGGAATTTTATTAGGATTAATGTTTGCAAATGTTATTTCACCAGATGGCGAAATGTTTAAATGGCTGATGTTATTCTCAGATGCAGCATATTACTTCTTACCATTCTTATTAGCAGTAAGTACAGCGACACATTTCAAATGTAATCGTTACTTGGCAATGGTTGTTGCAGGAATTATGCTTCATCCTGATTTAATTAATATGCTTGGAGACGGAACAACACATCATTTATTAGGAATTCCAGTATTTAGTGCTTCTTATGCTAGTTCAGTTCTTCCAATTATTATGACAGTGATTGTAATGAGCTATATAGAAAAATTCTTTGCTAAAGTAGTGCCAAGTATTTTAAGAACAATTTTGGTTCCATTACTTACAGTGTTTGTAACTGGAGTGTTAGTTATTGTTGCGATTGGTCCAGTTGGCTCTATGATCAGTGATGTTCTTGCTTCAAACTTCTTAACATTTTATGTAAATTATGGAGTTATTGCTGGAGCCATTTTCTCTGGTTTCTTCCCAATTATGGTATTATTAGGAATTCATAATGGATTTACACCTGTTATGGTTCAGTCTTTATCGACATACGGTGTTGAATACTTAATGGGACTAAATGTCGCTTCTAACTCAGCACAAGCTGGAGCAACATTTGCCGTCTTCCTAAAAACAAAAAATCGCGATTTTAAATCATTAGCAGGAACAGCGGCTTTAAATGCAATTCTAGGTATCACAGAACCAGCATTATATGGAATTACTTCTAAATTAAAAAGACCACTTATCGGAGTATGTATTGGTGGAGCAGTAGGTGGTGCTATTGCTGGATTCTTCCATGTAACTGCAACAGGTATGGCAACAGGACCTATCATTGGTATTCCATTATTCTTAACAGATACATTTATTTGGTTTGTTGTATCATGTACAGTGGCGTTTATTGTAGCATTCATTTGGGTAATTGTAACTGGATTTGATGATGTAAAAGATGATGAATATACAGAGGGATTTGATTCACAAGAACAACAAAAGAATCTTCCATTAGGTAAAATTAATGTTGATGCTAGTTGTGAAGGAAGTGTTATTCCAATGAGTGATATTCCAGATAATGTATTCTCAGAAGGAATGATGGGACAATGCTTTGCAATAGAACCAGTAAATGGAAAAGTAGTTTCTCCAGCAAATGGAACAATTACAGCGGTTTTTCCTTCAAAACATGCAATTGGAATATTAACTGATGAGGGATTAGAACTATTGCTTCATATCGGCATTGATACAGTTAATATGAATGGTGAAGGATTTAACTGTCATGTTAGACAGGGACAAGCAGTTAAGAAAGGGGAGTTATTAGTTGAAGTTGAACTAGAAAAAGTGAAAAAAGCAGGTTATCCAACAATGATTATACATGTTGTTTGCAACTCAAATGATTTTCAAACAATTCAATTGACGAATGAAAAGAATGTTCAAGCTGGACAAACAGTGTTAACCATAGAATAGGAGAATTCAAGATGCATAACGAAATACAATTTCCTAATAACTTTTTGTGGGGAGGAGCGATTGCAGCTAACCAATGTGAAGGTGCAGTGTTAGAAGATGGTAAAGGATATTCAACTGCAGACGCTTTACCTGATGGTGTCTTTGGTGATGTTTCTATACCGCCAAAGGAAAATTATTTAAAACGAATTGGAATCGATTTTTACCATAAATATAAAGATGATATTGAATTATTATCTGAAATGAATTTCAAAATTTTGAGAGTATCAATTGCTTGGCCACGCATTTATCCAAATGGAGATGAAAAAACACCTAATGAAGCAGGATTGAAATATTATGATGATTTATTTCATGAGTTAATAAAACACAATATTGCGATCATGGTAACACTTTCGCATTATGAAATGCCGCTGAATCTTGCTATTAAATATGGTGGGTGGAAAAATAGAAAATTGATTGATTTCTATTTGAAATATGCAAAAACTATGATTGAAAGATACAAAGATCGTGTAAAATACTGGTTAACTTTCAATGAAATAAATATGACACTGCATGCACCATTTAATGGAGCAGGAATTCAAGGGGTACCTGAGGATATCAATAGAAACATATTGTATCAGGCAATCCATCATCAATTTGTTGCAAGTGCACTTATTACGAAAGTTGCACATGAGTTAGATTCAAATTTACAGATTGGATGTATGATTGCAGGAGCTCCAATTTATGCTTTGACTTCTAAACCAGATGATGTCCTAGAAAAAATAAACAGAGAAAGAAAAACTTTATTCTTTGCAGATGTGCATGTTAGAGGTAAATATCCAAATTATATGAATCGTTATTTTGAAGAAAATAACATTCATCTTGAAATTACAGATCAAGATCTTGTGGATTTGAAACACACAGTTGATTTTATTTCTATCAGTTATTATGCAAGTGATTGTGCTACTGCAGATAAGAGCAAATACATTACAACACGAGGAAATATTGCTTCAACTATTAAAAATCCGTACTTGACACTTTCTGATTGGGGCTATCAAATTGATCCAAAAGGATTAAGAATTTTATTAAATGAATTATATGATCGCTATCAATTACCATTATTTATTGTTGAAAATGGTATGGCATTTAAAGATAAGCTAGAAAATGGTAAAATTCATGATCCATATCGAATAAATTTCTTTAGAGAACATTTGTTACAGGTTTATGAGGCTTTGCAGGATGGTGTGGAAGTTTTAGGATATACAAGTTGGGCGCCAATTGATTTAGTAAGTAATAGTGAGTGTCAGATGGAAAAACGTTATGGATTTATTTATGTAGATCGCAATGATAAAGGGGAAGGAAGCTTAAAACGATTTAAAAAAGATAGTTTTGATTGGTATAAAGAAGTTATTCAATCAAATGGTCAGTCATTAAAAAGCAAGATTTAAGGAGATGCATTTATGAAAACAATAAGATTAGATATTCCACAGTGGCAGGGCGGCAACAATCCAAATTATGTATTTGGAAGTGAACTATTAAGTATAATAGTCCCTCAAGTATCGTCTATTAAGACAGTAAAAGTACCTGTAAATATAAGTTTTGATGAGGAATTAAAACAAAAAAATGGTATTGAAGGAGAAGAAGCCTTAAAAAAACAAATGAAAGATACCGAAGAAGTTTTAATTCAAGAGAATCCAGATAGAATAATTGTTATTGGAGGAGATTGTTCTGTATCTCAAGTCCCTTTTGACTATCTAAGTGGGAAGTATGGGGAAAAACTGGGAATATTATGGCTAGATGCACATCCAGATGTATCTACAGTTGAAACATCAACTAGAAACCATGAAATGGTTTTAAATAATCTTATTTCCGGAGAAGGATCCACACTTGCATCAATGGTGAAAAATCCGATTAATAAAAATAAAGTAATGCTAGCTGGTCTTATTTATGATGATTTAAGAGAAAAGGATCAAATTGTCAATATCAAAAAGATTTCATACGCTACTCCTTCTCAACTAAAAAATGATAGTAATATTCTTGTAGATTGGATTCAGAAGGAAAATATAAAGCATGTAGCTGTGCATTTCGATTTAGATGTATTGGATCCTCAAGATTTTCGTTCAATATATCCTGCCGAACCATATCTTGAATCATTCGATGCTGCAATTGGAGAATTAAAGTTAGAACACATTGGAAGAATTCTAGGCGATATTTCTAAATATAGTAATATTGTTGGATTAACAATTGCTGAACACTTGCCTTGGGATGCCATGAGATTAAGAAACATGTTATCAGAGGTTTCTATTTTCCATGATTAGAAAAATTATTATCATTATATGTGGAATTATCTTTATGGCATTTGGAACAGGGCTATGCAATTATACAAATTTTGGTATTGATCCATTTAATGCTTTATGTGTAGGTTCTTCCAATATGCTTAATATTTCCTTAGGAACATTTACCCTTGTTGCACAGTTTATCATCGCAGTACTCATTCTATTTATTCAAAAGAGATTTTTAGGAATTGGAAGTTTAGTTCCTATGATATCATTCGGATATATTTTACAAGTAATAAATGAAGTAATGGAATCTGTATTACCGACTTCTATGTCAATAATTGCTAGTTTTGTATTATTTGGTGTTGGAATGGTGTGTATTGCATTGGGAATGTCTTTATATATGAATTGTGATTTAGGCATGGTTCCCTATGATGCTGTATCGTTTTCAATAAGTGAAAAAATCAATAAAAATCCATTCCTTTTAAGAGTAATCATCGATGTTTCAATTGCTAGTTTAGCATTTCTAGTTGGAGGACCAATACAAGTTGGAACTATTCTTCTTGCTTTTGGAATAGGACCAATACTAAAAGTATTTAAGCCAATAACAAATAAGGTTATAAAAAGAGCAAGTTAAGATGATATCAGAATAAAAAACTTTTGCTTCAGTATTCTCGTAAAAGCAATAAACAAGATTTAGTTATATTGTTTCTTCAAAATATTTAAATTATTCAAATTAAAGAAAGTAAATTTATTATATATTAAGGATATATCAATCATTCTCACAAGTTCGATTTTTGCGCGACTATGACCGTTCGTGAAATTCTGAATGATGTGCTATAATTCTAATATCCCAAGTTTGACACCTTAAGAGAGAGAAAAACTCAAGATTAGCTGATAAATAAAGACTAATCTTGAGTTTTCGCTTTGTAACGATATGTAGTATATTCTAATTTTTTTGTTTTGTTTGATGAATAATATTTCTTATTTTGCTTCTCTTAATGATTTGCGTGTTCGTTTGAAACTCAAATTATTCATGCAATTTATCTGTTAAATCTGTTTGTTTATAAGTAGGGATATATCCATATTCCTCAATTTCACATACATTCATTTCTCGTAATGTATGAATTATTTATTCTACTGTATATTCTTTATTTTTTTTTCTTCTAGTAAACGATATATCAATGGTGATATAAAACAAATTAAGAAATACGCTTTGATTCGATCTTCTCCTTGTAAATAAACAGGTCTAGCCTTAAACTCAGTTTTCATGATACGAAAGCATTCTTATATTTGCCATCTTCTTTTCTTGCTCCAATTCGTAAATTACCTGATTAGCAACTTCTCCATATTCCGAAAAGATGTTTTCTTTATAAATCAGATGAGTCATTTGAATTATTTCTTTATACTCTTATTTGTATTTAATTGTTTTTTGTGCTCTTTTTAATTGCTTTTGGTGTATATTTGCTAGTAAATAATATTTTGCCTGATTTTCATATAAAGTCAGGCTTTTTTATACCTTTTCGCATATATGTAGTGTTCAGGAAAAAAAGAGATTCTAGAGAGTATACGAAAAGACGTAAAATAGTATAGAATTATAGTATAAAAAGAAATACCAATTCTTATGGATATGTGCAGACTTGTATGATAGTGTATGTTGCTGATAAGGAGGTACATACATACGCTAGAGGATGTACAAATCAAATTAGATATTCTTTATGATTCAATACAGGCTTTCCTAACAATAACAGGAATGAATAGAAAACCTATTGACATGCCAACCAAAGAGGTAGATGCCATGTTAAGAATTTACTGCAATTATATTAAAAAAATCCAAAATGATATTTATCAACTAATGAAAAATGGAAGGAGTGAGTAAGATGAGAAGATGGATATTATTATGTGCTTGTTTTATGTTATTGGGCGGATGCTCTACAACCCAAACCCTAAAATAGCCAATGTTATAAGATTTTAAAGAAATAAAACAAGTTTAGCAAACTGATGAGCTACATATCGTGGAGGGATAAAATGAACACAGCAATATTGGAAGTACTTATATCAGTTATTTCGTCGTTTTTAGGAGTAGACTTAAAAGCTATAAAAGCAAGCTTAAATAAAGAGAAATTAAAGACATCAGAAGATAATGTAATAAGCGAAAACATTGATTATGTTAGCAAGAACTTGCAGAATTCTAAAGAAATTATTGAAAATGCACTACTTGAAATGGAAAAGCAAAAAAAGCTGTTTGAGCAGATGAAACAGGAAGCAGAAATAAGTCAACAAATAACTTCTATGAATCAAGAACAAGTTGAAGCATTGAATAAACTTTTGGAAAACACATTGAATAAGCAAGAAAAAAAGGCATTCCCTAAAACATTTTTATGGAACTTATTCTTTTGTTTGCTTAGTACCATATTAGGATATATTTTAGGGAAGTTATTATGAGAATAGGAGAGCAAAATGGATAACAACATTACTATTATATTAGAATTGCTTTCGACAGGTGTAATAGCATCCTTAGTTACAGGTATCTTTTCTTTATTTATTGCATTTAAGAATAATAAACGCTTAGTAGAACTTGAAAAAAGCAAACAAAAATTCACTGTAAATCAAGAACGATATAAAGGATTGAGAGAGGCTTATACCGAATTACTTAATGTATTGCCAGAGGAAAAGCTTTTAGGTCATATTATTATAAATTTGCCTTCTCAAAAAAATTTTCAAGAAAATGGGCTTTTAGAAGCCTATGAAGCAGCAGAGATGAATATGAAAATTATGTATTCACATTTCCAAAAATATGGTTATTTGTTTTCGAATGATGAACAGAAAGAAATTGTAGAATTGATTGAATTGATTGACACTATTACAAAAAGTATTATTGCTATTTGATAAGGCATCCATTGCATTTGAAAAACTTGCCTTAGAAGTTATACAGGAGGTTATGTAAAATGATAAGACGCCCGCGAGATCTTGACAGTATCTTTGGAGATGATGGTAGTCCGATCATATCAGATACAGAACTGAATGAAATAAAAATTTCTCAATTAAAGCCTTATCCGGGACATGGTTTCAAACGTTATAGTGAGATTAGAATGCAGAAGATGGTAGAAAGCATCAAAACAGCAGGAATATTAGTATTATGTTGAAAACAGCCACGAAGCCATCATTCCCCGTGACTTTTATATGCAGGTACAGAAAGAAATGGTCAGACGAGCCAATCTCCACAGCGGAGCCATTCGGAAGAAACGGGTGTACAGCAGCAAGTATGCACTTTCCAGTATCGTCTACTGCCGAAGTGCGGTGATATTTACCGCAGGATTGCATGGAACAACCGTGGCAAGTACTCCATCGTCTGGCGATGCGTCAGCCGGGTGGAACATGGTCCACAGTGCTGCGATGTGCCAACGGTGCAGGAAACAGAATTGCAGGCTGCGGTCATGCAGGCAATCAACACTGCTTACCATAGCCGGGATGCTGTGCTTGAACAGCTGCAGCAGAATATCGATGCAGTACTTTCTGAAGCAGAACAGCCTACTGATAATGTGGACGGCAGGCTGGAGGAACTGCTAAAACTTGCCAACAGCAATGCAGATTATACGGAGATTGCAGATGAAATAGATCGCCTCCGGGAAATGAAGCAGAATGCTTTGGTGGAAAATGCCGAACGGGATGGATTAAAACAGCGGATTACCGAGATGGTGGATTTCTTAAAAAACCAAGATGCAGATATTGAAAGTTACGATGAGGCACTGGTCAGAAAGATGATTGAAAAGGTCACGGTTTACGAAGAAAAGTTTGTAGTAGAATTCAAGGCAGGTATCAGCCTGGAGGTGGAGCGATAATCAGATATGTGTATTTTAAACGGAGCAGCATCCATAAAAGGTGCTGCTCCCAGATAATGTTATGGCGCATTAAAACTTGCTATTAGACAGAATATCCCCATTAGGATGCTTTTCAATTATCCAATAAAGCCTTCAATATCCACCTCAAATTTATCGTAAATGAAATCAAGAAGTTCTGCCGCTGTAGGGATATTTCCCTTTTTCTTTATCCTTTCCCAATATCGCTTGTTCTCAGAAGCCAGACCCTCTGCTATATAGTCATCAAATATTGCGGTTAACTCCTCATCTGTTATGCCGCAGCGTTCTGCCATATGCTGCAGAACGGCCTTTCCATCAAATCTTTTGCCCTGCATATACGACTTGCTGTATGCCAGACGGATTGACCGGAAGGCATTCTCTTTTATCCGCTTTACTTTGTCAGCGCTTATGTTTTCGGTCATGGCAACTTTTGTGTATCTCTTTAAGTAATAGCATTTCAGAAGGATATTGATTTGCTCCAGAGTTAAAGGTTCATATTTTTCCATGAGCCTTATACCTCTTCCATATCTGATGGTATGATATCCAGAAGAAGCTGGAACATCTGCCTGCTGGTTTCAATGTCACGATAAGTAAGTTTATAGAGCAGTTCATCTGTGAATCCTTGAGCAAATAGGACAGTGGCAGGTGCAATAATGAACCGCTGTTTGATCGTTCATTTAATTCCTCCATCATGGCTTCACCAGCCACATGAAAAATTTGTTCATAGACTTTCTGGAGCCGGACAATATCCACCACTCCGCCCATGTTGTTTTTCTGCTCCTTTATGAATTTTAGCGTGGATGATTTCATAACTTCGTCTGCCAAATGAAATACCAGTATGGAGAGATTGGTGTAGCATTCCTGAAAAATCAACTTATCAGCATACTGAGCAAAATCTCCTTCATACGTGGATAAAGAGGGTGTGGGCTTTGTGGCTGGCTCTCTGTACCATCCAGTACGTGAAACAGCAGTCCTTGTAAATCGCCCCCTGTCCGGAATCCTTCATCAGCGGTTTCAAAGGTAAGTTCACACTCGCTCAACCCCTCAAAAATCAGGGAGAGGTAGTGTTCCAGCAAATACCCTTGTTTGCCGAACCGCAGACGGATCTGCCTTGCCAGTCTAAAAATTGACAGCAGAGAGTCTTCGGTTAGTTCACAGTCCGGACACCCAAAGAAGCTGTCCTTGTTTTGAAAAATGTTCATGTCATCCCGACCTTTCATTATAGGGTCGGGTATTGCCCGTATCTTCAAAAGCGTATGCAAAGGATAGTATCCTCTTTCCCATGCACACGCTGTTATTTTGCTTATTGTGCAGCTGTGACAAATGCGATATAATAGCCTTGTCGTGGTGCCGCTTTTGCGGTTGTGCTGGGTGGTCGATTCACCTTAGTGCAGGACTGGTGTGCTGGAACACATCAGTCTGCCATGACGTTTTTTATTGTCGGAGAAACCCCGCCATCGCTATATAAACTCTAAAAGGAATGATTGTCAAGTCACAGTTTTATAAAATTGAGGAACATATTTATAGCACCTTGCAGCATTGCAGGGTGCTTGTTACTTTGCTTGTACAGATATTTTGCTTACATTTGATTGATTTGGTGTGAAATGGTTTGCTTTACCAAATTCAGAAAAGCTTTTGCTGCAGGAGAGAATGCCTGGTATTTCTTTGTTACGATATATAAATCAACAGACAGTTCCGGGGTGATAGGACGAAAGGCTAAATTTCTTCCTGTAGTATTTACTAATTGATCAAGGCAGAGTGCGTAACCGATACCTCGTTCTACTAAGTAAGTAGCGTTATGAATTAAATTGTAGGTTGCAACTACATTTAACACAGATTCATCTGTTCCGAACCAGTCTAAGTCCTGATGACCGGAAAAAGTTTGCTCTGCCAAAATCAGGGGCAGTGTTTTTAGCTGGTCAATATTGATAAATTCCTGCTCAGCCAATATGCAGTTTTCAGGCATTAAAAGACCGAATATATCTTTCCTGTGTATGTTGAGATAGTCGTACCTTTCTTGTCGAATTGGACCGAGCAGCAATCCCATATCCGCTAATCCCATATCCAATCTTTCCAAAACAGTGTCAGCATCCCCACTGTGAGTATGGAATTTAACTTCCGGATACTGTGTATGAAATGCAAATAACATTTCGGCAATATAATCCATCACAATGGTTTCACCGCAGCCAATGGTGATATCCCCGCATAGGTGTGTGGAATCTGTTTGAAGAGCAGACTCCGTATTTTCAATAAGTGCCATAATCTCCTGCGCCCGGTTGCGCAAAAAAATACCTTCTTCCGTCAGGGTAATTTTCCGTTTTCCGCGAATAAAAAGCTGTTTCCCCAGCTGCTGTTCCAAATCCATCATCTGTTTAGAGAGTGTGGACTGTGTGATATACAGAGATTCAGCAGCTTTTGTTATATTTTGTTCTCTTGCAATGGCAAGAAAATAATGGAACAATCTTGTTTCAATCATATACAAAGGTTCCTCCCGATGTTTTCACTTCTTTTAATTATACGCAACATAACTATTCCTGTCAACGATGATAAAGCATTATTAACAACTGTTTGTAATTGATTGGCGGTTACAGTACACTTCAAATAGAAAGGATGGAGTAAACCATGAAAGATATTATCTTACATATTGGAGACAGGAAAATCCCGGCGGTATTAAACGACACCGTTGCGGCAAAGGATTTTGAAACACGCCTGCCATTTCACACAGCGGGTTACGATTCCGGTATTGATTATTGCTGTACTGCCAAGGAAGGAAAAAGTGATCCAAATGAGCGTCAGGCAGGATGGAAAAACGGCGATATTAATCTGGCGGGTGGATGGTTTGCGCTGCTGTATGCCGGAGAGGAAGGATCTAAGGCTTATGAGGATTTGATGATTATTGGGCGACTGGAAGATGTAAACGATCTTAAGGGTTTGCCAAAAGCTATTGAGATTACTGTTACAGCAGCGGATTAAGGAGGTGTTTTTGTGAAAATACTTGTTTTAAACGGCAGCCCCCGTCCGAAGGGGAATACGGCGGCTATGGTGGATGCATTTATACGGGGAGCGAAAGATGCCGGAAATCAGATTGATGTTTTTTCGGTTTGTCATATGAAGATTGCAGGATGTTTGGGCTGCGAATACTGCCACACCAAAGGAAACGGAAACTGTATACAGGAGGATGATATGCAGAAGATTTATCCGCACTTTGAGCAGGCGGATATGATTGTACTGGCATCTCCGGTTTATTATCTGCATATCTCCGGTCAGCTTCAATGTGCCATTACCAGAACCTATAACATCGGGATTCCTAAAAATCTGAAAAAGGCGGCGCTTATTTTAAGCTCAGGCGCAGATGATGTTTACGATGGAGCGGTTTATTCATACCACTATGGGTTTATTGAGTATATGAAGCTTCAAGATCTCGGTGTGTTCACAGCTTATGGCGAGCAGAACAAATCAGCAGAAAAACTGGACGAATTATATCAGTTTGGACGCAGTCTGACTGCATAAAAAATATAACAGTAAAATGAAAGGATGATAAAAAATGAGTCATTACATTTGCAGATTGAGTGATGAGGTTGAAAGAAAACACATTCGTTACAACAACCGCTACGGAATTACCCTTGCAGGAGATTTGTATACTCCGAAGGATATGGATAAAAGCAAAAAGTATACGGCTGTTGTTGTGGGCGCGCCTTACGGCGGCGTGAAAGAACAGGGTCCCTGTGTATACGCAAACGAGCTGGCACAGAGAGGCTTTGTTGTGCTGACCTTTGATCCCTGTTATATGGGAGAAAGTGCCGGAGAACCCCGCCATGTGTCCTCACCCGATTTGTTCAGCGAGAACATCAGCGCAGGCGTAGATTATCTTGGACTTTTTCCTTTTGTAGACAGAGATAAGATTGCTGCAATCGGAATCTGCGGCAGCGGTGGATTCTCTTTGTCAGCGGCACAGGTGGATACCAGAATCAGAGCGGTTATCACAGCAAGTATGTATGATATGAGTGCGGCTTCCAGACTGGGTACAGACAAAGAAACGCTTCAGAAAAACAAAGAAAGACTGTCTGCTCAGCGCTGGATTGATGCAAAGAACGGCTGTCCGGAGTGGATTCCGTCATTTCCCGAAGAGCCTGTGGATAAGGTCCCCGAAGGTCTTGATCCTGTATCCGATGAATTTTATCGTTTTTATGGTGTCAAGAGAGGACATCATCCAAATGCACAGGCGGGGTTCACCACAACAAGCGATTTGTCGTTTATGAATTATTCATTGCTTGACCATGTAGACGAAATCTCTCCTCGTCCGATCCTGATGATCGTAGGCGACAGAGCAGCGTCACGCTTCTTTAGCGAACAGGTGTATGAGAGAGCTGCCGAGCCGAAAGAACTCTATATTGTAGAGGATGCGGAGCATATCGACCTGTATGACAGAACGGACAGAATCCCGTTTGATAAAATTGAAAGTTTTCTGCGTAAAAACCTGAAATAAGCGTGAGGATATGCGTATGAGAAAAATGACCATATTGCTGATTTTTGCTGTTTTGATGTGGTGTGTAACAGGGTGTCAAAGCCCTGCATCCACACAAAGCATAGCCGATGAAAGCAGCACAGCAGAACAAGCGCGAAATAAAGAGGACGAAACACAAAGTCAGGAAGTAGAAAATCTGACAGAAAGTGAATCCAATAATATCGAGGAGGAAGAAACGATGAAAATCTCAGTAAAATCAGCAGACAATGAAATCATATATGAACTGAATAACAGCAATGCGGCAAAGACTCTTTATGAGCAGTTGCCCTTAACGATGGAGGTGGAACCTTTCAGTAACAATGAAATGACCTTTTATCCGCCGCAGAAGCTTGATACCTCAGATACGCCTTTAAGCAGCGGTGAGGCAGGAACATTGTCCTACTATTCTCCTTGGGGAGACGTGGTAATGTTTTATGATTACTGCAATCCAAACGGCAGTCTGTATGGACTTGGAGAGGTTGTTTCCGGTAAGGAGAATATTGAAAAGCTCAGCGGTACGATTACGGTTTCAATATATACGGGAGAATAAGCGGAAATGGATAAGAAAAGCAGTAGAATGATTTTAATACTTACATTCGGCGTTTTTGGAATTCTTAATACGGAAATGGGGATCGTAGGAATCCTGCCGATGATTGCAGAGCAATTTCAGGTAAACATAGCCACAGCAGGCTGGCTGGTCAGTGCTTTTGCACTTGTGGTAGCCGTAGCAGGACCGACTATGCCGCTAATTTGCTCTAAAATGAACCGGAAAACGCTGATGCTGGTTTCAGGCGGAATTTTCATCATTACAAATATTATTTCGGCAGTTGCGCCGAATTTTACGGTACTGATGCTTGCGCGTATCGTACCGGCTGCATTTCATCCGGCGTATGTGTCAATGGCATTAACGGAAGCAGGAAAAGCAGTGAAGCCGGAAGAATCGGCAAAGGCCGTAGCAAAGGTATTTATCGGCGTATCAGCGGGAATGGTGCTTGGTGTACCCGTTACCAATCTGATTGCGGCGAACTCCTCTTTTACAGTTGCCATGCTGTTTTTTGCGGCAGTGAACGTGACTGCATTTGTCTTGACCATCTTTTTTATCCCTTCTCTGCCTACAATGGGAACGGTACCCTATGGGAAGCAGCTTGGTGTGCTGAAAAAGCCGGCCATGCTTTTGTCCATTGTTATTGTCGTGTTTTTAAACGGTGCGATATTCGGCTTTTACAGTTATATTTCCGACTTTTTTGGCACGATTACAAAAATCAATGCATCTACCATCAGTCTGTTTTTGATGTTCTATGGAATAGCGAATATTGTTGGTAATATGATTGCAGGAAAGATTCTCACAGTGAATGCAAAGCTGTCAACATTTGTCCTGCCCTTTGTTTTGGCAGCGGCATATATCGGGTTGTTTCTGACGGGAAGACTGACGGCTGCCACAGCAATTTGCATCGTAGTTATCGGAGCATTGGCAGGAATCAATTCCAATGTGAACCAGTATCTGATTACCCAAGCAGGACCGGAAGCACCGGAGTTTTCCAACGGGCTGTATCTGACCTCAGCGAATCTCGGTACCACATTTGGAACATTTATTTGTGGGTTATTTATTACGGCGATGGATACACGCTATGCACTGATGGGAACATTCATATTTGTTGCAGTCGGTTTTGTTGCAATACTTTTGAAAATGGGAATGGAAAAATCAATAATCACAGCGAATGAAGGAGGTAAGAACTTAGAATGGAAAATGTAAAATTAAGCAATGGGATTGAAATGCCGATGGAAGGGTTTGGTGTATTTCAGGTGCCGGATACGCAGTGCGAACAGGTTATCCTGGATGCCATTGAAGCGGGCTATCGCCTGCTGGATACAGCAAGCTCTTACAAAAATGAAGAAGCGTTAGGAAGTGCAGTAAAGAAAGCCATCGCCGCAGGCATGGTAAAGCGTGAAGAACTGTTTATCACCACAAAAGCCTATATTCAGCAGATGGGATATGGCAAGACCATACAGGCTTTCTATGAATCATTGAATAAGCTGGGACTGGATTATCTGGATTTGTATCTGATCCATATGCCTCTTGGCGATTACTATGGCGCCTGGCGGGCAATGGAGGATTTGTATGAAGCGGGAAAAATCCGTGCCATCGGTGTCTGTAACTTTGACGGGGCAAGGCTGATGGATCTTTGCTATAACGCAAGAATCAGACCTATGGTAAATCAGATTGAACGGCATCCGCATTATCAAAGAACGGAAGAACTTGCGATTATGAAGAAGTTTGAGATACAGCCTGAAGGGTGGGCGCCATTTGCGGAAGGCTTAAAAGGAATGTTTACAGAACCTGTGCTGCAAAGAATCGCAGAAAAACACGGGAAAACCGTACCGCAGATTATTCTGCGCTGGGATATTCAGCAGGGTGTCGTTATCATTCCAAAATCGGTTCACAAAAACCGTATGGAAGAAAACATGGCGGTCTGGGATTTTGAACTGGATAGTGATGATATGAAGCAAATTGAAGAACTGAATCAAAATATGCCGTCTATGCTGGACTGCTCAAAGCCAAGTGAAATCGACAGACTGTATGACTATCTGAATAACCCGGTGCTGACCAGCCTGTAAACGGAGGATATGAGCAATGATGATTATGGAAGTGAATGGAACAGCCATCCAAATCAAACTGGAACAGAACAGTTCCGTCGATGCAATGAAAGAATTACTTCGTCAGGGGTCCATTACAATTCCCATGAAGGATTACGCCCATATGGAGAAGTTTGGTAATCTTGGTACAAGGCTGCCGCGCAACGATAAGCAGATTACCACAAAGGCGGGAGATGTTATTCTCTCCGAGGGAAATCTGCTGGTGATTTATTATGCGCCTAACACTTGGAAGTTCACCAGGCTTGGAAAAGTGGTGAATCTTACGGAGAAGGAACTGAAAAAGGTACTCGGTAAGGGAAATATAATGGCAACCCTTATTTTGAAAGATGAATAAGCAGGAGGTTTTGAAAATGAAGATAGCAGTTTTACAGGGAAGCCCGCATAAAAGTGGTTCTTCCAATACGCTGGCAAAGGAATTTATGCGAGGTGCAAAGGAAGCAGGACACAACGTCACAGTTTTGGACGCTGCACATATGGATATGCATCCGTGCTTGGGATGTGGGCATTGTGGTATGAACGGAGAGTGTGTTCATAAGGACGACAATCAAACGATTAGAGATACCCTGCTTTCATCGGATATGGTGGTCTTTGCAACACCGATCTATTACTTTGGTGTCAGTTCACAGCTTAAAATGGTGATTGACCGATTTTACAGCTACACAATGAAATTGTCAGGGAAACATCTGAAAGCGGTTCTCATTACTGCCGCCTGGGATGACAATGAGGATGTTATGCCATATTGCGCAAGCTATTATGAAAAGCTATGCCGCTATATGAATTTTGAAAATTGCGGAATAGTACTCGGTACGGGTTGTGGTACACCGGAAACGACAAAGGAGTCCGTACATATGCAAAAAGCATATCAGTTTGGCAAGTCTGTGTAATAGGAGGAAAAGATTTTATGAAAAAGATAATGGGACTGTTTATAACTGTGATTCTTATTTTGTCACTTGCTGCTTGTGCAGCAAATGGTACGGAAAGCTCGTCAACAGCCGATAACGATACGAATCAACCTTCTGCATCGAGTTTCAATGAAGCAGAAGAATCAAATACAGCTTCCGAGCAGACGAAAAATGATACAAAAATTCTTGTCGTATGTTTCTCTGCAACCGGGAATACAAAAGCTGTGGCAGAGAAAATAGTTGAAGTTACGGGAGCAGATTACTTTGAAATCATTCCTGCAGAACCCTATAGTGAGGACGACCTTAATTATAATGATGATAACTGCCGTGCCAATCGTGAACAGCAGGACAAAAATGCAAGACCGTCTATTTCCGGCAGCATTGAGAATATGGATCAGTATGAAGTTGTGCTGATCGGGCATCCTATCTGGTGGGGAATGGAACCACGAATTATGAATACATTTATGGAGAGCTATGATTTTTCGGGCAAGGTGCTGGCAAATTTCTGCACCTCCGGAGGCAGCGGAATCGCCACAAGCACAGAAAATCTGAAGGCATTATCACCGAACGCCAACTGGCTTGAAGGAAAGCGCCTTTCAGGTAGTAGCGATACGGACGAGATACAGGAATGGATTGATTCCTTAAAGTTATAAGCAAACAGCACTCATGACATAAAAAGTCTTGGGTGCTGTTTTTGACCTGTGGCTCTGATTGTAGAATCCCATGAGTTATGGTAAGATTATAAAAAAGTGATTTGAAGAAGTGGATATGTTCTCTTGAACGCAGAGTACATAAAAATACCCGAAAATGACTCTCGACCAATTCCCCTTAACGTAAAATTCGATTGACCAATTCCCCAAAACGGACGTTGCGACTTGACATTCTTCCTATCCTGTCGAGCCACGTTGAGTGTGTCGTATTGATGTCAAGGGTTGAAAAATAGAGTGTAGAAAAGGCTTGAAATAAAGGGATTTCCGTGATTTGAGTTCGGGTGCATACCGGGAATCAAATCACGGATTTTTCTTTTAGGGAACATATCTACGGATTTTATCCGTAGGGTTGAGTTGACAGGATGAAAACGGGTAGGGTTGTGGAGATAGAATTGTTATGAAAGTGAGGTGAGTGGATAGCATTATTGTGTATAACCTGTTGAAACTATTCCTATATGGGAATATAATAATAAAAGGGTTATGGTTAAAAATGGAGGGAGTTCATGAATTTTTTAACTACTGCAGAAATATCAAAAATATGGAAAGTTTCAAGAAGGCGCGTATCTGCACTTTGTAACGAAGGAAGAGTGAATGGTGCTATACTTAAAGGCAAAACTTGGTTGATACCGCAAGGTACAAATAAGCTAGATGATCCAAGAAGAATTCAGAAAAACGCGCATTGCGATTAAACCAATGGAGGTAGATGATGTGTATATAATAAAAAACAAACAACCATCTAAAATAGAAACTACCACATTTGCTGACCTTCATATGAAAGAAAGCGACATAGAGGAAATTCTCCGTCAAAATGTAGATATGCTTTGCGATGACGAAGAATCTATGTTGATTATTGGGCAGCAAGTCAAAAATGAAAGTAATGGTCGAAGTGACCTTACAGCGATTGACAATGAAGGTGATATTGTTCTTATTGAAATCAAGCGTGATAAAGCGGATATTGTCGGACGTAAGGAGGCTTTTGAATTCCAAGCGATTCGGTATGCTGCAGGCTACGCCACAATAAGATCTACGGATGAACTCATACAGAATATTTTTGCGCCATATGTGGAGAAACATATAGAGGAATTCAGGCAGCAAACGGCTCTTAATTCTTCTGAAATAGCAAAGAGACTTCTATCTGATTTTGTGGAGTTAAATAATATTACTGCATTTAATACTCGTCAAAGGATTATTTTGGTGGCATCAGAGTTTGATGACCAGACACTATCCGCAGTGGCATGGCTTAATAGTAATCAGGTGGACATTAGTTGTTATCAGATCTGCGCATACAAATTGAATGACGATGTTCTTCTTGATATAAAAAAAATTCTTCCTGTTGTTGACTGTGAGGACTTTTATGTGAATGTTACGAAGAAAGGCAGCTTACAAAAGGATCGTAAGAAAGACATTTCAAGAAGGTCACTTCCGAAAATTGATTCGCTGATCGAGTGGAAATTGGTCGAACCAGGAGATATCATTACAGCGAAAGGAAGAATAGATGAAGCAGTTCTTCAGGAAAATGGACAAGTAAAAGCAAAGGAAGGCATAATGTCAATTCAGCAGTGGCTAAAAAGGGTTTTTGGTTGGTCTTCTGTAGAAACATATGCTTTTTCGGTCGATAAAAAAAGTGGAAAAACACTAAGTGAACTTAGGCAGGAATATATGGAAAAAGTTGATGCAATAAATACTGCGGCAGAATAACTAATGCTGTAGAAAAATAGTTGTCGGGAGGGGCTGTTTATGGCAAGTAATTGTTCATTTACAGAATATGTAGCAGAGAGATTTGATGACAATTTTTTGACGGTTGCCGGGAAGTATCGAAAACGACAACAAGGACTCTCTGTGCTGCGAACTCCGAAGGGTACACCGTTCCGGAGAAATGGAAATCTCCGAGGGAGACTACCATTATGATGATTCAGAAGTAGTGTCAATTGAGTATGAAAAACTATGAGAAACCTTTAAGTACGCTGTTGTAGATCACTCAGGGTCTTCTGCAGAAGGATGTCCCACTTGTTAGGCATATTGGTGATGCCGGAGAGATCAGGCAGAATAAACAATGGTTTGAATCCGTGGGCAGGTGGTAGATAAGCCTGCTAGAGCTGTATTATTTGACACTACCGACCAGATATGGAGAATTACTCAATGAACATAACATCGAGTGGGGAAGTAAATTGATGAACGAAGCCGACGTTTCCCAGTTATAGTTCGGCAAAGAAAATGTTGTGAAAAGAATTAGAACGGGAGGACGACAGTATGGATGACCGTGGAGAAATAATAATCTACCAGACTGAAGATGGTCTGACGAAGATAGATGTCAGCATGCAGGACGAAACGGTGTGGCTGTCACTGGAACAGATGGCTGATTTGTTTCAAAGAGATAAGTCTACCATATCCAAGCATATAAAAAACATCTTTGACGATGGAGAATTAGTCAGAAATTCAGTTGTTGCAAAATTTGCAACAACTGCTGCGGATGGGAAAACATATCAAGTGGATTACTACAACCTTGATGTTATTATCTCCGTTGGCTATCGAGTGAAATCCCAGCGTGGTGTTCAATTCCGCATATGGGCAACAAACATCTTAAAGGAATACATCAAAAAGGGCTTTGCAATGGACGATGACCGTCTGAAAGAGCTGGGCAATGGCGGATACTTTAAGGAGTTACTTGAAAGAATCCGTGACATCCGAGCTTCTGAAAAAGTGTTCTATCGTCAGGTGTTGGAAATCTATGCGACCAGTGTTAATTACAATCCCAACGCAGCAGTCTCTATACAATTTTTCAAGAAAGTGCAGAACAAAATTCATTATGCCGTATCAGGAGAAACAGCAGCAGAAGTAATTTACCATCGTGCGGATGCCGAAAAAGACTTCATGGGACTGATGTCATTTTCCGGAGAACAGCCGACTTTGCGGGAAGCAAAGATCGCAAAGAATTATTTGGATGAAAAAGAACTTCGTGCGATGGGTCAGCTGGTTTCCGGATATCTTGATTTTGCTGAGAGACAGGCAGAGCGTGAGATTCCAATGACTATGGAGGACTGGGCCAAGCATCTCGATGGTATTTTGACTTCCACAGGAGAAAATCTGCTGATTGGAAATGGTACTATCAGCCATAATCAGGCAATGGATAAAGCGCAGACGGAGTATAAAAAATACAAAGCGAAAACCATAAGCAGCGTGGAGCAGGATTATTTGAACAGCATTAAGCAACTGGAACAGAAAGGCAAAAGAAACAAGTCATGAACTATTCGGAGATTCCGAATAGTTCGTTATTAGAAGAGATATCAACCTTAAAGGAATCCTTTATAGTTGCATGTGAACTATCCGGGAATCCCGGATAGTTTAAGTTGAGACGGTGAAATTCGGGTGTCGAGACGATGGGAGTGGACTTGTTCCCTATCGAGGATTTCGGGAGTGCTAAAAGTGTAAGGCTTTTTTGATTGACGAGCCTGATATATAAGGAAACAATACCTCAAGTGGAAATGCTTCAAAAAATGAGATGTGATAGGATACAAGGATATGTGTTTGACAGACCGATGCCGATATCAGAATTTGAGTTGAAATATAAAGATGATCCTGATTTAATGAATTTTATAAAATCCTAGATATTCTATTATAATCACCATATAAAGCAATGAACAAAATCGTTTGTTGCTTTTTTTCATGACTAATTAAAGCATTTAATGTATAATTAAGGTTGCATATGTTTGCTTTCAAAGTTATTTGAATAAGTGCATTTACGATCAAGAGAACTCACTTTATGGAGGTAAAATAATGAGCAGAATCACAGATGAAATTCAGAGAGCAAGGACTAATAAGATCACAGTGCCAGATGAACTGAATGACCATGATGTCATCAGAGGAATATATGGTATTTTTTCCGAAAAAGATGATGATAGTATCTGTCTTTATATTGGTAGATCATATAGTATTGCGGATAGACTGTTTGCAAGTGGTGGACATATATGTATGTTTAATTCTGGTTGTTATAAAAAGCTTGTGCCAAAGATGATCAATGAAAGTATGATGAATGGGTATCATATCAATATTAAAATTTTGGAGGTAGTTGAATTTGTGGGCGATAACTATTATCGTGATATGCAGCGCTTGTCTTTTGCGGAAGCGAATCTGATTGAAGAGTATCAGTTGGCAGGTCAATGCTTACAGCAATTACCAGAAGGAACATGGATTTCAGAAGAAAAATGGAATAAAAGGTATAAAAAGAAACATTGTTCTGGAAAATGAATGCTCCATAAATGGCTCGATTGTTAAGGATAATCAGCATCTTCAATATATCAATGGAAACAAGATTAGTAATTTCATGAATGCACAACAATGTTCTTTGAATAATGTAGCTATGGGAATCATGTTATTGTTCTGCACGTTGAGACAGTAGTACGACTGCCAAGAGTGAAATAATCCGATAAATAAAGGGTATTTCACTTTATTTGCTTCAAAAAGAGATGATTAAAAAATCGTAAAAACACGGCTGTCATTCCATATTTTCATGAATTTCCAGGTGCTGACAGCCTGAAAGGAGGACGAAGATGACAAGAAAAAAATAGTAGAAATTTTGATGAAGACTTTGAACATATTGGAAGAGTAGAGGTTTTAGAAAATAAACTAATTTTTAGTATCAATGAAAGTAATAAATAAAAAATGATGTTTATCCTTATTTCAGATTAGTAAAGAATTTGTATACTTGAAAAAAACTAAATGCTTTACCAGGGGAAGATCATACAATTTTATAACTGTAATTCGGACTAAAGTAAAAGTAGGCTATGATAAAGAGGGGAAATAGAAGGTTATAAAATAAAAATCAGTCAACATATCAGAATTTCTTATAAATCCAGACGTGAAGACTGATTTTTTATTCATGAAAGCGCAGAAAGACCCCTGTTTTTTTTTGTGTCGTTTTTTTTTAGCCATCCATCTTTTTGTCTAACAATCTACATGTACGCTCATCACACTCCCTGTACAACTTCATCACTTCTTTCATCTGTAATACTGCATAATATTGAGGTACTACCAAAGTACAGCCAATTTCTGACATTTTGAAACACTGCTTCTCTGGCTCTATGTATCTCATCAGGCAGTGATTTCTGTATTTTGCACCTTTGGGTGTCTCTTTGAACAGTTCACACAATGCATATGCTATGATACAGCAGATCATTTCTAACAGGATTCCCTCATATCTTGTCGTTGTGAAAGCATTCAGTTTCCAGAATTCTTTCAACTGGCGATAATCCTCCTCGCATCCCCATCTCGTCTGGTAATTTTGAATGATTTCTCTTGCAGTAAGTCTGCTGTCTGTACACAGTATGACGGCATAAGCGTAATGTTTGTCTTTTGATACCATCATATCATCGATTTCAGTTTTCTTATCTTTTTTCACATCAATCCGTATAACTGCTGCATTGATCTTCATTTCTTTGCTGAATCCATGTTCCCTGGCTGCTTCTCCCTGATAAAATAGTGCTAGATCTTTGACAAGTTGGATCTTCTGATGCTTCCTTTTGGGATTCGGATGTACATTCCAGTTATTTTCTTTTACAGCTATAGCTACAGCCTCCTTATAGATTTCCATATTCTTTTTTGCTGGCACAGTAACAGATACTCCCTTTTCGTTCATTGCTCTGAGCAGGAAATGGTCAAGGAAACCTCTGTCCACATTCAGATTATCTCCTGGTTTCAGCCATGCGTTGCTGATCAGCGCCTCTTTTGAGAGAATAAGGTCATGTGTTTTTAGTGAGCCAAAGGTGATAAGACATGGATAACCACAGTCATGTGGAAGCTGCCCACGCAGAATGCCAAGTTTATATCCTCTGATTTTCTCACCTTTCTTGCCAGTTATGACAGTTGAATTTTCATATCTGTCATTCTTGAGGCAGACAGGGATCTCAGAGCAGTCATAACTGAAATTATGCATATTTCTGAATGTAGTATTATTGAAAAGGCGGATGAGAAAATCATTTGTATGTTCAACGAAGGAATCTTTACTATATTTTTTAGAAAACATTCTGACGTTTTTTTCGTTGAAAAGCCCTTCTTTACCGGTACGGACAGCAAAATTAAGACATTCCAGCAGAAAGGGATTTGTAGTGGCAAGAGGAAAAGAAGCCATGGATTGAAAATTTTTGAGTCTGGCAATCGTGCCAAGAGTGAGAAAAACACTAGGAGGCATAGCATCATGATGAGCATTATGATTAGGAAAGGAATCATCAAAAGCAGATATAAATTTATGCTGCTTTTCAGCGTTTACAGCGATTTCATCGGCCAACTGGGGAACATATGGAAGAAGATCAATGATTTTTCCATCTTTCAGAAGCTGGAGTGCTTTCTCTTTATCTTTTTTCACTAGCATATACATCACCACCCCTTCACTTATACTATACCTCTATCTTCGTTTTTACTAAATACTATTTTGTCCGAATCACAGAATTTTATAATAAAGCATTGCAGTAAAATAAAAAAATATGATATATTTAGATTAATGATAATAAAAAAAATAAGGAGCTAAAAATATGAGTTGTCATTGTATTGGGCATGGATTAAATTCAGTGTCTAAAAAGGTATTAGAGTTGTATGATGAAGGGAAAATTGAATTTAGTGTTGCGAAAGATTTATTATACACCACAAGAAATGCTGTAAATTATTGTGATGGAAATAGATATGAAGCGATTGCATGTTTTGATGGATGTAGATGTGCTAGATGTTTAAAGAAAACAAATGAGTTATATGGTCTTTATGATGTATTGAATGAGTGTAGAGAGTATTATGATATTTTTAGCAATAAAGAAGATGGAGTATTATCTGGTGATCTTTGTAAGGATTGTTTTGATGAAATTTGTGAAAAATATCATTCGATTATCATAGAAGACGAAGTTGTATATTAAAAAAAGTTTTACTCGATAATGGGTAAATCTTCAACTTTTAGCGGAATTATTAGCAGATAGAAATAATATACCTATGATATTTGTGAAGTTTAATCTATTTCTGTCTATTCAAAAATACTGTTTTTATTTGTATTTTAATAAAAAATTATGTTATGCTCGATATGGAATAGAAAACACATTTAAAATGGAATAGGAAAATGTCAAGATGAAGATTAATATAAGTACCATTATAGAGGCGATTGAAATGGCAGATGATAATTTTACATTTTTTTTAGATTTAGAAACTGGAAAAAGTGTGCTGCTTGCTGATGAATTAAGTACCGGTATGGATAATGAGGGGTTGGAAAATGAAATTGAAGATAACCCTGAGCGTTTTTTTAGGCTTCCAACAAAATTTGAAATCCATGAGTATAATATTATGGAAGAGTTTATTCAGACATTAAAAGGTGAAGATGCTGATAAACTGGAACAAGTCATACAGGGACGTGGAGCGTTTCGAAGATTCAAGGATATGGTAAACAGAAGGGGAATTACTAAGCAATGGTATGATTTTCAGGCAGATTATTACAGAAATCTGGCGATTGCATGGTGCCAAGAGCATGGCATTGAATATGTGGAGAACTGCATGTAATTGCAAATCCATGTGGTAAAAGGCAGAAGACCATATATTTATGTACCCCTAGACTGTCTTTAAAAAATCGTTATGAGAAAACATGGCTTATGTTACTTACATAAAGGACTTAGGCCGTTTTTTCTTCTCCTGCAAAACCTTACGTCTGTTCATATGATGGATAAGATGACTTGAAAACAACCAGTTTCCTACTAGCCTATATCATAAATGAAATTTAATACACCACTGTTACAGCATGTATTCTGTGAAATATCTCCCTCTTGATTTGCATATACTGCACTGAAGCATGCATTTTGTAAAGGGGGAATATCATGGAGACAAGTATCCGCGTTGAGCAGCTCTGTAAATCCTATCAGGGAACAACGGTTGTCAAAAACATCAGCTTTCAGGTGAATAAAGGGGAAATCTTTGCCTTTCTGGGTCCAAACGGCGCAGGAAAATCCACAACGATCTCCATTCTCAGCACCTTGCTGAAAAAGGACAGCGGGACGGTTATAATCAATGGCTTCCGTTTGGGGCAGGAGGATGAACGTATCCGATCAGGTATCGGCATCGTCTTTCAGAACAGTGTCCTTGATGATTTGCTGTCAGTCAAACAGAATCTGATCCTGCGCAGTGCCCTCTATCATCTGCCGTATAAACAGGCGTGCCGGCGTGTACAGAAGCTATGTGACATATGTGATCTGCACGATATTATGCATCAGCCGGTAGGAACCCTTTCCGGCGGTCAGCGAAGACGCTGCGATATAGCCAGAGCACTGATTCCGGCACCGGAAATACTCATATTGGATGAACCGAGCACCGGTCTTGACCCTAAGGCGAGAAAGCAGCTCTGGGACACAATCAGCGTATTGCATAAGGAACGTCATATGACCGTATTTATGACCACACATTATATGGAAGAGGCTGAAATTGCTGATCATTTGTGTATTATCAAGCAGGGAAACATCATCTTTGATAAGCCTATGAAGGAGGTACATAAACAGTATGCCGCAGAGCAGCTGCTGCTTTATCCGGACAGTAAAGCACAGCTGATTGCAGTACTAAACCGACACCATGTACCATTTCATGAGCAAAACGAGGCTTTCTGCATACACACGGGAGGTATGCTGAAAACGATGTCTGTCCTGCGCCTCTGCGAACGCTATATTCAGCGCTTTGAAAACCATCCCGGTAATATTGAAGAAATTTATCTGCAAATGCTTCAGGAGGAACAGATATGATTTCTTTAATAAAACGGAATATGCTGCTGTTTTTCAAGGATAAGACCTCAGTATTTTTTTCCTTTATGGCAGTATTTGTTGTACTGGGACTGTATGTATGCTTTCTAGGTGATATGATGATCCAGCCGTTAAAGCAGGATTTCCCGGATACGGCAAGAGAACTGAGTGATACCTGGATCATGGCAGGAACTCTGGGAATTGTTTCGCTGACAACCTCTTTAAGTGTACTTGGAATCATTATCGAGGATAAAAGCAGGTCCATACTCAATGACTTTTATATTGCGCCCATTTCGCAAAGAAAGGTCACCGGCGCCTATCTCCTCTCTACCATATGTATAACATTTCTGGTATCCGTTGTAACATTGATAATCGGAGAGCTTTATATCGTTGCTTATGGAGGCTCCTTACTGACACTGTCCGCACTGTTAAAGGTGCTTGCATGCATGATGCTGTCTATCCTGTCCTGTACGTCAATGCTTTTTTTCTTCATGTCATTTTTTAAAAGTGCAACATCCTTCAGCAATGTCACGACCATTATCGGCACACTATCCGGATTTCTTATGGGTATCTATGTGCCGGTAGGAGCACTTCCCAAGCTGCTTCAAACCGTGATATCGCTGTTTCCACCGAGTCATTGTGCCGCGTTGTTTCGCAATATCATGATGGATGATGTCTTAACGAGAACCTTTCAGTCAATACCGGCTGAGCATCTGACTGCATTCAAAAAGCAGTTTGGCCTTGTCTACAGCTATGGCGGACATACGACCAATACACTGGATCATATCCTGATCATCGCAGGAATGGGACTGCTGTTTTTCCTATTGCAGTATGTAAGGCAGTCCAGGAAATAATGCATTCAAATAAGAATTATTGATTGGTATGTTTTCCATGACACTTTATATATTTGAATGCTTTTTCCTTGCATCGGCTCCTGTACTTTTCTATTAGAATCTGCTAAGCTTTTGAATGTATGCGATAGATATCATTAAAAAGGATGCATATTAGATAACAGATTTGAAATGAGGCTGAAGCTGTGCAATACAGCCCGGTATAAGAAAGGAGTCGGTGTATGGAAAGCAGAAATCATGTAAAGCTGCGCACATTTCAAGAAAAAGATTTTGCAGAGGTGCTGCGGCTGTTTTATGATACCGTGAGAAATATTAACAGCATGAATTATACGACTGAACAGATTTCGGCATGGGTGCTGGGTGTCAAGGAGAAGCGAATGAAAAGTGCGCTGATGGCGCATACCACTCTTGTTGCCACAAGCAGTCAGAAAATTGTAGGATTTGCGGATATGGATGAAACCGGTTATCTGGATCACCTCTATGTTCACCATCAGCATCAGAAGCAGGGAATCGCCACGATGCTTTGCGATTTGCTGGAAACGGAAACCTCATCACCTACTCTTTCAGTGCATGCATCGATAACGGCAAGGAATTTTTTCCTGCAGCGTGGCTATCGGCTGATTTATGCACAGCAGGTGGAGCGTCAGGGACAGCTGTTGACAAATTTCTATATGAAAAAAGAAAAATAGAGTCATTTCTTTTGGAATAGGACAGGCTGCTGTCATATTTCTCGTGATATCATGTGGGCATATAAAGGAGGACATATCATGGAAGAGAGATATTGTCAGTGCTGTGGAATGCCAATGGGAGATACAAAGGAGTTATATGGAACGGAAAAGGACGGATCAAGGTCTGTGGACTATTGTAAATACTGTTATGAACATGGTGCATTTACATCAGATTGTACAATGGAGGCAATGATTGAATTCTGTGTTCCTGTCATGGTTAAGGAAAATCCGGGGATGAGTGAAGATAAAGCGCGGGAAATGATGACGCAGTATTTTCCAACACTGAAGCGGTGGATGAAATAACTGATATAAAATTCAGAATTTACCAAACGACAGTGCACAGCTGTCGTTTTCTGCATACGATATACAGAGGTGATGAATTTGAAACAAAACATAGGATTTATCGGATTTGGAAATATGGCACAGGCCATGGCAGATGGAATGCTTGCGAGTGGAATTGTAAAAGGAGAGCAGCTGTATGCCTGTGCCAGGCAATGGGATAAGCTGTGCAGAAATACAGAAATACGTGGGATGCATGCATGCAAACATGCAATTGATATGGTACGACAATGTGACATCATCCTGCTCGCAGTGAAGCCAGCGCAGATGAGTGAGGCGATTTCCACAGTGAAAGAGCACCTGCAGGGAAAAGCTGTAGTTTCTATTGCGGCCGGTATGTTCTTTGAAACGTATGAACAACTGCTTCCACCACATACACATCATTTGAGCATTATCCCCAATATGCCGGTATCCGTTTGTGAAGGTGTCATTTTATGGGAACAAAGGAATTCTCTTCAAGCAGAGGAGGCTGCGGCCGTTGAACAGCTTTTCTCCGCGATTGCCTTCATAGAAAAGCTGGAAAGTGATCAAATGACAATTGGTGCAACCGTGGCAGGCTGCGGTCCTGCCTTTGCGGCAATGTTTATAGAAGCGCTGGGGGATGGCGCAGTGGCATATGGGCTTGGGCGTGAGGCTGCTTATCGGCTTTGTGCGCAGATGATGACTGGCACTGCAAAGCAGCTACTAGTTCATCCACAGCATCCGGGACAGCTAAAGGATCGCGTAAGCTCTCCGAAGGGAACGACGATTCAGGGAGTTGCGGAGCTGGAGCGTCTGGGTTTTCGCAATGCCCTGATTTCTGCAATCGAACGGATTGAGCAATTTCGGCTGAAGTAGCAGCTTCTTTTATCTGATTAAACAGGTATCCTTATCGTATTTTTCTTACTTTCAGGCATTTACAAAAGGAGGCTATGGATTCTATTGATAAATATAAGTATGTTGAATTCTCTATAGTTTGAATTTACCACAATTAAGTAAGAATCTTCTTATCTTCTGCTATCTCTGTTTTTCGAAATATGCAATTAAACAAAGGCTACTAATAAATATTATGATGTCCAAGTTAAGAGTGCTTTTTTATTTGGTATGAATTCTCATAACAGCTCTTTCTGTGTCTGTTCCTTCTGCCGATTGCTTGTCATTAAAAAGGAATCTGGTATAATATAGAAAATCACAGAAAAGAGGGAGATTATGCTGGAAACAAAACGACTTATCCTTCGGCCATGGCAGGTTGAGGATGCGGAAAGCTGCTATCGGTATGCGAAAAATCCAAACATCGGTCCCAAAGCGGGATGGCCGGTGCATGAAAGTGTGGAAAACAGCCGTAAGATCATTCAGACTGTGCTGTCCGCACCGAATACCTTTGCCGTTGTGCTGAAGCAGAATATGGAGCCCATTGGCAATATCAGTTTAATGATCGGGAAGCAGTGTAATCTGACAAATGCAGCTGATGAGGGTGAAATCGGCTACTGGCTGGGGGAACCGTACTGGGGACAGGGATTTATTCCGGAGGCAGTTCAATGTCTGATACGATATGCCTTTGAAGACTGCTGTTTGAAAAAACTGTGGTGCGGTTCCTTTGAAGGAAATCATAATTCCAGACGTGTACAGGAGAAATGCGGCTTTCATTATGCAGGGTCTGAGGTAAGAGAATGGCCGTTGCTTCATAAAACACTTACCGGGCATATCATGAGTCTTACCATAGAGGAATGGAAACATTCTACCGGCACGGAAACTAAGTAAGCATGCTTTATATATTGTTTAAAGAGAATATTTGACATTTTTCAAAGGGCTGTTTAGCAGCCGGATGGAAAATGTCTTTATATTTATGGCAGGCTGCAGGATTCATATTGCTAGTAGAAACAGACCGAAATAGGTTTTCTTTATCTTCTTCAAAAAGAGAGCCTTCGTTTTCACAGTCTGAATGATTTAAATACCTGTGAAATTCTCAGAGAATAGCAGGCATCAGGATATGCTGTAACTATATTCAGCGTATGCAGGCAATATCGGATAGTAATCACGGCTTTTGAATTCCTCGATTTTATGGAAGCTGCAGGGGCATCCTTGTTTTGAATACATTAGCGCTGAGCGATAACAAGTCCTGCTAATAGGCTTCAGAATTACCTAAAACAAACGTACTGATTAAACAAAGCAGGAAGTGGAAAATTTATAGCAAAAATGAAGCTGAATATAGAAAAAGAATCCCACATCTGAATATATTCCTTGAATTCTTATTTCCGCTCATATCTTCCTATAAGTCATCTGAAAATATAGGAAGTTATCTTTTGCATGAAAACATAATACAGATGGATGCGTAAGGGCTGTAGTATTGCCTTATTTTTCTTGCTAATAAAAGGATATTTGATATAATATAGAGAATTACAGAAAAGAGGGAGATTATGCTGGAAACAAAACGACTCATTCTTCGTCCATGGCAGGTTGAGGATGCGGAAAGCTGCTATCGGTATGCGAAAAATCCAAACATCGGTCCAAAAGCGGGATGGCCGGTGCATGAAAGTGTGGAAAACAGCCGGGAAATCATACGGACTGTGCTGTCTGCGCCGAATACCTTTGCTGTTGTATTGAAGGAAACCATGGAGCCTGTGGGAAGCATCGGACTGATGATTGGTAAGCAGAGTAATCTGGCGATTGCGGATGATGAAGGAGAAATCGGCTATTGGATTGGAGAACCGTACTGGGGTCAGGGACTGATACCGGAAGCGGTGAAGGAGCTTATGCGCTTTGGATTTGAGGACTGTCAGTTAAAAACATTATGGTGCGGATATTTCGACGGTAATGAAAAATCCAAACGTGTACAGGAGAAATGCGGCTTCCATTATTTACGCAGTGAGGTAAGGGAATGGCCACTTATTCAACAGACACTTACAGAGCATATCCTTTATATTACAATAGCAGAATGGAAAAAAGCGCATAGCTTAATGATATAGCATACCTGAAACCAGATATCTTTTTGAAGAAGAATAACGGGATTTTGAACAGCCGAGAAATCAGCTGAAGAAATCTCTTTTTCTTTTACGTGTCATAAGGCCTTATCCCTTAATGAGTTCATGCCATATGATCTATATAGAGTCTAAGGCATTTCTATCATATGGTTTACAGAATCAAAACACTTTTTCATTTAGTCCTGAGAAAATCACTTTTGGGCTTGACAGTAAATGCATACGATACTAGAATAGAGAGGAATGGAGAGTGAGAAGATGAGCAAATAGATAAGAGACCCAGCAAACGAACTGTTTAAAATAAACTTTTTTCGTATGTGTCAATTATCTGCTTACAGCCTGCTTAAAAGGAGGCGATGCTCATGCTTATTCTAAAGCACCTTACTATCCGTGATAGTAAACATCACACACTGATTAACGATTTGAATTATTCCCTGGGAAATGACGATAAGGTAGGAATTATCGGCGAGGAAGGGAATGGAAAATCCACACTGCTAAAGGCGGTTTATAACCGAAATCTAATTGAAGACTATGCAGCTGTGAGTGGTGAAATTGACACAGATTATAAAGAAATAGGATATTTTGAACAGCAGCTTTCCAGGCAATGGGAGGATGCTTTTCTTTTTGATTATTTATTGAAGGAAAAAAGTGAAGATGAAATCCAGCCGGAGCGATACAATGATCTGCAGGGCTGTGAAACACTGTGCGCACAGCTGGGTTTAAAAAATGAATTTTTGTATGGAGAACAAAGGATAGGAACATTAAGCGGTGGAGAGAAGGTGAAGCTGCAGCTGTTGAAGCTGATGCTGCGTAAGCCAAAGCTGCTTCTGCTGGATGAGCCAACCAATGATCTTGATATTCAAACTTTGCAGTGGCTGGAGGATTTTTTGAAAAATCTGCGCATTCCTGTACTGTTCATATCGCATGATGAAATTTTGCTGAGCAGATGTGCAACTGTAATCCTGCATCTGGAGCAGCTGAATAAGAAAACCCAATGCCGTCATACAATTTTTCACGGAAATTATGAGGAATATGTAAAGCAGAGGTGCAGCCGGCTAAAAAAGGAGGCACAGGAGGCTTTCGCACAGAAGCGGGAATACCGCAGGAAAAAAGAGAAGCTGAATGACTTTATGAATGCGGTGCATGATGCGCAGAACGATACGGTGCGCAGTCCGTTTTATGCGGCTGCCCTAAAGACAAAAATGAGAAATCTGAAGGCACAGGATCGCAGGCTGGAGAAAGAGGGCTATGCGCATGTGGACAGCGTGGAGGAGGCGATCGATGTTTTTTTCCAGTGTGAAGGCTTTCCGAAAAGCCGACGTATCCTTGATTTTCATTTGGAGGAATTGAAAACAGATGTAAGTACGCTTCTGCAGGATATTCACATAACACTTTATGGTAGACAGAAGACAGTGATAGCCGGTGAAAACGGATGTGGAAAAAGTCTGTTGATGAAGGAAATTCATAAAGTATTGAAATCTCATACGGATATTCGTCTCGGCTATATGCCGCAGAATTATGCAGAAGCATTTTCAGTAAAGGACACACCTGTGACATTTTTGCTGGAAGCCTGTGACAGGGACGATATAACAAGAGCGCGGGAGTTGCTCGGACGGATGAAGTTCACCAGAGAGGAGATGGAGCATTCCGTATATCAGCTGAGTGAAGGGCAAAAGGCGAAGCTGTATCTGCTGCGGTTCATTAAGCAGGGCTGCAATGTCCTTCTGCTGGATGAGCCGACACGGAATCTGTCGCCGCTGACAAGTCCTGTCATACGCCGTATTCTGAAGGACTTTCCAGGCTGTATTCTGGCTGTATCCCATGACCGGCTGTTTATACAGGAGGTGTTTGATTCTGTTTTGTATATTGCACAGGGTGAGCTGCAGGAGCTGGAAACCGAACAATTTATGGAAGCACTGGGCTAACACGGATTATACAGGCTGTTCATGGTATGGCAATGCAAACGGGGAATGCCTCCCGCTGTGTCGATCTGTTGTTTTATGGAAAATGATCGCATACACAAAGCAAAGCCATTGCAGAATTAGCATTGACAGCCCCGTCATTTTGTGGTGTAATATTTTCGTACAAAAAAATGGGGTGCCTACGTATGGCTGAGATCGGAGATCATCCGGGACCCAAGGAACCTGATACGGGTAATGCCGGCGTAGGGATTTTATAGGGAAGCACAGCAGGACGGAAGCTTATGCTGTTATCATCCGGAAAAAATCATGGAAGCTGACACCGTAGCGGGCGTACAGCTTTTTTTACATATAGGAGGATAACACAATGTACACTACACAAATGGATGCCGCCAGACAGCATATCATCACTGAGGAAATGAAGGCTGTCGCTGCCTATGAACAGATGGAGGAGGCAGAGGTTTGCCGGTTGATCGCTGCCGGACAGCTGGTGATCCCGGCAAACAGACATCATACATGCCGGAAATCCTATGGAATCGGAAGCATGCTGAAGACAAAAATCAATGTGAATCTGGGGACGAGCAGAGATTGTCTTGATTTGGACATGGAGATGGAAAAGGTACGGCATGCCGTGCAAATGGGAGCTGAGGCCATTATGGATTTAAGCTCCTTTGGCGATACGCAGACATTCCGTAGAAAGCTGGTTGCGGAATGCCCGGCAATTCTTGGTACCGTGCCGATATATGATGCCCTGGTATATTACCATAAGGCATTGAAGGATATCACTGCACAGGAATGGCTGGATGTCTTTCGTATGCATGCAGAGGACGGTGTTGATTTTATGACGATTCACTGTGGAATCAACAGGCAGACTGCACAGCGCTTCAAACAACAGAAGCGAATTACGAACATCGTATCCCGCGGTGGCTCCATCATGTTTGCCTGGATGGAAATCACCGGGAATGAAAATCCGTTTTATGAGTATTTTGATGAAGTTTTAAGGATATGCAGAGAGCACGATGTCACGCTTTCGCTCGGAGATGCCTGCCGCCCTGGCTGCTTGGAGGATGCCGGGGATATTGCACAGATGGAGGAGCTTGTTACGCTGGGAGAACTGACACAGCGCGCATGGGCACAGGATGTACAGGTCATTATCGAGGGACCGGGACATATGCCGCTTCATCAGATTCAGGCGAATATGGAGCTGCAGAAAACAATCTGCAAGGGGGCACCGTTTTATGTGCTGGGTCCAATCGTTACCGATGTCGCACCGGGCTATGATCATATCACTGCGGCGATCGGCGGTGCAATGGCGGCAGCCTACGGAGCCAGCTTTTTATGCTATGTGACACCGGCAGAGCATTTGTCTCTTCCTGATGTCGATGATGTTAAGGAAGGAATCATTGCAAGTAAAATTGCTGCACACGCGGCGGATATCGCCAAGGGAGTAAAGGGAGCTATGGATTGGGACCATCAAATGGCTGTAGCACGCGGTAATCTGGATTGGGAACGTATGTTCGCTTTAGCAATGGATCCGGATAAGGCCAGAGCATACCGTGCCCAGTCTGCACCGGAGCGTGAGGATACCTGCACCATGTGCGGGAAAATGTGTGCTATTCGCAATATGAACAAGCTTCTGCGCGGTGAAATCGTTGATATCATGGAAGAGGATTAGCAGTTTTACGCAGGAGCTGCTGCGGCTTTCCGGCAGGTTGATATCTTGTACGCATGTTCGTGAAATTATGTCAGTGTAAAAAATCATGAATAAGCGGCGAAGGAAAAGCAGGAACAAAGGTCGAAAGGTAATGAAAGAAAGCGGTTTAGAAAACTTACTGTAACATACAATAGCTTTACCGATATACAGGGGAAGCTATCATACGCAAGATATAAAATACACAGAAGTAACAGGAACAGCATAAACATTACAGGATAACAAGAAGTAACAGGAAAAGCATTGACAGGCCCCTTGAATACTATATAATGAAGATAAGATAGGGATGTGGTCATATGTCTGAATTTATTGTCAGTAAGCGGATTAAAGATGTGGTTGAGTTTGATAAAACCAACAAAAAGCTGAGATTCCTGCTGGATGAGGGAGATCAGGTATACTATTACAAGGACTTGGAGACGATCGGTATATCCTGCGAGTATCATCATAATCTGAAAAAAGCCCTTGCGCATAATCTGGTGTTTCCCACTTATGCGGAAGGGAGGCAATTTGTGCGCGTTGGCATTCGTATGAAGGTGCGGATGGGACAGTCTGTTTTCGTACATGTATCTGAGGACATCGTGGATAAAGGTACCTTGCAGTATCATGAGGACATGCGTACAGCTCGGGAAATTGTAAGTTTACTGAAGAAGTGCCGTGCAAAGGCGTAGCATAGAAAGCATAAACAGGCCGGTAACCGAAAGGCAGTGATTCTTGCTCAAATGCGGGTATATTCAAAACATGGAGGATTCCATACGATTGTATGTATCAATCGGAATTGAATTCTCCTTTTCGTAAACCCGCTAACGTAAGAAAGAATCCGGATCGTGCACGTTGCCTTTCAGCTTTTGGAATATTGCGAAAACGGATGATTCATTCTGCCTTGGAGCGTGCAGAGAGTACTTCATAATATACAGTGTGCTGTCGGTGCAGTTACCTGCAAAGGGAGAACGGTTTCCTATCGCTTTCTCCTTCCCTGATGTTTTGCTTATGGTGATACTTTGCCCTATCGGCAGCATCCGGATATCGGTATGGTTATCAGCAGCTCGCAGTTCATGAACGTAGAAAGAGAGGACAGAAAAGCATGCTTCTGATACGATGTATGCAGGCATGAAGCTGTGTGGGATGGAGAAACAGAGGTGCGTATTTCAAAATTGGTAAGACGATTTAAAATAGCATCCATGATAACATGCCCGCACGCGGCGAATGGAGGAACTATATATGTGTGGAGAATTTGATCTATTTGTGGATCGTGTGGATCCCCGCTATCAGAGCCATGTTTCGGAAATTCATTCAGAATTGATGAAGCGGGGATGCAGGCTTGAGATGAAGACAGCCAAAAGCGGTTTTGTTGTTTCCTATATACGTAAGGATACGAAAAGAACACTGGCTACCTTTGTTCAACGTAAATCAGGTATAAAGCTTCGAGTTTTCGCAGATCATATCGCTGAGTTTCAGGAGCTTTTAAATGCATTTCCAAGAAGAATGAAAACGGAAATCCGTAAGGCCTCAGTATGTAAACGGCTGCTGGATCCAAATGACTGCAATCCAAGGTGCAGGATGGGCTACACCTTTGTAATGGAGGGTGAGCAGTATCAGAAATGCCGCTACATGGCGTTCCTTCTTACCTTAAATGAGGAAAGTCATCCGTATATTTTGCAGCTTTTACATAAGGAACTCGACCGTGTGGACAGCGAAAGCTGAGGATAGGAGAATGACCTTTACCGTTTGTCGGTGAATGATCGGCAGGGGAGGATGAAACAGTATCTATGATAAGAAGTCACAGCCACGGACATACCCGGCAGGCTGTGATTTTATCGTGCTTCAGTGTCTATGCGCTTGTCTGTTCTTTTTTTGCTTATACATGAACAGGTTAAGGCGATACCTAAGCGCTGAATAGAATTTCAAAACATTGAATAAGATATTGAAGAAAAATAAGAATAGTAATATAATGAGGGTGTAGGAAGGGGAAACCCGGAAAGGAGAAGGCGATGAATCCGAAATTTACTCCCAGTAAAACTGTTCGCGATGTTATTCAATTTGATAAGGAGCATAAGCAGTTACGTTTTCTGATGGATGAGGAGAAGATCATACCCTACCGCGAAATCAGCAGCTGTTCATTGAAAAATCAGTATTACAAGAAAAGCTCGGTATCTCAGCTTGCCAATCTGTTTACAATCAATGGAATCCTGGCAAGTGAAAATCAGGAGCTTCGGGTTTGCATTGAAGTGAAGCTGAAGGATGATACCAGGGTATACGGGTATGTTTCCAGGGACATCATACGTCCCAATCTTACACCATACCATGAGGATGTAGCGACTGGGCGATATATTCTGAAGCTTATTCGCAAGGTCATCGCAAGAGAACAGCAGACAGCATCAGCCGCATGAAGCCATGCGGTTTTTTCTTTTTCGGCATGTGTCAGCTTGTGGAAAAGCCCTGCTTATCGGATTGGTAATATTTTATATAAATAGTTGCATGTGCAACTATTGTCTGCTATACTAAGGTAGTTGTTTTTTATGAGAGGTAGGACAATGGCACATATCAGTAAAAATGCTTCCATCGTATATCGCAGCTCACAGGCCTTTTTCGATGAAACGCTGGCGCCGTATCACATTGGCTGCGGCCAGCAGTTTTTTCTGATGCGAATTTATGAACAACCGGGAATCAGTCAGTTTGAGCTGGCGGAAACCGGAAGCTTCGATAAGGGAACCTGTGCCAGAGCCGTAAAGAAGCTGGAGGAGCTCGGCTATCTTCGGCGGGAAACAAGAAGCAGTGACCGAAGAAGCGTGCAGCTGTACCTGACAGGGCAGGGAGAGCAGCTGGTACCAGTGATACAGGGTATGCTTCTGGAATGGAATGCAATCCTTTGCCGTACCCTGCAGGCGGATGAAAAGGAACAGGCAGAAAGGCTGCTGGATGAAATTGCAGGAAATGCAGCAGCGTACATAAAACGATGAAAGGGAGTGCAGAATTATGGAACAGACCATGAAGGAAATAAGAACAAAGAATCCGCTGGGATATCAGCCGATTGGCAGACTGCTGATGAAATTTGCCATCCCGTCTGTGATTTCCATGCTGGTGAATGCAGTATATAATATCGTGGATCAGATATTCATCGGACAGGGTGTAGGCTATCTGGGGAATGCGGCTACAACGGTTGCATTTCCTATTGTTACGATTATACTGGCGGTAGGAACCATGCTGGGTGCAGGCGGAAGTGCCTATGCGGCAATCAAGCTGGGGGAAAAGAAGGAAGAGGAAGCGGAGAATACACTGGGAAATGTATTTATTCTGCTGGTGGGAATCGGGATTGTACTGACCGTGATCGGTTTGGTTTTTCTGGATCCGATTCTGACAATTTTCGGTGCAACGCCGAAGAATATGGGGTATGCGAAGGATTATGCGAGCATCATACTGCTTGGTACGGTTTTTAATCTGCTCGGTATCGGTCTCAGCAATATGGCGCGTTGTGATGGCAGCCCGAATGTTGCCATGTACAGCATGGTCGCAGGGGCATTGTTAAACTGTGTTCTGGACCCGATTTATATATTTGTATTTCACTGGGGCGTGCAGGGAGCTGCGATTGCGACCATCACCTCACAGATTATCGCAACGGTAATCCTGCTGTATTATTTTACGCGAAAGGGAAATATGCGCCTGCGTCTGACACATACGCGGTTGAACCCGACCATTTGTAAAATGGCGTTTTCTCTGGGAATCTCCAGCTGTATCACACAGCTGTCCTCGACAATTCTGCAGATTGCCATGAATAATTCGCTGGTATATTATGGAAATCAGACAAGCGTCACTGGGGATGTTGCACTTTCCGCAATGGGCATCGTCATGAAGATATCCATGATCATCGTATCCATCTGTATCGGTATCGGTATCGGTGCACAGCCGATTTTGGGCTTTAACAGAGGAGCGAATCAGCCGAAGCGTATCAAGCGATGCTATCGGCTCGCAAGCAATATCGCAACAGCTGTCACAACGGTAGGCTGGGCGATGTTTATGCTGATTCCGCATATCATTCTGATGCTGTTTGGTAGTGCAGATGCCAATTTTACAGAATTCGCAATCAAGGCGATGCGTATCTTTGATCTGGGAGTTTTCTGCGCAGGCTTTCAGGTAACCTCCACCTCCTATTTCCAGGCGACCGGACAGCCGATGAAGGCAAGCATACTGTCTTCTCTGCGACAGCTCGTACTGCTGATACCGCTGATTCTCCTTCTGCCGCTGCATTTCGGGCTGGACGGTATCCTGTATGCCGGACCGATTGCGGATATCACGAGTGCTGTCATCATTTTCTTCTTTATTCATCATGAAATGAAGAAGCTGGATGTGCAGATAGCACAGGAGAGCGGAGAAGAGCTTGGGGTATACAGTGAACCGATTGCATGATATAAGATAACTTACATATCTGGAAAAGACGCGGAATGCGTCTTTTTTAACAATCTAGGAGAAATCTAGTTATTTTTTATCTAAAAAGCAGGCAGAATTCCCCCACCTCAGTGGTCGATGAACAGGTGGGGGATGAATGCAGCCATTTTTTTTCATCCTTGTTTTCTTTCTGTTTTTCACGAATCTTTCCTTAAGTTTCTCTCGCGTTCATGGCATAATGATATCAACAAAAGGAGGTTTTACAACATGAAATCATATCGTACATATTCTAGTATCCTATCTGCTAATCACCCGCAAAACCCCCGGCTTTTCTGCTCTTACACATCGTGCTAAAAATCTGTACAACATTGCTTCGTTCTATATAAGAAATGCGTACAGTGCTTCCATCAAATCAAATGAGGATCGCTTTCCACATGAGATACAGGTCCTGGAAGAACTCAAAGGTGTCGTTGATGAATGGAATGTCATACGTCAAAAGCATCATAGCACACCATTCCACATCATTGATCATGAACATCGCCTTGTTTCCATGCAGCATCTGGATGGTTTTTTTAAATTGCGTGACTAGATCGATTACCGTGCTCTTCCTGCGCAGGCAAATCAGAATGTTTTGCATATGCTGTATCGTGACTGGAAAAGCTTTTTTGCTGCTTTAGCTGATTACAAAGCACATCCTGACAAATATGAAGCAATTCCCTATATCCCTCGATATGCAGATAAAAACGGTTATAAACCCTTGATCTTTACCAATCAGATATGCAAACTGAGAAAAGACAAACATGGTTGGTATGTAAAGTTTCCCAAGGCAGTGCTGCAGGCAGGGTGTGTACGTGATCGATATGATCTAGGTAAGATGGACCTGCATGAACAGAAACTGAAGGAAGTACGTCTGATTCCCAATGGAGATACTATCAAGCTTGAAATCGTATGCGAGATAGAAATCAAGGAACCGACGATTACAATCCATGAGGCAACCAGAGTAGCCGGCATTGATATTGGTGTCGATAATCTGACAGCGATTGCGTTTACGAGTGGACACCGCCCTGTGCTGATAAAAGGAAATGAAATAAAGGCAGTCAATCAATACTATAACAAACAGATCGCACATTACCGCTCATTGCTAAGAACTGGAAAGAAGGATAGCAAAGGCATCCATCAAACAAAACGAATGAAACGTATCAGCGAAAAGCGTAATCGACGTGTAAAGGATATCCTGCACAAAGCATCAAGAAAAATAATAGATCTATGTGTGGAGGAAGGAATCGAAGTTATCGTGTAGGAAATCATGCGGGTTGGAAGAAGCGTATCCATATGGGGAAGAAGAACAATCAGACATTTGTTCAGATACCGTTTCGTACGCTGATCGAAATGATCAAATACAAAGGAGAAGCGGCAGGAATCAGAGTCGTGGTCTGTGAAGAAGCAATACAATCGAAGGCTAGTTCCATAGACGAGGATCAAATACCAGTCTATGGAAATGATGTAACACACGCTTTCTCAGGTAAAAGAATTAAGCGAGGATTGTACAGAAGCAAAAATGGCATTCTCATGAATGCCAATATCAATGGAGCAAGCAATATCATACGGAAAGTATATCCATGTATGCCAGAGCGAGAGCGATGGAGTAGAGGTACCGTGAACGTACCAGTTACGTGTATCTGAACACGAACAAAAAGTTTTGATGAATGCGCAGACATTCATTAGAAGCCGCTTGCTCTTTAGCTGGCGGTAGTTCACAAAGGTGCAGTGAATGTTTTTCAATACTACATGGAAGTTTCGATGAAGAGACTTCCTTTTTTACATGTAATGCATTTTTTTAGTATATATAAGAACTGCAGACAGTACTAAATAAGTGATAAAGTTGGAACATGTTTATCTTGTCAATACTATTCAGGATAGCGTTTTCATAGTATAATAACTATAATAAAATTCATGAAAACACGGTAAATACAGGCTTATTTTAAAATGTTAAAAATTGTCATACAAGGGTGTGCCAAACATGAATTTCATTTCGTTGTTTTTCCCCTCTCCCCCTTTTATACTGTAAGTGTAAAGAGGAAAGGTTTACAGAAAGAAGGGAACTATTTATGAAAGAAAACGTACAGAGGTTTGGCCGCTTCCTGAGTGGAATGGTCATGCCGAACATCGCAGTATTCATCGCCTGGGGATTTATCACTGCTTTGTTTATTCCAACCGGCTGGATGCCGAATGAAACACTGGCACAGATGGTTGCGCCAATGCAGCGCTTCCTGCTGCCGACACTGATTGCCTATACCGGAGGTAAAATGGTTTATGATGTGCGGGGCGGTGTGGTAGGAGCTGCCGCTGCCATCGGTATTCTGGCGGGAACAGAGGATCCGATGTTTATCGGTGCCATGATTGCCGGTCCATTGGGCGGCTGGCTCATGAAGAAGGTGGATGGTCTGTTCGCGGGGAAAATACCGGCAGGCTTTGAAATGCTGGTCAATAACTTCTCGGCAGGAATTCTTGGTGCACTGCTTGCTGTCTTCGGATGCCTTGCAATCGAACCGCTTTGTGTCGGTATCAAGGATGTTCTGGTAATCTGTGTTGACTTCCTGGTGAAACGCAGTCTTCTGCCGCTGACGTCTCTGTTTGTGGAGCCTGCGAAGATTTTATTACTCAACAATGCGATCAATCACGGTGTCTTCACACCACTGGGAATGGACCAGGTTGCGGAAGCAGGAAAATCGATTTTCTTCCTGATTGAAGCTAACCCGGGTCCTGGTTTGGGACTACTGCTTGCTTATAGCTTCTTTGGAAAGGGAGCTGCCAGAAGCAGTGCGCCAAGTGCAGTCATCATTCATTTCCTTGGCGGTATACATGAAATTTACTTCCCCTATGTACTGATGAATCCGCTGACTGTTCTGGCGGTGATGGCAGGCGGTATGTCCGGTGTCTTTATCAACAGTATCTTCAACTCCGGTCTGGTATCTGCCGCATCTCCGGGAAGCATCATCGCAATTTTGGGAATGTGTGCGAAGGACAGCTATATCGGTGTGATTCTGAGTGTAATCGTTGCAGCTGCCGTATCCTTTGTAATTGCAGCCTTCATCCTGAAATTCAGCAATAAAAACACAGACGACAATGCCCTGGAAGAAGCAAGTGCCGCCGTCAGCTCCATGAAAAGTGAAGCCAAGGGTGCAAAGCCTGCGGGGACTGTAAGCAAAATCGTATTTGCATGTGATGCCGGAATGGGAAGCAGTGCCATGGGGGCAACAACCCTGACAAAGAAGCTCAATGCGGCGGGAATGAAGGTAACGGTTGAGCATTTCGCGCTGGATGATGTTCCAAAGGATACCCAGGTTATTGTTACGCATAAATCCCTGGTGGAGCGGGCTGAAACCCGTTGTCCCAACGCTTTGATCTTCCCAATCACCAATTTCATGGGCGGGAAGGAGTATGATGAAATCGTAGCACAGCTTACAAAATAATATAACACCGGTATATCACTGACAAGTATATCCGTTATAAGAAAGGAATTGATTGCTATGAGCTATCCGAAGGGCATGATCTATTCGTCACGGTTAAAGAAAATATTACAAATAATCATAGAAACAGACGGGTATGTCAAGGTGGAGGAGCTTGCCAAACGGCTGAAAACAAGCTCAAGAACCATCTTTCGGGAGCTTCGGCATATCGATGATGAATTAAAGGAATATCATGTCCGTCTGGTATCGAAGGCCGGTATGGGGATTCATATGGAGGGCTCGTATGAGGATAAGGAGGCGCTTCGTCAGGAGCTGAATACCGAGCAGATTCAGTATCTGAATAAGGAGGAACGCCAGCACCTTTTGATATTCGAGCTGCTGCGAAGTGATGAGGTTCAAAAGCTTTTGCATTACGGCGCATTGTTTCAGGTGAGTGAAGCTACCATATCCAATGATCTGGACAGTATAGAGCCGTGGTTTCGACAGCATGATCTGTCTCTGATTCGCAAGCCGGGCGTCGGTGTGGGTGTTCAGGGGGAGGAGGCTGTGCTGCGAAAAGCGATGACACAGCTTCTGCAGGAGGATTTACAGAGCAAGGAAAGCTATGAAAGTGTGAATTTTCTGGATTCCCAGACACTGCTTACCGAGATATTTCTCCATCAGGACGCAGGTATTCTGAATATGCTGAATCAGGATATTCTGAAGCGGATTCTGGACGTGTTTCAAACAAATCAGCATGAGCTGAATCTGGACCGCTATGCACAGGCATCCTATATCGGTCTGATTATGCATCTGGTGATTGCTATCGAACGCATCCTGAAAAACGAGGAGCTGAAGGATGGCGGTGATGTTGTAGCCATGGTGCAGGAGGATGCCAGCTATCAGCAGGCACAGCAGATGGCACATGTTCTGGAGCTGGAATTTGATATTGATATACCCGATGTGGAAATTGCATTTATCGCACTGCATATCCGGGGAGCTAAAATCAGCAGGGTCGAATACGACAGTCTGCAGGATGAACCGGCGCGGCAGCTCCGCGATGTTCTGTATGCCATGCTGCAGACCTATGATGAGGAAAAACGCTATCTTCTTATGGAGGATGAGGAGCTCTTTCAGGGGCTGTTGACACATCTGTCACCGACGATCACCCGTCTGCAGCATGATCTGCCCATCTATAATCCACTGCTTTCGCAGATACAAACGGAATACCGGGAATTATATGAACAGACGAAGCAGGCATGCCGTGTTCTTGAAAATTACTGCGGCGTGTCAATCAGTGCGGATGAAACAGGCTTTATCACCATGCATATCGGGGCATCACTGGAGCGTATGCAGCATACCGCAATTCATCGCCGTGTGATTCCCATCGGTGTTGTGTGTGCGAGTGGAATCGGTGTCAGCGCCATGCTGTCCGCGCGTATTCAGAAAAGCTTTCATCCGGATGTAAGGCTGCAGATATTTTCCATGGAGGATGTCCAGCGCCATGCATATGACGATGCAGAGCTGCTGGTTTCCACCTTCTCGCTGGATGTTGCGGACCGGGAAGTGATTGTCGTAACACCGCTGCTGAATCAGCAGGATATTCACAATATACGAACGGCACTTACCTGCCGTCAGGAGCTGAGTGAGCCGATTCAAAAAGCAGTGCAGCCTGTCAGTGAATTTCGCGAACAGCTGCGCCTGCTGCATACCATCAGTGAGGAAAGTCTGCTACTGTTGGACCACATCCGGCTGCATATTAGCGACAGTGACACACTGTCCCAGCTCCTGATTGAAAGTGCAGAATATATCGGAAAGGATGCAGCCGCAGTTGAGCAGATACGTGCCGATCTACAAAAGCGTGAGAGCATGGGGCCGGTGATTATGCAGGATTTGCAATTTGCCCTGCTGCATACCGCAACCAGTGCAGTGGATACGATGGAAATTCTTCTTCAATATCCCAGGCATGCATGGAGCGCAGAGGCGAAGAATCTGAAATTTGCCGTAGTTATGCTTGTGAATACACAGGCCGGCAGGGTTCGGAAGGAGCTGTTGTCCCTGTTCTCCAGAGGTCTTGTGGAATCTGAAACGCTGCTGGAAGCCGTCTGTACACAGGATATTGAACGAATAGAAGAGGCACTGAGTCAGCTGATCATGGAGTATATGGATACAGCGGTTGCATGGTAGAAAGGAGACTGTGATGGGCTTATTTCATAAACATAAAGAACGCGCGGCTCTGGAGGACCTGCATATCTGTTTTGTATGTGATGCAGGCATGGGAAGCAGCGCAATGGCCGCAGGTCAGCTGCAGAAAAAGCTGAAGGCACATGGCATCAGCTGCCGTGTGAAAAACTGTGCGATTGATGAAGTGGCACCGGATGCAGAAATTCTGATATCCCATCAAAACTTTGCACAGCGGATACAGAAGCAGTTTCCTACTGTACGTTACTACAGTGTACAGGGGTTTATGAACGATGAAGAATACGAAAACATAGTGGAGGATATTATGATATTCAGAAAGAAAAAGGAAGAGAAGAAAAACAACATACTGGAAAAGAGCAACATTCTACTTAACTGCCGTGCAGATAACAGTGATGAAGCCATCGTGGCGATGGGAAAACTGTTACAGGGTGCGGGATATATCGATGAAGGCTATATTCAGGGCATGCTGAACCGCGATCACTCACTGACAACCTATATCGGAAACGACATTGCGATTCCCCATGGGGAATATGAGGTAAAGGACTGTGTTAAAAAGACAGGGATTGCTGTGATGATTTATCCGGATGGCATCAAGTGGGCGGATGGCAGAGCACGGATTGTGATTGGCATAGCCGCTAAAAATGATGATCATATGGCGATCCTTGCCAATATTGCAGAGAAGCTTGGAGAAATGGAAATGGTCGAAAAGGTTGTCGCTGGCGATGTTGATACCGTGTATGAGATTCTGGCAGGTGATGCGGCATGATACTTACGGTAACCTTTAATCCGGCAATTGATAAAACAGCAGAGGTGGATGAACTGATTCCCGGTGGACTGAATCGACTGCGCAATGTTATGCAGGATGCGGGGGGAAAGGGCATCAATGTATCCAAAACCATACATGCTTTGCAGGGAAAAAGTGTTGCGACAGGATTTCTGGCAGGCTCAGCCGGTGAATATATCCGGAAGGTTTTAAACGGGCTTGCTATTGATAATGATTTTGTATGGGTGGAAGGTATGACACGTACCAATCTGAAGGTACTGGATCATGAAATGGAGCTTACCGAATTAAATGAAGCAGGACCTGTTATCACGGAAACGGAAATCAAGCAGCTGAAGGATAAAATTCTGTCGCTCCTGCATCCGAATGATTTCGTGGTTTTGAGTGGAAATGTATCTGCACAGGTTCGTAAGGATATTTATCGTGAGCTGATTGAACTTGTAAAGCAGCAGGGAGCCCGTGTGATACTGGATGCGGATGGGGAGCTGTTTGCCCAGGGGATACAGGCAAAGCCGTATGTGATCAAACCGAATAAATACGAGCTTGCGACCTACTTTGGTGTTTCACAGGACTGTTCGAATGAGGAAATGATTTCACTCGCGAAAACATTGCTGAATGAGGAATGCCGTCTTGTTGTCGTATCCATGGGAAAGCAAGGCAGTATCTTTCTGAGTCATGAGGGAATCTATCAGGCAGAGGCTTTGCACATTCAGGCACATTCCAGTGTCGGTGCAGGGGATGCCATGGTGGCTGCCATCGCCTATGCGCTGGAACAGGATACTCCAATGGAACAGCTGATCGCTCTGGCAGTTGCCTGCAGTGCGGGAGCTGTTATGACGAAGGGAACACAGCCTGCGGAAAAGGCAGTTGTCGAACAGCTGATGAAGCAGGTCACAATCAAGAAACTGGAGGAAAATTGATATGAAAACAAAAGCAGTACGCCTGTATGGCGTTGATGATATCCGTCTGGATGAATTTGAATTACCGGAAATAAAGGATGATGAGATTCTGGTAAAGGTTGTCAGTGACAGCATCTGTATGTCTACATGGAAAACAGTAAAGCAGGGAGCCAATCATAAGCGTGTTCCCAACGATGTAGCCGATCATCCGATCATCATCGGACATGAGTTTGCGGGGGATATCGTGCAGGTCGGAAAGAAATGGCAGGATACATTTCAGCCCGGGCAGAAATTTGCACAGCAGCCGGCTATTCCGGGACAGATGGAAAGTCCGGGATATTCCTATGCGTGGTGCGGTGGCGATACGCAGTACTGTATCTTCCCGAATGATATCATTGAAGCAGGATGTCTTTGGACATTTGAAGGGGACGGCTATTTCGCAAGCAGTGTGGCAGAGCCTGTCAGCTGTGTAATCGGTGGCTACCATACCAATTACCATACGGTACCAGGCACCTATCAGCATGTGATGGGAACAAAAAAAGGCGGTAATATCATTATCCTTGGCGGCTGCGGACCGATGGGACTGGGGGCAATCAGCTATGGACTTACCTTTGAGAATAAACCAAAGCGTATCGTTGTTACAGAAATCAATGATGAGCGTATCAATCGTGCAAGAGAAGTCATTAGCGAGGAAGAAGCGGCAGCGCATGGAGTGGAGCTTATATATGTAAATACTGCCACTATGCAGGATCAGGTAAAGGAGCTCATGGCACTGACTGATGGAAAAGGCTATGATGATGTCTTTGTGTATATCCCAAACCGTGCGGTTTGTGAAATGGGAAACAGTATCATGGCATATGACGGCTGTATGAATCTGTTTGCCGGACCGACGGATATGAAATTCTCATCCATGATCAATCTGTATGACTGCCATTACTCCAGAAGTAAAATTATCGGCTCCACCGGAGGAACGATTGATGATATGAAGGAAGCGATTGAAAAAGAGGCACAGGGGCTGATCAAATCTGCGGTCATGATCACTCATGTCGGAGGCTTGGATTCCGTAGTGGAAACAACAAAGAATCTGCCGGATGTTCCCGGTGGTAAAAAGCTTGTTTACACACACATCAATATGCCAATGACGGCTATCGATGATTTCAGTAAGCTGGGAGAACAGGATCCGTTCTTTAAGGAGCTGGATGCTGTATGCAAGAAAAACAGGGGATTGTGGAGTGCAGAGGCAGAGAAGATGCTGCTGGAGCATTTCCGGTAAACAAAAATTGAATATACGAAAGAGATTGATAAAGACTTCATATAGATAAGAACTTTATTATTTCATGTCACAAAAAGACAGTACAGTGCGGATGCTGTCTTTTGATGCTGGGGAAAAGAAAACAGCTTAACAGGCAGATTCTCATGGTAGTCTGTGGGGGATAGAATAACCGCTTATCCATGGATTTATAGGATATGCTCCTGCTGCTTTTTTATCGTTCCCGCTTTCAGAAATCGATGTAGATGCTATCAGGATAGCATATCTCCTGAAAAAGATTTGTTTCCAGAAAAGAAAACCTTGTTGAAAGGGGTTTCTCTTGTTTGTGCCTATCTTAAATGGTAAACTGATGGTATATATCAAAGGAGGAGCTCACATGAGGTTATTAACAAGGTCGGATTTCGATGGATTGGCGTGTGCCGTGTTTCTGAAGGAAGCAGGCGTTATCGATCATTGGAAATTTGTACATCCAAAGGACTTGCAGGATGGTCTGGTTGAGGTTACGAGGGAGGACTGTCTTGCGAACGTACCGTTTGTGGAAGGCTGCGGTCTGTGGTTTGATCACCATTCCAGTGAAGAGGAGCGAAATGCATACAAAGGAAAATACAGGGGAGAGAGTCGAACATCTCCAAGCTGTGCGCATATCATATATGATTATTATGGCGGCAGAGAACGGTTTCCAGGATATGATGATTTACTGGAAGCAGTGGATAAGGTGGACAGCGCCAATCTAAGCATAGAGGAGGTGCTGCATCCCAATGACTGGATTCTGCTCGGTTTTATCATGGATCCCCGCACCGGTTTGGGACGGTTTCATGATTTCAGAATCAGCAATTATGCTTTAATGGAAGAAATGATTGACTGGTGCAGGACAAAGGATATCCATGAAATTATGGCAGAAGCAGATGTCAGAGAGAGAATTGAACTGTATTGGGACCAGAACGATAAATTTATCGACATGGTGAAGGCACATACAACCGTCGAAAACAGGATTATCATCTCAGATCTGCGCGGTGTAAATCCTATATATACCGGAAATCGATTTCTGATTTACAGTCTGTATCCGGATGCCAATATCTCTGTGTGGATTGTGAACGGTAAAGGGGGGAAGGGCTGTTCTGCAGCTGTTGGCTACAGTATACTGAACAGAACCTGTACGATTGATGTCGGGGCATTGATGCTGAAATATGGCGGTGGCGGTCACCGTGTTGTCGGCACCTGTCAGTTTGATGATGCTTCCATGGAGGATAAACTACATCTTCTTCTGTGTGAAATGAAAGAAAGAAACGCTTAAAAAAATAATCCGCATACCTTGGCAAAGTGTACATAAAATTTTGAATAATTAAACAAACAGAGAACACAGTGGATTCTCTGTTTTCTTCTGCTGCATCATATCCGGAAATAAAGCATCCTATATTTGAAGCATCGGTTGAAACAGCACAGAGGAAACAAAATATTGAATTCAGGGAATATATTTGTCATAATGTATCATATGAGTGCATGGAACTGGCTGTGAAGCATCCGCTTTTTGTAATTCATTCGAATATGTCTTGATATTCTTGGTAACAGCAAATATAATGCATTTAGATGGGATAATTTAAAATTATCCTATATATTTAAAAAAGAAAGCCGGTATATTCTGTAATCTATAACATGATATCGAAAGGATTCTGATATGCAAATTTCATAAAATATTTCATATGATATTTTAATTTATATGGTATGAGGCTTAGGGAATCTAAAGAAAATGTTATTGCTGTATCAGCCTTGGAAAGTGTTTGAATACGAGAAGGGAGTGTCATCCGAATGAGTTCATCGAATGATATGAAAAAAGCTGTCCTGATACTTGCGACAGAGCAGGGTGGAGATTGTTCTGAATTATGTGAGATATTTCAGCCGGTATATAATGTTGTCGAAGCAAAGGATATGAAGCAGGCACTTCATCTGATGAAGCAAATCGTGATCAGTGCCGTACTGTGTGATTCCTCTGTAGAGAATACCGCAGAGCTGATAACCTCCATGCATGATGGAATGATGCCGGAAATTCCTGTGATTGCTGTTATAGACAGCAGGGATGAGGAGGGCTATGTTTATGCGCTGGATTGTGGAGCAGCCGATGTGATAACAAAGCCTGTACGCCCTCAGATCGCACTTGTGCGTGTGAAAGCCGCCCTGTTGAACAGTAGCCGCCAGATTGATTCTCTTACAGGATACACAAGTGAGCTGTTTCAGCGTGCAGCGACAGAGCTGATAGCGAATCATCCCTCCTCCACCTATCTTATTTCCTGCTTTGATATTGATAATTTTAAGGCGGTCAATGCACAATAAGGCGGTCAATGCACAATACGGACAGAAAACCGGGGATTATGTACTTAAGAAAATAGCTGGAATCGTTATGGAATTTACATCTATGTATCACGGTATCGCATGTCATGTATCCGCTGATAATTTTGCCATGCTTCTTCCAAGCGGTACACCGGAGCACCTGCAGAAAAATATGATGTCTCTGGAAGATGATTTCAGAGATCGCGGGATCCATATCAGACTTCAATTAAGCATCGGCCGTTACATCATAAAGGATAAGCAGCTTTCATTCAGCGATATAATGAATAAGGCACTACTGGCTAGAAGAACGGTGAAAGGACGTTATAATGTTTCTCTTGCCTATTACAACGGGAAGATGCAGAAACAGATTCAGGAGGAGCAGCATATTATCAGCAGAATGGATTTTGTACTCAGCAGCCATCAGTTTGAAGTTTGGCTGCAGCCGAAATACAATCATGAAACAGGGGCGATGATTGGTGCAGAAGCGCTTGTACGCTGGAACAGCAGTGAGCATCATGTGATGATTCCCCCGAATGTATTCATACCTGTTTTTGAACGCAACGGCTTTATTTATGAATTGGATAAGTATGTATGGAATGAAGTATGCAAAATGCTTCGGAAATGGCTGGATGAGGGAACGTGCACTCTGCCGATTTCAATAAATGTATCCCGTATGGATATCTTACAAAGTGATGTGTATGAAGTGCTCACAGGACTTGTGGAAAAGCATGAAATACCGGCTCACCTGTTGCAGCTTGAAATTACGGAATCTGCGTTTTCCTTCGATGTTGTACGCATCATAGATGTTGTGGAAAGACTGCGGACATATGGCTTCACAATCGAAATAGATGATTTCGGCAGCGCATATTCTTCCCTGAATGTATTAAAGGATGTTACTGCGGATGTATTGAAGCTGGATATGCGTTTTCTTTCCGGAGAAGACAGTACCGGCAGGGATGGCAATATCATTGAATTCATCGTTCGGATGTCCAAATGGATTGGTATGCAGGTCATTGCCGAGGGCGTAGAAACACAGGAGCAGGCTGATTTTCTCTGCTCGATCGGCTGTCCATTTATTCAGGGATATCTGTATGCGAAACCGATGCCGTACAGGATTATGAATGCCTGCTGGAACAGAACAGCGGAATACATAAAAAGAATACCTTTGAAATGATCAATGCATTGGATGGAAACGCCTTTTGGAATGCTGAATCCATAGAAAGTCTGATTTTCAACAGCTATGTAGGCGGTGCCTGTGTCGTAGAGCTCACAGAAAAGCACTGTGAGATCATTCGTGCGAATGAAAAATTTCAGAAAGAGCTAAACACGAAGCACTCCGTGCATGAGCTGCTTAAGATCGATCTTTTTTCTCTTATGTCAGATGCGGAAATCTACCGGTTCCAAAACGAAGTGTACAACAGCAAGCAGAAGAGCTCGGAAATGCGTGGAGAAATGAGGGTTTTGATGCAGGATTCGCACAGCCATGAAGAATATCTTCGCTATTCCGGCAGGGTGATCGCGCAAAGCAGTACCTGTGATGTTATTTATCTGCTGCTGGAAAATATCACAGAACAGAAACAGATACAGAGCAAGGCTGCAGAGATGACCGAACAGCTGCAGTTTCTCAATGAGATATCTAAAAGCGTGCTGAGCAAATCCAATACAGAAGAAGCGATGAAGAATCTGCTGAAGCGGCAGCTTACATACTTCGACGCTGAGCGGGCTCTGGTGTTTGAACTGGACAGGAAACAGGAAGCGGGAACCATCTCCTATATGGTTTGCGCTGATGGTGCAAGCTCTTCTGATGTTACAGGGCAGCAGATTCGATTTACGGAAATGTCACACTGGGCTGAAGTACTGAAGTGTGAAGGCCATATCGTAGTTGAGGATGTTCACAAGCTGAAGGACAACGTCTCTTTCGAACGGCAGCAGCTGCTGAACCGCGGTGTCAGCTCACTGATTGCTGTTGCTCTGGTAAGAAACAATTTGTTGATTGGCGTGCTTTGTGTAGAACAGGTGCGGCGTGCGATGAATCACATCGAGCATCTTGCGGTACTCGGTGATTATGTGGCTGTATTGATCAATCGCCGTGATCTGCTGACAAAAATTGAAAATGACAATGTTAATATGCAGCGCCTGATGAATGACACACCTGGTGGATTTGTACGAATGAAAATGCTTCCTGAGGGAGGCGCAGTTCCCGTGTTTGTCAATGACGGATTCTGTCGAATGATGGGGATGAGCCATGATGAGGTAATGGAGTTATATGCAAATGATGCGTATGCCGGTGTACATCCCGAGGATCGCGCCGGATTGCGTGAAACGCTCATAAAAGCCATGGATGCGGATATTATCTTTTCTGCACGTGTACGCTTTTACCATAAAGAAAAGGGATATATGCAGTTTCAGGTGTATTACCGGACGACAACGGATATTCATGGTGCACAGTATATGAATGGCTATTATGCGGATATAACGGAAGAAAACGAGCAAGAGGAACGGCGCCGGGAGCTGTTGGATAATCTGCCATGCGGTGCAGCAGTATATGAAATGAAGGATGGTATCCTGTGTGTGCGGCATGTCAACAAGCAGTTTTTAAAGCTGGTATCACGCAATGAAGACCAGATTCATATGGATGATGCAATATCGGCGATATGTCCGGATGATCAGGAGCAGGTACTGCAGTTTATAAAAAATTCAAAGGACAAGGAGGGATTGGAATATGACTTCCGTATCCTGCAGGGAAATGGGGAATATCTTCCGATGCATGTTATTGGAAGGACGCAGAGGCAGGACGATAACAGCATGCTGCTTTATGTTACATTTACTCCGATTTCAGAAGAGCAGCTGTCCATCAGCAGGGCACTTGCCGATCAGCAAAAGGCGGAGACACTGGCCGAGGAGGCGAACGAGCAGCTGCGATTCCTGAATGATATATCAAGGTATCTTCTGATTGATAAGGATCCGGATAAAGCCATTCATAAAGCGTTACAAAAGGTTCTCGAACATTTTGACGGAAGCAGGTCTTATATCTTTGAGCTGGATGATAAGCGGCAGATAACTACCAACACCTATGAAATATGCGCAAAGGGCGTTCAATCAGAAAAGGAAAACCTGCAGGCACTTCCTTATACCTCACAGCGCTATGTGCTAAGCGAGTTTCGCCAGGGAAAAAACATCTGTATTGAAAATGTGGCAGATATGCCGGTATTCTGCAAGGAGGAACAGGATGTGCTGACCCGACAGGGCATTCGTAAGGTGTTCCTGGTGCCAATCAAAAGCGAAGGCAGGCTGATTGGATATACGGGAGTTGATGACCCGCAGAAAAATATGAAGCATACTGATCAGCTTGTGGCAATCGGAGATTATATGGCAACTATGCTGATTCGCCGTGATCATGTAAGGAAGATGGAAAACGACAATGAACGCATGCAGCGCTTGATGAACGACACACCGGGAGGCTTCGTCCGAATGAAGATTTTATCAGGGGAAAGACCGGTACCGATCTTTGTTAACGACGGCTTCTGTCAGATGATGGGAATGAGTCATAAACAGGTTATGGAAATTTATGCGGGAAATGCCTATGCCGGGGTACACCCTGATGATATTGAAGAACTGCAGCACAAGGTCGAAAAGGCAATTGCGGAGGATTCCATCTTTTCCGCACGTATCCGTTTATTTCATACAAAAAACGGATATATGCATTTTCAGGCTTTCTACAGAACGGCAACGGAGCCGGATGGAGTCAAGTTTATAAATGCTTACTATGCAGATATGACAATGCAGGTGGAATTGGAGGAGCGCAGGAAGGAGCTGCTGGATAATCTGCCTTGCGGGGCAATCATATTTGAAGTGACGGCAGATGGGATTATCAATTCTCCACATATCAATAAGCGTTATGCAGAGCTTGTAAACAGACATGAGGATGAAATTGCAGATTTATGATTATATACAGGCTGTCCATGAAGATGACCGTGATGGTATGATGCGCAGTATCACAGAGGCGATTCAAGGGGATCATGAGCTGGAATGTGATATTCGCGTAAAAAAAGGCGGAGGAGGTTATATCGCATTTCATCTTGTGGGGCGAATTGTTTCCCGCAAGGATCAAAATACCGTTATCTATGCTACCTATACACAGATCAGTGAGGAAACACGACTACTCAGCACAGCGCTTGCGGATTAGCACAGAGCGGAAAAGCTTGCTTCGGAAAGCAATGAGCAGCTACGTTTCTTAAACGATGCAGCACGTTTCTTTTGATTAGCGGCGATCCGGATGAGGCGATTAACAAAACTCTGGAGAAAACAATGGAGTATTTTAACGGGGACAGGGTATATATCTTTGAACTGGATGATGAAAAACAGATAGCCAAAAATACGTATGAGCTGTATGCCGAAGGTGTTGCGTCAAGAAAAGACAGCTGGCAATGTGTACCGTATGCCCATCAGGAATACTCATTACAGCTTCTGAGAAGGAAGGAAAATGTATGTATAGAAAATTTTGATCTGCTGCATGTTGATCATGCGGCGGAAAAGAAAATTTTAATGAATCCAAGTGTTCACAGTCTCTTGCTTGTTCCTTTATGGATTGCCGATAGCTTAAGCGGCTTTATGGGAGTTGATAATCCGGGGCGGAATGCAACGCATGTGGATCATCTGGCCGCATTAGGCGATTATATGGCAATGATTATTTTGCGTAGAAATAATGAGGCACGCATTTTAAGAGATAATATGGTACTGCATGATTTAATGAACGATATGCCCGGAGGATTCATTCAGATGAAAATCTGCGCGGATGGAAGAATTGTACCGGAATTTATAAATCAGGAGTTTTGCCGTATGAGCGGTATGGATCATGATGAATGCATGACCTTTTACGGCAGCAATGCCTATGCCGGTGTACATCCTGAGGATCGAAGCCGGCTGGGGAACGAGCTGAGAGAAATGATAGCCAAACGGGATACGCGTACGCTGAAGGTGCGTCATTTCCGAAGTGATGGAACGTATATACCGATGCAGGTGTTTTACCGTGTAACCGATGATGGGGAGGATGTTCTTTATCTCAACGGCTATTATACCGATCTCACCGAACAGCTTGCACTGGAGGAACGAGAGCTTGCGGAGCATGATGAGCTTACGAATCTGTTCAACCGGACCAAGCTTGCCCGTATGAAAAACAAAGAATATCAGAAGCTGACCGCCTGCGGTATCCTATTCTTTGATGTGAATCATCTCAAGCAGGTAAATGATGCGCAGGGACATGATATGGGGGATACTCTGCTGAAGCTTGTGGCAAATGGTATTCGTTCCATTACGAGTGAACGGATTCACGGTTACCGCTATGGCGGTGATGAATTCCTTGTTGTTGTCTGCGATGGAGATGAGCTTGAGCTTGCTGCCTTGATTGAAGCCTGCAACAAACAAATGGAGGTCCTTGCAAAGCAAAGAAATATAGCTGTGACAGCAGCAGTCGGTTCCGCATGGGGGCAGGCACCTCTTACATTAAACGCTTTGATACGTCAGGCAGATCAGGCGATGTATGCGGATAAAAAACAGAGAAAGCGTTATTCTGATCTCGTATAAAAAAACAGAGCCAGCTCGAAATGACTCTGTTACATGCTGCCTGTGGATAGGCAAGGAAGCGAATCGCTGTATGATATGAGGGTTATAAGCAAGCCTTGTTTCACCTGCACAGCAAAAGTGCAAAGACTACCAATAGACCTTTCCAGATAATGAAGAATAGCTGAAGCTGTAAAAAATTGAAAGAAGAAATAAGTTCTGACTTTTTAGAAATTATTTCTTCTTTTCGTTATTTACACAGTATCTGTAAGCAGGGGAATGCCCTACAAGAAAATGACTGCTTTATTCTTTTCTTTCATGCGATACTGGCATAGTCTGCTTGTTGCACCGGTATTACAGTATTGTTTAAAGCTTTTCAAACATATCCTTAGGAACCGTACAGATCGGACATTTATAATCATCGCTTTCCTTTGTGATATCGCCCTCGTAGATATAACCGCAGATGGTACAGCGGTAGCGTATGCTTGCCTGTTCGATAACAGGCTCCTGTACAGGTGTGTCCTCCACCTTAACAAACATATCCTTAGGAACCGTACAGATCGGACATTTGTAATCATCGCTTTCCTTTGAGATATCGCCCTCGTAAATATAACCGCAGATGGTACAGCGGTAGCGTATGCTTTTCTGTTCAATAACAGGCTCCTGTACAGGTGTGTCCTCCACCTTAACAAACATATCCTTAGGAACTGTACAGATCGGACATTTGTAATCATCGCTTTCCTTTGTGATATCGCCCTCATACATATAACCGCAGATGGTACAGCGGTAGCGTATGTTCACAGTTGGCTCCTCAACCGGATTTTGTGTCGGAACATCCTCCTGAAACATGGCTTCATAGCGGGATGGATCCTCCTGTAAATCATTTCTTGCTTCATAATTTGTATGCAGCAGAGCCTCAGCAAGGTCACTGAGCGGCTTTCCATAGAACTCTTCATATACCTGTTGTATATGCGGATTATCATGGGAGTTGCGCAGTGTAATGGTGCTGTCCTTATCATACAGGGACTGAATTCTTGCCTTCCGAACAGTATCCATATCCTCGCCGATATGCTTTGTCTGTCCGCCGCCTGAAATACAGCCGCCCGGACAAGTCATAACCTCGACAAAATCAAAATGCTCACCGCTCTCTTTTATATGATGCAGAAATTTTCTGGCATTATCGGTTCCATGAACAACCGCCACCTTCAAAGGCAGCTCCTGAATCGTCAGTTCAGCCGTTTTAACACCCTCTAAACCACGCACAGCCTGCAGCTGGAGAAGATCTTCCTGCGGCTGCTTTTTTGTCAGAAAATAATATGCACTGCGAATCGCCGCTTCCATAACACCGCCGGTGTTTCCAAAGATAATGCCCGCACCGCTTCCTCTTGGCATTAAAGAATCATAATCGCTTTCTTCTACGCTTTCCAAATCCAGATTGCACGCTCGCATCCAGCTCGCCAGTTCCCTTGTAGTGACGACACGGTCGCAGTCCTGCGCTGGCTTGCGGTCCAGATAATTTGCGGCATCACTCAATTCCTCTCTCATGATTTCAAACTTTTTCGCTGTACATGGCGTGATGGCTACAACGTAAATATCATCTGCATCCAGACTTTCCTTCTCCGCAAACCATGTTTTGATGGTTGGCGCAAACATGGAAATCGGGGACTTGCTGGTGGATATGTTGGGCAGCAGCTCCGGGTAATAGGTTTCTGCAAATTTCACCCAGGCAGGGCAGCAGCTGGTAAACTGCGGCAGCGGCTGTTTCGTCTGTATACGCTCAATTAACTCACTTGCCTCCTCCATGATTGTTAAATCTGCGGCAAAGGTGGTATCAAACACATAATCGAATCCAAGTGCACGAAGACTGCCTACCATCTGCTCCTCTACATAGCTTCCCGGCTGCATACCGAATTCCTCTCCCAGAGAAACGCGGACACTTGGTGACGTGATGGCGATTACGGTTTTACTGCTGTCCTGAATGACAGACTGTACCTGCATCCAGTCCTGAATTTCTGTGATGGCACCGGTAGGGCAGACATTGGCGCATTGTCCGCAATGAATACAGATAGCAGTGTCACCGGTTTTTAAAAGATCGTAATGATGACCGACGGAAATCTGTTTCTGACATACGTCCCGGCACTGTCCGCATTTGATACAAAGACTTTCGATTCTGCGAATGGCCGGGTTTCCTTCCTCGATTGGAACCCGTACATCCATGGATAAATGTTTACTCATATGCTTATCTCCTCTATAACTAAATTAAGAATGATTCTTAATTGTAATTTAATTTTACCTTTTTCTGGAAAGGAAGTCAACTGTATTTTTATGTCTTTCGTGTAATCTGTAATCAGCTATTGAAATAGGTTGTGAATTTACCGCTGCACAGCGGCAAATGTAAATTTTTAATGAATGAAATAAAGGTGTAAGATAAAGGCAGTTAAAGAAGGAGTGAGATTATGATGATTGATACCGAGCAATATTCTTTTCAGCTGATATTACACAGCGGGAATGCGCGCAGCACTGCCTATGAAGCATTACAGCTTGTAAAAAGCAATGCATTTAAGGAAGGTGAAAAAAAGCTGAGCATAGCGAAAGAAGAAATGGTGGAGGCACAAAAGCTCCATGCGAAGCTGCTGCGCATCATGGCTAATCAGGAAGGTGAGCTGGATATGAATCTTCTACTGATTCACGCAGAAGATCACATTGCTTCCTCCTCCATCGCTGTGGAGATGAGTGGAGAGCTGATTGAGTTATATGAGAGGATGGAAAACTATGAGCGATAAATTTTTATGGGGTGGTGCGAGTGCCTCCTACCAATGTGAGGGGGCATGGAATCTGGATGATAAAGCAGAATCTATGTGGGATCATTACCTGCATGAAGAAGGGCTGGAAAACGGAGATATTGCAAGTGATCACTATCATCGGTTTGAAGAGGATATCCGTATGATGAAAGAGGGCGGGCAGAATGCATACCGGTTTTCGTTATCATGGCCTAGAATCATCAAAAATAAAGCAGGTGAGATAAATGAAAAGGGAATTGCTTTTTATCACCGGCTGCTGGATGCCTGTCATACATATGGAATTGAACCGTTTGTAACACTGTATCATTGGGATCTTCCACAGTATTGGGAGGATTGCGGAGGCTGGCAGAATGAAGAAGTTTGTGAGGCCTTTGAAACCTATGCCAGAGTATGCTTTGACAATTTTCATGAGAAGGTAAATCATTGGGTTACGTTCAATGAGCCGAAATGGTTTATAGCAAGCGGTTATTTAATTGGTAATTATCCGCCATGCAGACAGGATCCACAGGCGATGATTCATGCGGCTTATCATGTTATGTATGCCAGTGCACTTGGTGTTCGTGCATTCCGTCAGGGAAAATATCCCGGAACGATTGGTATTGTGCACAGCTTTACACCGGTGAACGGGGTCGATGACACGGTAAATACAAGGATCGCCATGCGCTATGCAGATAATTATTGCAACAACTGGATTCTGGATACTGCCGCCAAAGGAGAAATTCCGGTTGATTTGCTTAGTGAGCTGTCTAAAACGTATGATCTTTCAATGATAAAGCCCGCACAACTGCAGATTATCAAAGATTACACCGTTGATTTCCTGGGATTGAATTATTACTCGCGTACGCTGGTCAAGCCGTATACAGAAGGAGAAACCACCTTTATTGTGAACAATAGCGGAAAGCAGGGAAAGGGAAGCAGCAAAGTGATTGTCAAAGGCTGGTTTGAACAGGTTATGCATGATCCTGCCAGTACCTATACGGAATGGGATACTGAAATTTATCCAAAGGGACTAAAGGATGGTCTGCTTGAGGTGAAGAAGAAATACAATCTACCTGTCTATATTACAGAAAACGGAATCGGAATGTATGAGGATGTTACAGTGAAACAAGTGGAGGATGATTATCGTATATCCTTTATGAAGGATCATTTGCAGGCAATGCATGAGGCGATGGAGGCCGGTGCTGATGTACGCGGATATTTCGCATGGAGCTCCTTTGATTTGTATTCCTGGAAGAATGGTTGTGAAAAGCGGTATGGCCTGGTTGCCGTAGATTTTGAAAACGGGTTGCAGCGCAAACCGAAGAAGAGCTATTACTGGTTTAAAAATATGATTGAGCAGCAAAAGAGCTGAGACAGGGAGGAAAGACTATGAAAAAGATTATGCTGGTATGCAATGCGGGAATGTCAACAGGAATGCTGGCGAAACGTATTCAGGAGGCGAGTGAAGGTACGATGGAGGTTCATGCCTATGGGGAGGCAGAGTTCATCAATTATATGGATGGAGTGGATTTGATTCTGGTGGGTCCGCAGATTCGTCATCAGATTCCGACAATAGAAGCACAGGTAGCAGTTCCGGTTAAAGCCATTGCACCACAGCATTACGGGATGATGGATGGCAAGGGTGTATATAAAGAAATCAAAAAAATACTGAAAGACTGATGTATAGAAGGAGGAGAACAGTTATGAGTTTCGCTACATTTAACGAGAAGATAGAAAAACATATTCTGCCGCTGGCTAATAAGTTAAGTTCACAAAGGCATTTAAAAGCAATACGTGATGCATTCATTTCCTTAATGCCGATTACACTGATGGGTGGGGTGGCTGCCGTCATCGGTGCAGCACCGGTTACAGAGGAGACAACAAACGGCTTTCTTCTGGCATGGGCATCCTTTGCACAGGATAATGCTACGCTGCTGTCATGGATCAACGCATTAACACTGGGGGGAATGGCGGTTTATGTATGTATTGGTATTACCTATTTTCTGACGAAGCATTTCAAGCACGATGTATTGATGCCTACCATGCTTTCTGTATGTGGGTTTCTAATGCTCGTACTAACACCGCAGCAATTAGGCTGGGATGGAAAGATTGCGGAGATTTCCTATATGGATGGGCGCGGTCTCTTGCCGGCGATCATCATTGCGATTTTCACAGTAGAAGCATACCATTTCATGCGTTCCCATAATTGGGGAAGGATAACCTTACCGCCAAGCGTACCGGCATCATTATCTGAAACATTTGCATCACTGGTACCGGGCTTTATCATCATTTCATGCTATGTGGCAGTGTATGCTGTATTCCATGCGTTTAACACAACCTTTCCGGGGTTTATATACGGGGCGATGGCTCCTTCTTTCCAGGCAGCGGACAGTCTCCTGTTTACAGTGATTATGACCCTGCTGGTACACTTCTTCTGGTTTTTCGGTATCCATGATGCTGCCTTAGCTGGTGTATTGGGACCGATTCGTGATGGAAATCTGTCAATCAATGCAGCGGCGAAAGCTGCCGGAGAAGCTCTGCCACATGTATTTACAACACCATTCTGGGTATATTTCGTCATTATCGGAGGCTGCGGTTCTCTATTAGCATTAGCGATTCTGCTTGTTCGCTCAAAATCAAAGCAGCTGAAAACAGTGGGGCGTATTGGCATACTCCCATCCTTCTTCGGTATTGGTGAACCGATTATCTTCGGTGTGCCGATTATGCTGAATCCGTTTTATCTCATACCGTTTCTTATGACATCAACAGTGAATGCAGTCATAGCTTTTACCTTGATGAAGTATAACATCATAGGAAGAACATTTGCCATGCTTTCGTGGCAGATGCCATCCCTTCCGGGAGCATTTCTGTCAACGATGGATATTCGTGCACTGTTCCTGATTATTGCTCTGATTATTCTTGACATTGCCATGTATTATCCGTTCTTCAAGGCACATGAAAAACAGTGTGTTCGTTTGGAAGCCATGGAAGAAACAGAAGAATAAAACTATGTGAAAAGCACATCTCTGATGTGTTTTTTCGATATCTGAAATTTATGAAGAGGAGACTATTGCTATGAAGATATGTGAAGTTACAGCACTGCTGGAACAGGAGGGCACCTGGGTGCACCGCAATATGAAAACAAGAGATCATCTTCTGTTTGGAGATGATCAGCAGGAAGTGGGACGAATCGGAATATGCTGGGTAGCGAGCAAAGGCGCGATACTGGCAGCAGTGAAACAAAAGGTCAATTTCATCATAACGCATGAAAATCCGTTTTATCAATGCTCTACACAGATGCATACAGCTGCAATCAAAGCGGCAGAAGAAAAGAAAAGGATATTGCAGGAGCATGGAATCAGCGTTTACCGCTGTCATGATGTGTGGGACTGTATTAAGGAATACGGCGTTGCAGATCAATGGGCTTTCAGGCTTGGATTCAAATTTGAAGAGCGTATTGTATCCTCTTACTATCAGGCGGCATCCATACCTGAAATGACTGCGGAGGCACTGGCACATCATGTCGCTAAAGTCTTACGTCAGGATGGTGAACAGGGAGTTTATATGTTTGGGGATCCACAAAAAAAGATTCATCGAATTGCCATCGGATGTGGCGCCGCAACGAATCTTTATGAGCTTCTGGAATTTTATCCGGATGCGGTCATCGTTAGTGACGACGGCATCAACAATTATGATGCTGCACAGTATGCAATCGATCAGCATATTCCAATGATTGTTGTAAATCACGCAGGCTGTGAGATAGCGGGATGCAAGGCTATGGTGCCATGGCTGATGAGACATTTACACAGCAGTTCCATCTGTTATCTGGATGAAGGTTACACGATTCACTATTATACAACAAATAGCTAAAGTGAGCTGAAGGTATCCAGAAAGCCGGATAATGTGGTCTGACGCAGCAGCAGCTTGACGTTGCTGACATCATTGAGAAGACTTACCAGCTGTTCAAAGATATCCTCGAAATCACGATTATGCCCGGGACATAAGGAGAATAGAAAAATGATACGAACCTTCTTACTCTGCCATACAATAGGATGCTTAAGTGTACATACGGCAATAGCATTGCGAAATGCACATTTCTCAATGGGATGAGGTATCGCGAACAGGTTCCCATATGCTGTGGGGGCGATCCGTTCTCTTTCTATGACTTTGTCATAGAATTCTTCATCACAGCAGCCTGCTTCCATGAGTCGGTCGCATAAAAAACGGATTACATCCCGATCACTGGTAAAATCCATTTCTGTAAAAAAGAGCTGTTCATCAAAAAACTGTCCAAGCTGCTGCAACCGCTTGGAGGGATGTTCTTCCTTTGATAGCAGCATGAGAATCTGTTCGATTTCCGCATCATGCAAGAAATTACTGCAGGTGTATATCGGGATATCTGTATGCAGCTTCATAGGCATGGTTGAAACGATTAGATCTGCTGTAAGCTCGTCAATCTGAGATGTTTCAAAGATGGATACACATCGAATGACCTCAATAAGAAAATGACTGGTAGCATTTGTCAGCCTCGATATCAAATATTGATTTTGTGCTCTGCCCAAAGAGGTGATCAATATGATGTTTCTGGTCAGTTTCTGCTGGATTTTTTCTACCGCATTCATGAGGTGCAGTGTCAGATAACCTATTTCATCCTCAATCAGCGCACAATGAAATTTTTGCTGTATACGGGATGCTACATAAACACTCATATCATATAAAAATGGAAAATGCTGTTTTGTATCCTGAATGAGAGGATTGCTTAAAAAGGAATTGGTTTTTATACGTGCATCAAGACCCAGTAGGTGAACAAGCAGGCTGTCACGGAAGGATTCGTTCTGTGACAGGTCGATATCATAAATCTGCTTGATATCCCTTATAATATCCTCAATAAACTGTTCGTAATCCTGAATTTTTTCTGATGTAATCCGAGATATTTTCCCTGAAAACAGCAAGGCTAGATAATTTAATTCCGAGGAGGACAGGATGATATGCTGCTGTTCATATAAGCCTTTGTAAAATTCTTCAGCCAGCTTTTGTGATTTTTCTTCTGCTTGTTCTTTGGGGTTATTGATGTCCCAGCCCTTTGCAATGCGTTCCATCATAACAGCGATATGAAGAATAAATGAAAAAATCTCAAAATCCCGCATGCCCAGATGGTGCTTTCGATTAAAGCTTACGATGTAGCTTTTTAATTCTAAAATATTGCAGGAGCTGAAGAAGCCTGTGTAATTGCGGATATCAAAATCATATTCCTGAATCTCGTGAACGAGGAAGCAGGAATATACAAGTCTTCTCTGTTTCTCATCACAGTCTATCTGTACCTGACTGTTGATTCGCTGAATGCTAATGTTTTCGTATCGTGTATGTATGATGTGATTCAATTCCTGCAGGGTTTTATCTAGCGTTGATTCGCTGATGTAGTATGCATCTGCCAGTTCATAGTAATTCACCTGATCGCAGGAAAGCAGTTGCTTCAGAATATGAAACTTTCGGCTGCCACTATCAGACTCTACATCCATCACGTCGTCTGGAAGCTGATTATTTGGATTTAATTGATAGCCTTTTCCCTTCCAGGAGAGTATGAACGGTTCGTCGAACAGATCATTGATCTGCCGAATTTCATTGCGAATGGTACGCTGCGATAGCTGCAGATCCTTTGCTAAATCGTCCGCTCTGCGGAATTCACTGGGATGATTGTGCAGACATGCAACCAGTTTTTTCTGTCGTTTTGTCATTTGTAGCATTTATGCTCACCTCATATGTCCATTATACCGATTCATATATCTTTACACAAGCTATATTCCGCTTATCTGGGATAAGAGGGTGGAGAAGGCGGTAGTTCACGTTGAAAGAGATGCGAACACGTGAAAAAGATAGCTAGTTCATGTCTCTACCTATAATCATAGAAAGCGGATATACTGCAGATTAAACAATTATGAAGAAAAATATAAAAGCGTATTGACTTGGTGTTTGCCGTGCCCTGATGCTGGAGGATATTCAGCACTGCTTATTTATGAAGAAAAGTATCATGAATTTAAGCTTGCTGTCATGCATTTCGTCTGAGGCCTTCCCATCACTGTACAGCGTATGCGTAAGGATAGGAATCGTCAGATTGAATAGGTGCTGTCTTCCATTGATGAAGCTCCTGTAAAAAGGAAATGTCAGCCGCTCTGTCTGGTTTTTCCTTTCATAATATTTCTATGGATAAAGGAACCAAGATCGTATGGTTTTGAAAATACTATCCGGTTTCTTTTTTCATATGTTCTGTTTCTATGTGCGGGAATGTTTCTATTTGTAAGAGCACCTTGCGGCTGTCTTTCTAACTGTATCGCATACAGCTGCTTTTTACTTTCCATACAACCGCTGATACAATGAACTGTTTGCCGACTGGCTCTATGCCGAAAGAAGCGTGTTCTACCTGACTATCATTACTCCTTTGCAAACGTGTCTGATTTTCTTCAAAACAGATGCAAGCTTTCCAAAAAAAGGGTATAATGTTTATTGTATATGATTTTGGAGGTTGATACATATGTCCAGCATAGACAAGGCGATTGGTGTCTTTGACTCAGGTCTGGGAGGAATCAGCGTGTTGAAGGAACTGCGTTCTCTTATGCCGCAGGAGGATTACCTCTATTACGGTGATTCCAGCTTTGCTCCCTATGGTGTAAAAACAAAAGAGGAAATAACGAAGCGTTGTCGCAGCATCTGTGCGTTTTTTATCAGCCAGGGTGTCAAGGCCGTTGTCATTGCCTGCAATACGGCAACCAGTGCCTGTGTGAAGGAGCTTCGCACCCTGTATCCCGATCTTCCGATTGTCGGAATGGAACCGGCATTAAAGCCCGCTGTAAATGGCAGACATCAGCAGCATGTTCTTGTACTCGCAACACAGTTTACACTGAAGGAAAAAAAGTTTGAACAGCTGATGTCCCGCTTTGATGAAGATAATACCATTTACCGGCAGCCGTGTCCAAAGCTGGTGGAGCTTGTTGAGGCGGGCAGACTGGAGGATGAAGCAGCGGTAAACAGTGCGCTTCGTGAATACCTAAAGCCCTACGATATGGAACGCATGGACAGCATTGTCCTAGGCTGTACACATTTTGTGTTCTACCGCAGCCAGCTTCGAAATCTCATTGGTGATCATATCGCACTTGTGGATGGCAATGCAGGTACTGCACGTCATGTGCAGGAGCTGCTGCAGGAACGAGGCATTTGCAGAAAGCCTTCCTCTGCCGTAGGTGAGGTACGCATATACAATTCCCTGAACAAGGAGGCTATTCTGAAGCTTTCCCGCGAGCTTCTGGAAAGATAAGATAAATCGGCAGTATTGGAGTTGTCTTTATCATGAATACGAATTATAATAGAAGATAGTGAACAACGGAGGTAGACTATGAGAGAAAATGCTTGGAAAAAGTATGATGAAGCAGGATTGAAGGAAGTATTCGAATATTGTGAAGGATATAAAAAATATATTTCCGACTGCAAGACTGAACGTGAATGTGTAAGTGAAAGTATCCGGATTGCAGAAACCTACGGATATCGCAATCTGGAGGATGTCATCAAAAACAAAGAAACGCTGAAAAGCGGTGATAAGGTGTATGCCAACAATATGGGCAAGGGAATTGCACTGTTTCTGATCGGTGAGGAGCCGATGGCTGCCGGATGCAATATTCTGGGAGCACATGTGGATTCCCCGCGTCTGGATATCAAACAGAATCCTTTGTATGAGGATAAGGAATTCGCAATGCTGGATACGCATTATTACGGCGGTATCAAAAAGTATCAGTGGGTAACCCTGCCGCTGGCGCTGCATGGTGTAGTCGTGAAGAAGGACGGAACGGTTATCGAGCTGAATATCGGTGAGGATGACAGCGATCCAATCGTAGGAATCAGCGATCTGCTGGTACACCTGTCAGCGGATCAGATGAGCAAAAAGGCAAGCAACGTCATCGAGGGTGAAGACCTGAATGTAACCATCGGAAGCATGCCGCTGGATGGTGAGGAAAAGGATGCTGTCAAGGCAAACATTCTGAAGCTGCTGAAGGAAAAATATGATTTTGAAGAGGATGATTTTGTATCTGCGGAAATCGAGGTCGTACCTGCCGGAAAGGCAAGAGATTACGGCCTGGATCGCAGTATGGTGGCCGGATACGGACATGATGATCGCATCTGCGCCTATACCTCTATGATGGCACAGCTGGAAACAGAATCCGTTAAACGCACGGCTGTGACACTGCTGGTTGATAAGGAAGAGGTCGGAAGCATCGGTGCTACCGGTCAGCATTCCCGCTTCTTTGAAAACACCGTGGCAGAGGTTATGGATCGTCTTGGTGAGTACAGCGAGCTGAATGTGCGTCGTGCACTGAAAAATTCCAAGATGCTGAGCAGTGATGTTTCCGCTGCGTTTGATCCGAATTATGCAGCAGTAAACGAAGAGAAAAACTCTGCATTCATGGGACATGGTCTGGTATTCAATAAATATACAGGCTCCCGCGGTAAGGGTGGCTGCAACGATGCCAATGCCGAATATATGGCAGAGCTGAGAAACATCATGGATTCTGAAAATGTAACCTTCCAGACTGCAGAGCTTGGTAAGGTTGACCAGGGCGGCGGAGGAACAATCGCCTATATTCTGGCACAGTATAACATGGAGGTCATTGACAGCGGTATCGCACTGCACAATATGCACGCGCCATGGGAGATTGCCAGCAAAATTGATATCTGGGAAGCGACTAAGGGCTATAAGGCATTCCTGAAGCACGCATAAGCTTTCTATATATACCGTCAATGCTGTATGGATGATATACACTTGTATACTTCATCTGTACAGCTTTTTGTTACTCCATAATAGCGGATAAGAATACGGCAATTACCTGTCGGGGGATGAAGGAACGGTGGTTCCAATCAGAGCATACTATGAATACGGCTGATGTGGTTCCTGCAGTGTGTATTAACGATGCATCAGGGGACATGGTCATGAATAACCGGTTTGTAACATCTGATAGATACGCTTTGCTTTATATTCGCTATAAGATTATCTATGGTGGCGTGCCTTCAACAGAGCTTATGCCGCAAAGAAAAACGGCTGCTTTGACAGCCGTCTGATTTTCTATATGTATTATTGTATAAAGGAAGCTTTCCTGAACCCGCAAGAAGGGAGGGATGTTAATCGGCATAGGCTTCATCAAAATCCGCTTCCTGTACAAAGGGCTCCATCGTAAACAAATCCATGATTTCGTCCTTGCTCATGCTGGTAATGCTTGATTCACTGCTGCTGATGAAGGTGTCGCTCAGGATATGCTTTCGCTCCTGCAGCTTCATGATCTTTTCCTCGATGGTATCCTTCATAATCAGCTTATATACCTGTACATCCTTCGTCTGACCGATGCGATAGGCACGGTCAGTTGCCTGATTCTGGGCGGAAAGGTTCCACCACGGGTCATAATGAATGACGATTTCTGCATTGGTCAGATTCAAGCCGGTGCCGCCTGCCTTTAATGAAATCAGGAAGACGTCAGCTTCCCCGTTCTGAAATTTTTCCACATAGGCATGCCGCAGCTCCTTTTTGGTTTCCCCTGTCAGCTTCAGATACCGTATATTTTCTACACGCAGCTGTTCCTCAATCAGCTCCAGCATGGAGGTGAAGCTGGAAAACAGTAATACACGGCGGCCGCTGTTTCGGGCGTTTAGCAGCAGATCCATACAGCCGCGAAGCTTGGTAGAGGGCAGCGTGACATTTTCATACAGCAAACGCGCATCACAGCAGATTTCCCGGAGTCTGGTCATCATGGCCAGTACCTGAAATTTATCAACCTCCTCCATCTGCATTTTCTTTTGTAAATCCTGATTGATGGATACCAGATTGGCATAATAGATTTTCTTTTCCTCTGCATTGAATTCCTGAAAATATACCTGTTCCATCTTATCCGGAAGATCCTGCAGCACATCCTTCTTGATCCTTCGCAGAATAAACGGATCCACCATACGCTTCAGCTGTGTCTGTGCCTTCTCATTCCCGTTTTTGATAATTTCACGTTCAAACAGCTCACGGAAGCGATGATAGTTATACAGATAACCCGGCATTAGGAAATCAAAGATACTCCACAGCTCGGAAAGGGAATTTTCAATCGGTGTTCCGGTTAATGCAAACCGGTAGGAGCCCTTCAGCTGCTTCACTGCAATCGCATTTTTGGTTGTATGGTTTTTGATATACTGCGCTTCATCCAGCAGAATGGCGGTAAAGGTGTGCCCGTCATAGCGCTCATAATCTCTGCGCAGATAATCATAGCTGGTGAAGATGACATCATATCCGTGCAGCTCTCTGATTTTCTGCTGGCGCTGCGTATTGGTTCCCTGTATGCAAAGGGCACGCAGATCAACGGCAAATTTCTGAATCTCATCCTTCCAGTTGTAAATCAAAGAGGCAGGGCAGATGACGATGGAGCAGGGAAGATCATGATCCTGATGCATGCTTTCCAGCCATGCAATGACCTGAAGTGTTTTTCCCAGACCCATATCATCAGCGAGGATACCGCCGAATCCATAGGCGCTCATTGTTTTCAGCCACTGGTAGCCTGTTTTCTGGTAATCGCGCAGGATGGCATCATAATGCGGGTTCAATGGATAGGCTCCGGCTTCCACACTGCGCAGCTGTTCCATCATCGTATGGAAGGCAGTTCCCCGCATGACCTCGACATGATCGCTGTGCTCTGCGAAATCATCCAGCTGAAAGGCATGGAACGTATCCACCTGCAGGGTATGATTTTTTAAATCCTGCGGTGTCAGATGCAGCTGCTGCAGCAGCTCGTCGGTTTCCTGCAGACCCTCGGATTGCAGATAAATGAGGTCGCCGTTTTTGAGTCGGTGATATTTTTTCTTTTTACGATAAGAACGCAAAACACTGTATAATTCATCTCTTGGAATATCCACACTGGTGACATCCAGCTCCAGCAGACGGTTTTTCATACGGACACCAACATTCATATGTACCTTTTTCGGTGCCTCCATCTGCTTCAGCGCATCACTGATATATACAGTGCACATCTGATTCAGGTATTCCAGACCCTGTTTGACAAAGGCCTGTGCATATGCGGCATGCTCATCAATATAGGCTATATGGGAATCCGGATCCAGACGTGTTGCATAGGTTTCGATATACTGGCGGATATGATCCAGCTCCAAAGAGGAATCGGCATGCGGTGCAAACGCATTCTGGGAGGGGCTGTCCTCGTAATGATAGAGCAGGCGGATGGAGATATCACCGTTATCCTCCAAATCGACATAGCAGTCAATCTCCATTGGATACGGCATAAAGGTATCCAGAGAAATACCTTCAAAATGCACGTATTCCCGTATTGCCGGGATGACATAGGTACAGAAGCGGATCATATCATCCTTATGTATCAGAATCTGGCGATCCTCACGCAGCTCCTCCAGCATATCATGCAGCTGTTCGCTCAGCTCTGAGGAAAAGCGCTGCAGAACACCGTCTTCCATATAATACCAGCGGTTTTCTCCACGCAGAAGCTGATCGAGGGACAGCAGCGTGGTGATGACAAAAAAGTCCTCCTGCATATCGATGCGCAGTCCGATTTCCTGCCGGTCCTCATCCGCAAACTGCAGATCGATGCACTCCGTGGCATCATTGCTGTAAAGCTCATAAAAATCATCCATGGATTTTGAATCAATTGTAATCTGCTTGCGGCTGGAGCCGTAGCCATAAGAATACTGTGTTTCATGCTCCTTGACATACTGCTTTAAAAAATTGATCTGTGCCTGAGCAGCTTCATCAAAGGCCTGCATGTGATGAGTGAATTTCAGCTGGCGCCCGTAATCAACTTCCAGCTGCCTGTCTATGGCATCAAGAAATCCGCTGATGCTGCGTATGACATATTTTCGTTGAATACCAATCTTAAAATCCAGTGTAAGCTCATGGTCATATGCGGCATGAGCGTGCAGCTGTACCTTGTCAAGAAGAGTGTTCGCCTGAAATTTCGCCAGATCCTTTCGGGCGTAGCGGTCGATAAAGGAACGCGAGCGCTCCAGCATCTGCTGCTCCAGATAGCGGCGAAAGGCATCCTCCCTCTGGTTCAGCGGGCTGTAGGTGAAGGGGAAGGACTCCGGCTTTAGATCGTACACAATCAGCAGGACAACACCGATATGTCCACAGGCAAGCTCCTGCTGCTCGCAATACGGACATTCACAGGAGAAATCCAGAATTTCACCCGCACTATTCAGCAGAACGGTGCAGTGATTCTCGTATCCGTACACGTTAACGACAGCATTTATTTCATATAGAAAGCCCGGAATGCTTTCCTTAATCACAATTTCATCCACAACATCCTGATCATGGTAACGCAATGCGATCTTCCAGTTTTTGGTATTGAAAAAACGCTGAATTTCAGAATCAAGTATCTTCATGAGATCCCTCCTGTATCTTCTGCTATTGTACCAGAAAACACAACTGTTCGAAAGTATGGAAATGTGGTTTTATTTGTTAATGGGGATTGCACAAAGATACGAACCCCATATGAGGACCTTACCTTGCCAAGAATATGTCAAAAAGCATATAGTCAACATGTCATTCAACTGCGATCTGCAAGCTGTCAGTAAATGAACGCACATCCTCGCGAAAAGAGGGAGGATGCGTTCATATTTTGTACCGCTATATCCAGCGCAAAGTATGTTCAAGCAAATGAGCATGCATAACAAGAGCCTTCTAATTCCAATGGAAAAGAACTGTACGTTATCAATGGAACCGGCTTTTCGTATATTGTAAAAAGCATCCTGTAAAACAGATACCACAGAAACACACAACGCTGTGTGAGCGGGTCTTGCTTACAGGATGCTTTTGATGATAGCCTAACGTGAATCCTACCGGGATGGATAGCTTGCGATAGCACCTTCCTTTGTTACAGAAATACTGCAAAATTTATTACACATATCCAAGTAGCTTTTTAATTGCTGTTCGCTTAATCCATCCAAATCAGAAGCATGAATATCATCTTTGGATAGATGATACAGTAAACATCCGATAAAACCATCTCCTGCACCGGTGGTATCAACTGCTTTTACCTCAATACCATCCGCGTATGCCGTATTGTATTTCGTATAGGCAGCTGCACCGTCTTTTCCGGCAGTGTAAATCAGTAATTTTACACCGGAATCAAATATATATTGTACATGTTCTTCTATATGATCGCTTCCAAATATAAAGGAAACCTCTTCATCACTGATTTTTAAGATATCAGCAAAGTGCATATATTCGTGAATAGTTCTTCTCAGATATTCGTGATCGTCGAATAAAGGAAGACGGACATTCGGATCAAAGGATACAAGTAGATTTTTCCTCTTTGCCAGTTCCAATGCTCGATTATGAGCTTTTTTCATAGGGAAATCACCAAGGGAAACCGAACAGAAATGCAAACCATAGCAATCTTCAAACCAGCTTTCCTCTATATCCTTCTCTGATAAAAGCATATCCGCACCCATATTCCGATAAAATGAAAACTCTCGATTTGCATGTTCGTCCAGGGCTACAAATGCCAAAGATGTATTTGCGGCATTCGTTTGTTTTATATACTCTGTATGAATATGGAATCGTTGCATTTCCTTTATGATTTTTTCACCAAAGGCATCCTTGCCAAGCATGGTAATCATAGCGCTTTCTCCACCTAATGCGGTATATGCTCCGCATACATTCAACGGTGCCCCTCCGACTTTTGGTTGAAAGCCTTCTACATCCATAATTCTTACTGTATTGCTTGGAATCATATCAATCAACGCTTCTCCGATTGCTAATAATTTTTTCATAGTATATTGAATCCTCTCATGTTGTATGTTACAAATCGCTTTATATTCTCGCTTGTTACGTGTAAGCTGTGCTCATCATCATAAAATCGTGAGGTCATTGTGTATTCACCTTCATTGATGAAAATTTCCAATACAGATTCATCAATGAATACAGAAACATGACGGATTTCTATGGGCGTAATGCATCTTTCCTGCCGATTGCAGCTGCATGCAGATAAATCCAGTGTGAATTTATGATTTCTATACACGCAGCGTATCGCATTCATTTGTAGCGAAAAATCGGAGTCTGCATCCCATTCGATATTGCAGGATTTACCGATTACAAAATCATTCGTATACAGCTTCCTATCTGTTCTCAAAGCCAGGATTTCCTGTATCGGCTTTTGGATGATTCGCTTATCAAAGAAAATGGAGCGGGGCATCGTCAGGGTCTGATTCCATGCTTCATAACGATCGATATATGCATTATCCGGCATCCCAATCCAGGCAATCAGTATATTACGATCTGCGTTGTAAAACGTTTGCGCTGCGTAAAAATCAAATCCATAATCAAGTGTCTGATAATCAATCAGTTGCCGATTGCTGATTTTATAATATCCGCAATCATATACATTATGAAATTCATAGCCCTGCTTTTTTAAACCCTGCGGACTGCATAAAAGGAATGCTTCCCCTTGTAATTGCAGGTAGTCCGGACATTCTATCATGAATCCTGTATCTTTTGCCGGTACATAGCGATGAGCATACTTCCATGATTCTAAATCATCACTCACATACTCCAATACACAGCCGGTGTCATTTTTCAATCTTGCACCTAAAATTAAATGATAGCGGCCATCCTTCATAAACAGCTTGGGATCTCTGACATGCCTTGTACAATCCTTTGGAAAGTCACTGTTTCGCAGTAAACATTTTTTATGTTCAAAGGTTATTCCATCACGGCTTTCCACTCGCATTACATTATGCTCTCTTCCCTCATGAATAAAATCATAGGGGCCCTCATATTTTACATTACCGGTATAAAATACATACAGTATGTCATCTCTGATGATTGCACTTCCTGAATATGCGCCGTTCTTATCGTATTTGGAATCCGGAGAAACAGCCGTAGCATGACGTGTATAGGTTTGAAAATCCTTCGTTGCATAATGACCCCATGCTTTATTGACACTTCCATCCATACTGTTTTCATCTGCCTGGTAGAAAATGTGATAATTTTCTTTAAAATAAACCAAGCCGTTCGGATCATTCAGCCAGCCCCTTCGAGGCATTACATGATAGTTTAAGTTCTTCTGCGCCATGCTTCTACATTATCCCTCTGATAAATGCTGCCATCATATTCCATGCTTTTTCGGATTCCTCTGGCATAAATTCATCAAACCATTCATGGGTGAAGCCATGGCGGCAATTTGCAAATTCAACATAGGTTACATCTCCTCCCGCCTTCTGCATTTTATCTGCATATGCCTTTTCTTCTTTTTTTAAAGAATCGTATTCCGCACTCAGGATCAGGGTTTTCGGCAAATCATGCAAATCAGCGAGTAGGGGAGAGGCGAGTTCATCATTCAGCTCATCAAAGCTATTATAATACCAGTTGATATACTGCAGCATTCTATTTTCGGATATCGCCTTTGAAGGGTCCTTCGCTTTTCTGAATTCTGCACGGATTTCCTGTCGCAATGGCGGATAATCTAAAATGGCTCCTTTGATACCGAGTTCTTTTCTGTCTCGGTCAATCAGTGTCAAGCAGGCGGAAATATAACCGCCTGCACTATGTCCCATTACGACAACATGCTCTTTATCAATCCTTACTTCATCACAGCGTTTTCGTATTTCAGCGATTGCTTCATAGCTGGAAAATAAAGGCTTTGGATATTTAAATTCCGGGGCAACAACATAGTCTACATTAAAGATAGCACAGCCGGTTAAATCCGCCAATAAACGGCAATATTTTCCATCCTGCTCATAGTATCCCAATACATTGCCTCCACCATGATAGTTAAATACCGGCTTTAAAATCTGCTTCCCATCCCAACTCAAGGGACGATAAATCGACATATCCACATATCCTGCGGTTTTTGTTTTTACACAGACTTTTTCGAATATACCATTCATTTTTTCATTATAAATCAGATCAGCATATTTTATTTCTTTGCTCATTCGATATTCAAAAATCGTATAATCTTCTTTTCTCATTTTACTTTTCACCTATCCTGTTCATCCAATAATCTGCCAGAGAAATCCAACTGTTCAAATGATGATCGATCATCTCATCCCTTTTATGCGTTAAACTGTTTTCCAATGCTTTTCCATGCTCGCCATGACCAAATAAGTGATACTCCGCAGATATGCCATATTCCAACAGCTTTGAAATAAAGCGTGTGGAATTTCCAGCATCAATGACTGGATCATCAATGGAATGCCAGAGAAACATCGGTACGGTATCCTGTGAAATATAATTTATCAAATTCACTTTTTCGACATCCTTCTGTGATGGAAAATCTGATTGATAAAGAACATAATTCATAATATGCTGTACCTTTTCGACAGCTTTTAAAGGATGCTTTTTGAAAAATTCATCACTATTCGGAACCAGGAACGGATAGCCTAAAACAATTCCGGCTGCCTTCAGTTCATCTTTTTTCGGGAGAAAGCTTAATTGCTTTACGATTGCGGGGTCATTCCATCGTACACCACAAGATGCACACACATGTCCGCCTGCAGAAAATCCCATTAAGAAAATTCGGTTTTTATCTATGTTCCATTCATCGGCATGCTCTTTTACAATATGTAAAGCTTCCAGCATTTCAACAGCTTGCAGCGGATATACTGCAGATTTTATAATGCCTTTTTCCGGTCGCGAGCGATCTGAGCCTACCGAATATTTTAAAACAAATACCTGATACCCCATTTGCATGAATTGAATAGCCACCGGTTCACTTTCCTTTGTCGCATGAACGGCATACGCGCCACCCGGTGCCACAAGGATTGCAGGTCGCTTTCTGTATTCACAATAATTGATTTCCGAATCCATAATATACGTATCAGCATACGCACCACTCGGTAATGTAAGCCTTGTATTTATCATAGAACACTCCTTTGTGTATCTGAGCTATAGGAAGAAGTTCCTTCTCTAATCGCATTGATATTAACGTTGGATATCCTTTTCGTTTTTATTAAATCCGAAAAAGTAAACGAATAAAGCGGTTGATATAAAAGCGATTGCACATGCGATGATACCGTTGATTACATTTGCCTGAGAGCCTCCTAAAAAGCATAATGCTGCAAATACATTGGAGGATGGTACCAGTGTCGCATCGATAACACCGGTTAAACCGGCATATGCTCCTCCTAAGAAACCACCTGCCAAAAGTCCGATAAATGGCTTTTTGTATTTTGTGCAGATACCGTAAATCGTCGGCTCCGAGGTCCCTGCGACGATGGCGGTTATCCCATAAGACAGGGCAAGTGCCTTTTGTTCTTTATTTTTCAATCGGAAGAAAGCACCGATTCCTACCCCCATAATAGAGAAGCTGGAGACGGAAACAGCTACTGCGGCGAATCCATCACTTCCATAGGTAGCAAAAATTTGAAATAATGTTGTAATCAGTACCATATGCATACCGGTCATTACCAGAACAGGATACAATGCCGCAATCAATCCGATCCCGATGAATCCTGCAATTCCTTCCAACGAGAATAATGCATCTACTACATATTGCCCGATGAATGCTCCTGCTGGACCGAAGACACATAATGCAATCGGCAGCATCGCAGCGATTGTCAGTGCTGGTGCAAATACAGAACGGATTGCCCCCGGAACGATACGATCGAAGAATTTAGCGATATAGGACATTACCCAGTTTGATAAAATTATCGGAACAATGGAGCTTGCATAGCTTTGAACATTGCAGGGAATACCGTATACAGTAAATGGTTTACCCACCAGACCGACAAATGTCGGATGTATCAAAATTGCGCCCATCAATATCCCCATTACCGGATTTAGATTGAATTTTTTTGCACTTGTATAACCGACAATTACCGGAAAGAAGTAAAATGCAGCGTCTCCCACGAAGGTGAATAATGTATACAGATCGTTTCCTTCACCAATGACATTTAACAGCTCTGGACCTAAAATAGCTGTCAGCATTTTAAAGAATGCGGAGGCGACGATGGCTGGAATCGCAGGTCCCATGCTTCCGGAAATAGCATCTAAAATTCCATTTCCGATAGATTTCAGTGTGATTTTTTCTTTTGCGGCAGAAACAGGTTCTCTGTCCGTGTTATCAAAATCACCCAGCTCACACAGTTCGTTATATACATCCTTTACCTCTGGACCTATTACGATTTGTACCTGTCCACCGGCTCTTACAACACCTAAAACACCTTGTACCGCTTCTATTTTTTCATGATTTGCAATGCTTTCATCCTTTAGATTGAAGCGAAGACGTGTTTGACAATGCAACACCTTCGCAATGTTTTGTTTTCCACCGACTTGTTCTAATACACTTTCTGCAATTTTTAAAGCTTTATCTTTTTTCATAATAGTTTTTTCCTCTCTGATTTTCTATAAAATAAAAACCTTTACACGATAAGCATCAGATGATGTTTATATTGTGCAAAGGTTATGCCGACTCATTCGTTACACCCTCATGGGAACACAATCGATTTACATGGAGTATTAAATATAAGGATTCTTCATCCTCAATACTCCAGCTAAATTTATGAAATATCATTTCTTTGATCAACAGCACACAGGCAAAGGTATCTGGATATTCCTTTTTCAAAACTTCAAATAATTTTTTATTGGTGCTGCTGATTTCACTGTACTGGCTTTTTCTTCTGAATAAATACTGCATATGAGAAGCAAATCTGGAATAATTAAATGAATTTGTATCAATTGAAACCTTCATCTGTCCTTCGATAATCTTCACGATTTCCTGAATGAATTCTGCTGTAAGGCTGATTTGATTATTCCGTGTGTAGGTCTCCTCAGAATTGATAATATTCATGGCAATTGCATATACTTCGGATTCCGGTAATTGTACATTTAAATTTTTATGTAATAAATTTAACGTATATTTTGCGATTTTTACTTCTACCGGATACAAATCTCTTAATTCATTTGCTATCGGTGTTGTAAATATCATTCCGTTTTTCAGACGAACAAGAGCGAAGTTTAAATGATCCGCCAATGTAAATACAGCGTTTTGTTTTAAGGGAACACTGAGCATGGTAACTGCCAAATCAATAACATCGGCAGAAATACGAAAGATTTTTGAATCAATATCTTCAAACAGACTTAGATATTCCGCATCAACGTTATAAAACGTGCGGTCAATTTTACTCAAATCATCTAAGATATAAGGACATTTTGGAAATCCAATGCCCAATCCGATCGCAATCAGTTCTCTGCCACTATGATCCCTGCATATAGCCGCGTTATTTCCCAGCTTTTTTATAACTTCCATATGCTCTACTTCTTTTCTATCGATATGACTGCAGCCGTGTTTACAGTAACGGCATCAGCCTGATGAATTGTAACATGGAATTCATTTGCATTTGTGATAATCATAGGTGTATCGATGCTATACCCTTGCTCGAGGATTGCTTCGATATCAGCTTCTATAATCAAATCACCTTTTTTTACTTTTTTTCCTGCATCTATCTTTTGATGGAAACAACTTCCTTCTAATTGGACAGTATCAATTCCAAAGTGAATTAGTATTTCGGCTCCATTCTCTGCCTTTATTCCAATCGCATGCTTTGTGGGAAATACAGTCATCAATTCACCATCGCATGGGGAACATATGTTTCCGTCGTTGGAAATAAAAGCAACTCCAGGGCCCATCATTTCAGATGCAAAAACTTGGTCCGGTACATCACGTAAGCGTATCATTTTTCCGTTAACCGGTGAAACCAATTCCACTTTTCTGCTTTTCTTTTTCAATCCGAACATAATCGCTCCTAATCTAGAAAACAAATATCTTCCTTGCTTCCTTCATTTACTGCGTAGTACTATGCACAAATCTCTGGTTAAGCCTCAGGTGAGTTACTCTCATCGATTTCGTCAAAATTATCCCACGATTTTGAAGTGCTGTCAAGCATCGCGTGAAAAGGGAGAATGTAAAATATAATAGGATAACAAAATGCAAGAGACCCAGCAGGGTGATATACACCGTATGCGAGTATGGCTTTCCTGCATTTTATCGGTTTCTCTTTTGAAAAATCTGCATACTCTATTTGTTGATAATCGTCTTTTTTTAGATTCCTTATACAGATATTATGGATAGCTTTTCAGAGGATGCGTTTCAAGCGGCTGTTTGCATAAGGATATGTCATGCGGAAAGGTAATTCTTTTTGCATTGTATTATCAATTTAGCGATTATAGTGCTCTACTATATATACAAGTCATGAAAACCGGTCTCGTGCTATATCTGTATTTGATTAGCCATTTTCCTGCTTTTAACCTTTCGGTGAGCAGCTCCAGTTTCAATTTATCGAAAAATAACAAATCAATTAAGGATACCATAGAAGGGACTTCTTTATGTATGAGACAACTGCTATGCGATAGTTTTGTTTTTTTACCAAATATAAGCTGTTTTCTATACTATAAATCGGTGAATAGGAACCGTCTTCTGAAAAAAATGAATTTTTTAAAATAAGCTATTGACAAAAGCATGGAAAACAAGTAGAATAATGTCGTTGCCGCTGAGAGATTGGGGTATAGCCAAGCGGTAAGGCACCAGACTCTGAATCTGGCATTTCCTTGGTTCGAATCCAAGTACCCCAGCCAATAAAAAACGAGAGTCGCTTCGGCGACTTTTTTGTTTTATTGCGGGGAAGCACCCTGTGTGGAAATGCCAAGCTGCTGCTATATATAGAAACCAATAAATGGAAAGGAAGGCCCGTATGAAAAAAGTAAGAACAAGATTTGCACCAAGTCCTACCGGGTATATGCACATCGGAAATCTGAGAACAGCATTGTTCGAATATCTGATTGCCAAGCATGAGGACGGAGATTTTATTCTGCGTATCGAGGATACCGATCAGGAACGTTACGTGGAAGGCGCTGTCGAAATCATATACGATACCATGAAGGAAGTCGGTTTGCATCATGATGAAGGACCGGATATCGGAGGGGATTTCGGACCGTATGTACAGTCTGAGCGACTGCCGATGTATAAGGAGTATGCCGATCAGCTGGTTGATCTGGGAGGCGCACATTACTGCTTCTGCGGTGAGGAAGAAATAGAAAAGCAGAGAAAAGAAGCGGAAAGTCTGGGAATCTCTTTCAAATACGATGATCCATGCAAGCATGTGTCTGTGGAAGAAGCCAGAGAACGTATTGCCAAGGGAGAAAAATATGTTGTGCGTCAGACGATTCGTCACGATGGAGAAACGTATTTTGATGATGAGGTGTACGGCCGCATTGAGGTGGATAACAGTATTCTGGATGAATCCGTGCTGCTGAAAAGCGACGGCTATCCAACCTATAATTTTGCCAATATCGTGGATGATCACCAGATGGGTATCACGCATGTTGTGCGTGGAAACGAGTATCTGTCCTCCACTCCAAAATATAATCTGATCTATCAGTCCTTCGGCTGGGATATTCCAACCTATGTGCATGTTCCACCGGTTATGAAGGATGAACAGCACAAGCTGAGTAAGCGTAACGGGGATGCCAGCTTTCAGGACCTTGTGAAGAAAGGGTATCTTCCGGAAGCGATTCTGAATTACATCGCTCTGCTTGGATGGTCACCGGAAACAGAGCAGGAAATCTATACACTGGATGAGCTGATCAAGGTGTTTGATATTAAGCGTATTTCCAAATCACCGGCTATTTTTGATATTGACAAGCTGACATGGATGAACGGTATGTATCTGCGCGCGATGAGCACGGAAACATTCTGTGAGCTGGCAAAGCCGTATATCGAGGAATCCGTTCACAGACCGGTGGATATCATGGCGGTTGCACGCATTCTGCAGCCAAGATGTGATATTCTGACCTCTATTCCGGAAAGTCTGGATTTCATTGACGAGCTGCCGGAATATGATAATGCCATGTATATTCATAAGAAAATGAAGACGACCTATGAAATTGCATATAAGGCATTGCAGGCGGCACAAAGTGCCCTGTCAGAGCTGAATGACTGGTCGAGTGAAGAAAATCTGCATGAGCTGCTGCTGTCTTTACCGAAGCAGATGGAAATGAAGAACGGGCAGATTTTATGGCCGGTTCGTACTGCCATCACCGGAAAGCAGTTTACACCTGGCGGTGCCATTGAAATCGCTCATATCCTTGGAAAAGAGGAAACCCTGAAGCGTATTGCAAAGGGGATTGAAAAGCTCGAGGCTGAGCTTGCCTGATTTTTCCATCCATACATAAAGAAAACGGACAACTGCCGGTATAGCGCAGCGGTCCGTTTTTTTGTGATATGAAATAGGAAAGTATAAGCCGGAAGCGGGGCATCAAAGGGTGCACATGATTTTTTTGATTACATATATTCCAGAAAGATCTGTGTAATCGTGGCAATTTCAGCTTTGGATATACTGATGTTGAAAATATTGTTCAATTCATTCAGCTCAAGACTGATCGTATTGTACACATCGGCATGGGAATTGATAATCTCGCGTGTTTTTTTGTTTGGCAGGGGATCGCTGCGGATGGCACGCTCGATGACGAATGCACCGTGTATGATAAAACGGATGGTAATTTCATCACTATAACCGAGCTTCAGCTTTTTCAAAATATTTAACAGGACAACCATCAAAGAGGAGGAAGCCTTGTTCGCATCCAGAAAGACCAGGGACTGCTGGAGTATCTGACGGGAAATACGGTCAATCAGTGTTCGGGAATTCTCACTGAGAGAGGAAGCAGGAAAACTTGGTGTCTGCGGCTGGCTGTATTCCTGTGCATGCCCGTGCTTCATTGCGGATATGGTATTGAGAATAAGCGGAAGCGAGATAGGGGCATAGCTTTGTACATCGATATGCAGACGGCTGCTGATCTGTTCGCCAATCTCTGTTAACGGAGCGATATCACTAAACAGCAGCAGGGTCTCATGATTATCGATCTGCTGGATCCTGTCGCATACGTGATCGAGGAAGAGGTGAAATTCCTTTCTTCGCCAGGCTTCGGAATAATCGAGCGAATGACAGTTTTCGTAAAGATTGGCTGAGCGTATGTATTTTTCATAATTAGCGGCGATATCCTCCCCGTGGCATACAAACAGTATCGGAGTTTTGGCCTCCAGCTTTTGAATGGCCAGCTGCAGGTAGGTGCTGATCAGAATGCGCTCATCCTGCGGCAGCACAACCTCCATCTTGGATTGAATGATCTGTGCGATATCCTCCGTAACAGCATCCGTGCGCTTTGTCCCAAGACCGTGTGACGGTGTAAAGCTGCGGGTATAGGTGTTATTCTTTAATTCCGTTATGAGATTTTGCAGATATTCAAATAAAACGAAGATCATCGTCTCCTTCTGCTTGAGCGGGGTGGATGCCAGCAGCGGGAACATCAGATCGTAAAGCTCTTTCACAAAGATGGAGCGAATTGTATTGATCTCTATTTTCTCTGTCTTTTTCAGCATGGAATTACAGATGGAAACAATCTGCTCATCATCGTTGCTGTCAATCAGATGCTGCTCATTCAGGACGGCATGATGCAGTGCGGTAAAGAAGCGGCAGGAGGTCTGCGGTATGAAATAAAGCACATCACCGTCAAACAGATCGAGGATACTGTGCAGCTGTGCAAAGCGGGAGGATACATCCCGAATGCTGTTCAGCATACCATCGGACAGATGCTCAAAGGTGATATCGATGACATTGGCCTTGCGCTGAATAAAGCTGTAATGTGCCCGTATGATGGAACGGCGCAGCTCCTGCAGGGAAATGTGTGTGGTATATGCTTTGTTTGCAAGTGCCATACAGGTGATTACATTTTTATGCAGACAGATGGTTTGATTCAGAATATCGGACTGCCGCTGTATTTCAGCGAATATGATTTCCAGACGTTCCTTCAGCGTACGCATCTCATAACTGGGAAACACCATCGGATAGTCTATAAACCGCTGCAGCTGTGCGATATCCGCATTTGCATCATGAAACAGGTAACATACTTTCCAGCTGCTGTGTAAGGCGGCATGCTGCTTCTGCAGCTTTTCTGCCACCTGCTGTACAATGTGCATATCACTGCATTGTACATCCAGAATGAGGAAGGCGGGGGTCTCCGGATGCATGTTATAAATCTGATTCTGCTCATCTGCCGCATCGCTTAGCACATGCTCCAGTATTTGTGTATGCCTGCCAAGCATCTGCAGCTCCTTCGCCTTTTCTATAAAAAATTTCAGAAAATGATGCTTGCCTTCTCCATAGGGGGCACAAAGCGCCAAGCTTTGAAGGGCTTGGGGATACATGAGAATCGCCAACAGCTCCTGATACAGGGAATGCAGGGATTCGTTCGCATGAATACCGGTGTAGGTGAGCGTTTGCCTGCTGCTGTGCTCCCGCACGCGCACAAGCTTATCCTGATGCAGGTATTCCTGAATATCTCTTCCCACCGGCAGTGTATACGGAACCGGCTCTGTAGAAAATGAGTGAATGACACCGGCGTCGAGATACAGGGTAGGGCGTCCCTGCAGCTTGATGAGCCGGTTTTCACGATGCAGCTGATTGAGAACGCGGGATACATTGGTTCGATCAATTTTCAGAATCAATGCGATGTCATGCGCATTACAGCTGCTGAAATCATAGGTGTGTGCTGTAATGCCGTTTGCCGTATAGCTGGCAATCAGGTTTTGAATATCCTTCATTCGAGGTGCTTTTTTCATAGTTTCCTCCACTCCCCGCGTTTTGCACGCGGACACAGGCATTGCATGAAAGACGTTTCAAGCTACTTGTCTTTTCATAAATTTGATTTTCTTTCACACTTCCTCCACTTTTTGGTGCTGAATTTCCGGGCTGCAGAATGCACGCATGCCGTCTGCTTGCACACTTATTATAGCACGGATATAGTTTGTGTGGGTAATAAAAGCACACATATGCGGATATTGAAATAATTTGCATATATTGGAAAATATCACCGTCTTTTTCTATCTTTTAAGTGACACGAATGTAAAAAAACTGTGCTTTTGCGTTATTTGACGGGAGGTTTTTGAGCGATTATAGTATGTGTGTAAACAGTCAGTAGCTACTAGGTTTTCAAACAACATGAGAGGAGAAAAAACATGGAAATTAACTTTTTACAGGCAGCGCTTATCGGAATTTTGTATTATATGACGCTGTGCTCACCACCCTGGCTTACAGGAATCGTACACGTATCCATTCGCCAGCCGCTCGTATCCGGCACCATCGTCGGTCTGATTCTGGGGGATCCGCAAAATGGTCTGATCATCGGTGCGACGATCAATACCGTAGTTCTTGGGTTTCTGAATGTCGGAGGTGCAATTCCAAGCGATCCCGGCATTGCAGGGGTTGTCGGAACATCTTTGGCGATAGCAACTGGAGCCACTCCGGAGGTCGCAGTTACGATTGCCGTATCCTTTGGTCTTGTCGGGACCATCGTATGGAATCTGCGAAGCACCATCAACTCCGTATTCGTACACATGGTGGACAGTGCCGCCGCACAGGGGGATATGAAAAAGATTTACTTTGTACAATTCGTACTTGCACAGATTGCAACCTTCTGTATCTCTGCGGTACCGGTCTTCGGAATCCTGTATTTCGGAACAGATGTCGCTACACAGGTGCTGGACGCCTTAAAGGGAACGCCGATGCAGATTCTTACCGTGATCGGACAGATACTGCCGGCGATGGGTATTGCGATCATCCTGCGGCTGCTGTCCAACCGTCCGAATATTATTCAGTTGTTTATGCTGGGCTTCGTGCTTTCTATCTACGGCAATGTGCCAATGATTGTCATTGCAGTTGTAGCCTTCATTATTGCATCCCTGTATGCTGATCTCAAATTCAACCGAGCAAAGGAAGAGGTGTAGAGTATGGAACGTCAGATAACAGATACCAACGTACAGACTGAGAAAAAGCTGACAAAGACCGATTTAAATAAATGCTTTCTTCTCTGGCATCTGCTTGGAGAAGCAACGCTGAGCTACGAGCGTCTGCAGGCACCCGGTGTGCTGGGCTGTCTGGGACCGGTGCTGAAGCGGCTGTATGGTGATGATAAGGAAGAATTTGTGAATGCGTGCCAGCGACACATGGAATTCTTTAATACAGCCGGGTATTACGGCGGCTCCATCATCATGGGGCTGGTATGCTCCCTTGAGGAGGAGCGTGCAAACGGACTGCCAATTGAAGGCGAGGTCATCAGCGCAATCAAAACCGGACTGATGGGACCGCTGGCAGGTGTATTTGATGCTCTGCGACAGGGAACGGCAATCCCTATCATTGCCTCCATTGCGATCGGTATGGGAATGGACGGCAACTTCTTCGGTCCGATCTTCTATATGATCGTAACCGTTCTCTATGTCATGGTGCCCTGCTACTGGATGTTCCAGACCTCCTATAAAAAGGGAAAGGAAGCTGTCAACGGTCTGTTTGCGAGCGGAAAGCTGGAGCGCTTTATGACGCTGGCTACGGCAGTTGGAGCCATTACCCTGGGAGGGCTTGCGGCTACGACTGTAACGGTTACTTCTTCCACGGTGCTGCATCTGGGAAGCTCGGACATGGTCCTGCAGGAAACCATCTTCGATGCGATATTCAAGGGCTTACTGCCGGTTGGCTTTGTCTTTCTCTCTTACTTCCTGCTGCAGAAAAAGCTTTCAACATCTAAGATCATACTGATTTTGATTGCCATCGCTATTGTCGGTGTGCTGATTGGATTCTTCTAAAATAAACGAAGAAAGGAGTTTATATGGATACAATTCGAGCCATGCTGGAGGAGCATAAGCTTATCGTGATTTGCAGGGGTGTCTATGGTGACACCCTCCTCAAGACGATGGAAGCACTGTATAAGGGCGGCATCCGTCTGGCGGAGGTCACCTTCGATCAGAAAAGCAAGGATTATAAGGAAACACTGGATGCGATCACCATGCTGGAGGAGCATTTTCGAGGCCGTATGGCGATCGGGGCAGGGACGGTTGTCAGTCCTGCACAGGTGGAGCTTGCGTATCAGGCAAAGGCTGCCTATATCATTTCACCGAATGTCAATGAAGCGGTCATTCGTAAAACAAAGGAGCTGGGCATGCTGTCCATTCCGGGAGCACTGAGCCCCAGCGAGGTACTGGATGCACATGAATACGGTGCAGATTATGTTAAGCTGTTTCCGGCTGCCAGAATGACAGCCTCCTACATTAAGGATCTGATGGGACCGATTTCCCATGTGAAATTCATTGCGACTGCGGGAATCACCGAGGAAAATATCGCAGAATTTGCGGCTGTCGGCTGCACCGGCTATGGTATCAGCGGACGCTTGATGGATAAGCGTGTGATTCAGGAAGGCCGCTTTGAGGAATTGCAGCACCGCGCAGAGGCATTTATCGCCTGTCTGCAGAAGGAAGAGGAATAATTGTATGAAAAATATTGTATACGCACGCGTTGATGACCGGCTGGTACACGGGCAGGTCATGACGGCCTGGGTCTTGCATACCAAAGCAAGCAAGGTGATTATTGTGGATGATAAGGCCGCAAAGGATTCCTTTATGAAAATGATCATGAAATCCGCAATGCCGAGCAGTCTGGAGCTGGAGGTGCTTTCCGTAAGCAGTGCCATCTCCTATCTCAAAGAAGCAGGCAGTGAGGATGAACGTATCTTTTTGCTCGCAAAAACACCGATGGTTTTCGCGGATCTGCATGATGCGGGTGTTCCGATACAGGAAGTGGGAATCGGCGGAATCGGTGCCCGGGCAGACAGACGAAAGCTGTATCGCAACATTGCGGTGAATGAGGAAGAAATGAATAGCATCAAGGCTATGCAGAGCAAGGGCATGGACGTCTATATTCGAGTCGTACCGGATGATAAGCGAATCGAAATCAAAGACGCAGCCTAGGGGAGGGCACGTCGTATGATAGGACTGGTACTCGCCACACATGGACCCCTGGCAGAAGCCTTTGTCAGCAGCGGAAAGCTGATTGTCGGAAATATCGGGAATGTTGCACATCTGGGACTGTTTCACGGAGACAGCATTGAACAGTTTGAACAGAAGGTATACAAGGCAATCGAACAGGCGGATGAAGGGGACGGTGTGATCGTTTTGACAGATTTACTGGGAGGCTCCCCCTGCAATGTCACAGCAAAGGCAATCGGCAGACTGTATAAAGAGAAAAAGCTGGAATGCTTTTACGGTATCAACCTTCCGATTTTTCTGGAAGCTGTGACCTCCCGTAAATTCATGAATTTTGATGAGCTGAAGGAGCACATGGATGAGGTGTTCAAAGAAACATACGGGATGCTGAGCGGGAAAATAAGCTATTCGGCATGCAAGGAATAGAAAGAAGGATATAAGGATGAATGGAATAGAAAAAAAAGGAATCGGGGAACGATATTTATGGAAGGGAGCTATGGTCAAAGAGCAGGATATCCACATTTCTCTGCAGGACCGCGGCTATGTCTTCGGAGACGGTCTGTATGAGGTCGTTCGTGTATACAATGGGAAGCTGTTTGGTCTAAAGCGGCATCTCGACCGTCTGTTTCAGGGGGCGGATGTCATTGATTTCAATCTGCAGTATACAAGGGAGGAATTCGAAGGCTTCTTTCAGCAGCTGGTTGAGGAGAATGATATGCACAGCGGTTATGTGTATATGCAGCTGACAAGAGGGGATGACGGTATCCGAAACCATCTGTATCCCGGGCGTGAGGATCAAAGGCCGGTGCTGTCCGGCTTTGCGGTACATGCTCCCCGCAATGTGAAGAAAATCCAGGCGGGAACAACTGCGATCAGTGTGGAGGATATCCGCTGGAAATACTGTCATGTAAAAACACTGAATCTGATTCCAAACTGCATGGCGCGCTCTGAGGCAAAGAGAAAAGGGGCAGGGAAGGCGATTCTGGTAAAGGACGGTATTGTCACGGAAGAAAAATCCGGCTCAATCCTGATTGTTCAGGACGGCTGTATACTGACACATGTTGAAAATGAGGATATTCTGCCCAGTACGACGAAGAAAATACTGGAGGCACTGTGTGAGCAGGAACAGATACCATTTCGTGAAGGCAATTTTACACTGGATGAGCTGTATGCCGCAGATGAGGTCATTGTCGCTGATACGAATACGGAATGCAGTGCAGTTTTAAAGGTGGACGGGCATACGATCAGGGATGGAAAGCCCGGACCGATTTTGAAGCAGCTGCAAAAAGCATATGAAGCCGCCATCATTGCGGAGTGCGGCAAAGCCGAATAGGTATGGAAGAAAACATCAGCTGCCGAACCTATGCAGAAATCCATACAGCGCGAATTCGGGAAAACGTGATGCAGCTGAAGCGGCATCTCACAGCAGGAACGAGGTTTATGGCAGTCGTAAAAGGGAATGCGTACGGTCATGGAATCGAGCCGTGTGTACAGGCGATGGACGATTTATGCGACTGGTATGGAACAGCCACCATGCAGGAGGCGTTGCGTGTGCGAAGCGTATCAGGAGAAAAGCCGATTCTTGTTTTTGGCTATGTATCGGATGAGGAAATACGCCTGGCTGCGGAAAACAACATCACACTCAGTGCCTTTTCCGCAACGTTTCTTTCCCATATTTCCGAGTGCTGTGCAGGTATGAACCTGAAGACTGCCGTGCATTTGAAGCTGGATACCGGCTTTCACCGCATGGGAATCGACTGCTGTAGTTCTACAGCAGACTGCGTGGAGCAGCTGCTTCCTCTGTTTTCACTGCCGAATATAGAAATAACAGGGATGTATACCCATCTGGTATACGGTGCCGGCAGCAATCAAAGGGAGCTGGCGTTTACCGAATTGCAGTATCAGCGCTTTCAAAGCTGCATCCGGGCGTTGCAGGAACGAAGAATCGATACGGGCATCTGTCATATATGCAACAGTAAGGCAGCGATACATGCTCCAGATATGCATATGGACATGGTGCGTGTCGGTGCCTATATCTTTGGTCTTGCCTCAGCCCCGGAGCAGCGCTTAATACCATTGCGGGAGGTGCTTGTCTGGAAAGCGAGAATCGTCCTGCTGCGGGATATTGCAGCGGGAGAAGGGGTGGGCTATGGTCATGCTTTTATCGCAAAACAGCCTGTCAGAATCGCAGTGCTGGCGGCAGGCTTTGCGGATGGCTACCGACGCTGTATCGCACAGTCCCCGCAGAGCTATGTTTCCATACATGGCAGGCCGGCACCTTTGATTGGAAAGGTATGCATGGATATGTTCATGGTGGATGTGACCGATATAGAAGCAGTGCAGGTTGGGGAATATGCACTTTTGAGTGGTGATGATGGAACCGGGGCAGTCAGCAGCTATCTGCTTGGCCAAATCATACAGGGGACGGCAGGAGAAATCGCGGTGGGAATGAGTGATCGCGTTCAGCGCTATATCGTATGAAGACAGCACAGGACTGGCTGTACTGTATCAGCGGAGCTTTGCTGTTTTCCTTCTCGATGAATGTGTTTCTGGTTCCGCTGCATATCTACAGTGCCGGGTTTTTAGGAATCGCCCAGCTGCTCCGGGATCTGCTGCTCCATATCCTGCCCTATCGACTTTCCTTTGATATCGCCGGGATTATAAATCTGATCCTGAATATCTTCATGATCATTCTCGCTGCCAGGGTGCTGGCGAAAACATTTGCCGTGCATACGGCAATCGTCATACTGTTTGAATCTTTGTTTTTGTCTTTGATTCCGGTGCCCAAAGCGCCTCTGGTTGAGGATGTCTTTATCTCTGTCCTGCTTGGCTCCTTTCTATGTGCATATGGTACACGGCTGTTCTTCAAGGGACGCGGGAGCGGCGGAGGTATTGACATCATCGGACTGTATCTGACAAAAACAGGAAAAGGAAGTGTCGGCAGTATCTATCTGCTGGTCAATACGGTGATTTATCTACTCTGTTTTCTCATTTACGACAGTCAGGTAGCCTTATATTCCATCGTACACAGCTGTATCCTGTCCTTCGTGCTGGATCGCATTCACGAGGATAATGCAGAATCGGCTGCTTTGATTATCACGGAAAATCATGAACTGAAGCAGCAGCTGATCCTGGATGTGGGGCGTGGTGTTACTGTCTGGGATGGAACAGGCGGCTACAGCGGACGCAGGAAGGAGGTCATGATGGTGGCAATTACCAGAGGACAATACGGTCATTTGAAAAAAAAGGTACAGGGCTGTGATGAACAGGCCTTTGTGATCTTCTTCGATCATGTGCGTATCAGCGGTTATTTCCCAAAGCTGATCAATGAAAAGAGAAAGAGCAGGTGAAGCAGGATGCAAACAGAAAAACAGCAGGTATATCACTGCCGGGGAATCGTAAAACAACTTAACGCCTATATCAAAGCGGATAAGCTTTTGATTCTTTGTGAATCCGATGTACCGGCGGAAATAAAAAAGGATATCACAGCGCAATTTCCTGAAGCTGCATGCTATACTGTTCCCGGTACAGCGCATATCAAGACCTTTGATCATCTGGAGGCAATCGTCCGATTCCTGTATCAAAGCGGATGTCAAAAGGATAGCAGCCTGCTGATTATAGGGAATCAGCAACTAAAAGAGCTGGGAGGCTTTATAGCATCCGCTTACTGCTGCGGTATAGCCTATCTGTATGTACCCCTCACAGGAAACGCCGCACAGCATGCTGCATCCCATTTCTGCGGTGTGGATTTAATGGGGATTCCGGATGTATTGCAAAGCTGCCATGAACCGCGTATGGTATTTCTGGATGAAGATATTTTTGAGTCTGAGCACAATGCTGCTTAAGGCTGCCTTGCGACTGCTTGTCGGAGGCTTTTTTTGTAAATCTTAAGATAAAAACACAAATTTATGTTTACGCTGAGATTTGCGGAAAGAAATTGTAAAAACCTTATAAATAAGGACTTTCTTGGCGTTTTATAAGCTGGAATCTATGATAGAATAACGGTAGACAATACAGCAGTGCAAGCAGGAGTGGATACGATATGAAGCAAAAACTGTCATGGATTCTGGAAGGCTTTTTTCTAATACTTTTACTGTTGGTAACGATTCTGATTTATGTTCCGGAACAGAGCGAGCATCTTCTGCATATCCGGATGATACAGGTTACCGGTAAAAACAAGGAAAAAGCGATCGAACAGGATTCTCTCATCTTTGTAAAGACCTTCAAAGAAAACGAGGAACCAAAAAATAACACGCTGATCAGCTTTCGGGCAGAGCGGTTTGGGGAATCGGTTATCTTAACGCATATGTTTGTGAAAAGTGAAGTTCGAAATCAGGAAACCTTTTACATTACGCAGGCCCCTGACAGCAGCTATTATGATACCTATGAAACCAGACATGAGGATCTGGTAGGCTCCTATCTCTTTCATATAAAGTATATGGGCAGGGTGTATGAATTTCTGCAAAGCAGCTATGGTAAAATCACGTATGCCGTGGTGCTGGGCGTTTGTATCCTGAGCACCATGCTGCTGTTGATAAAGGGTGTGCTGCGGGAGCGTAAAGGAAAAGCGGGTATAGAGGTGTCTGCGAAAAAGAATGCTTTGGATCCTGATCAACGCTCAGTGGATGAAAAGAAAGAGGTTACGCACGGGCAGGAAGTGAAGCCAGATGCAGAGAAGCCGCTGCTAAAGACTCCAAAGGAAGATATTTCAAGACAGGCAAAGGGAACAGAAGATAAGACTGCGAAAGCCAAACAGCAGGCAGCTGCCGACAGTATTTTACAAGCAGCAGGCAAGGCTTCAAAACAGCAGATTCCGAAACAGACCGGAAAGCAGCGCTTACGCAAGCGCCATGCAGTGAAAAAAGCATTGATGGAACAAAGGAAAGCGGCTGATGATGAGGAGCTGCTGCCGATTGTGTACAAGCAGAAGCATCAGAAGCCGGCAGGCCCAACGAAAATACAGCAGGAAATTCAGGAGCACCCGGATGCAGAGGGGAAGCATGTACAGAGATCAGAGAATACGCAGGAGTCTCTGGTTCAGCATACATCCTCTGGAAAATCAAAGCCAGAACAAACGATTGATCTGCGAGAGGGGGGAGCTACATTTACACAGGCTGAGCTACAGGATATACTGATTGCAATCAATACAAACGAAGAGGAATCGGATCAGGATACCGCTACGGCAAGTCCTGCGGAAGCTGTCAAAGAAAAAAAAGAGCAGTACCAACCAAATGAGCACAATCAACTGCATATTCAGGCAATCGGCATTCTGGAACCGGTAGTAACCAGTATACAGGAAACACTGCAAGGCGGACAATATCCTTTGGTAGAAGAAAATCCGGTGGAAACAGAAGATCCATCCAGCGATCCAGACGAAGTAATGGTGGAAAATGATGAAATTGCAGAGAAGGAATTTCATGAAGAAGAACAGGTAACAGCAAATGATGTTTACACTGCGGATGCCGGTGTAGATAAGGAACTGCTGGAGGAAGTCCGAAAAGAGGTGCAGGAGCTGCTGCACGGTGTGAAAGCACCACAGCGGGTAGAAGCAGAACAACAGGAATATCCGAACTTCAACAGAAAATATGATATCAACAAGAGCAGGCAGACGGATGTGCAGGAGGAAATGCCTGAACCTGAGGAAATAGAAAAATCAAAGGTGGAAGAAGCACCAATTGTGGAAATGCAGGAAGAACAGGGAATCCTTTTGAAAGATATGGAATTCGATTGCAGCAGCAGATTTGCTGTATTAACCGGCAGAGTGATCAATAAAACACCTGTTCCTGTACAGTATATTAAAGCGGAAATTGAATTGTATGATGATTTCCGTAATGTGATAAAGACAATGAAATGGTATCTTTGCGGCAGAGATTTTTTACAGCCGGAAGAAACAAGAGAATTTTCCTATACAGCTTATGAAGTATATGGTGTTTATGATTACAAAATCCGGATATTGAACTGGAAGCAGAAATGATTTCATTGTGCAAACTGTGTGAATTCTTTCCTGTAAGGAGTATAATAGGCAGGTAAGGATGTGATATATATGGATAAAAAACAGTTCCATGAACGTATTCAGTATTTTGTAAAGCAGAGAGTACGCGATGAAGGTACGATAAATTCCATGATGGATATGGAGCTGGTAACCGCGGATTTTCTTACAAAAAGTGTGATTCTGGCTTTTCCGGTGAAAGACTGGCAAATGAATCCGGCGAAAAATCTGCATGGAGGCATTATTGCGACAGCACTGGATATTACGATGGGATGTATATCGTATGTGAGCGGGAATGCAGTGTTTACACCAACGATACAAATGGCTGTTAACTATGTTGGCGGTGTGAGCAGTGGCGATACGCTGCTGGTGGAAGGAATTTGTGATCATGCAGGAAGCAGAATGTCACAGACCAGAGCTATTGCACGCTCAAAGAAAAGCGGCAAGGTAGTCGCAACAGCGAATGGTTCCTATATTATGAATACAAAATAATAATTTTACAGAAAAAGGCAGAATCTGCATACGTAGAAATCTGTCTTTTATGTTATCATAATAATGAGCATAAATGTCCACAATTAGGGAGAATGAGAGATGAAAAACCAACAATTACGCTACTTCGTTGAAGTGGTCGACAGTGGAAGCATCAACAAGGCTTCGGAGAAGCTGTTTGTCAGCCAGCCAAGTCTGAGCAGAAGTATACAGTCATTAGAGGAAGAAATGGGGAAAGAGCTGATTATCCGTAGCAATCACGGGGTTACGCTGACACCGACCGGTAGACTGATGTACTATTATGCACAGTCAATCCTCTCGCAGTTTCAGGTGCTGGAGCGTTTAAAGGATGTCAGTGAGGAAAAGCTGTACAGCAAGCTGACGGTATCCGTGGATTCCGTATTCTTACGGGATGATTTGATTTTACAATTTTATAAGCATATGAAATCAGCAACTACAGAGATTCATATGGTAGAAACAACGGCGGAGCAGGTGCTGGCCAATGTCAGTGAAATGAAGTCGGAAATCGGAATCACGATTTTAAATGATTATCAATTGAGTATTTATCGTAAGATGGCGGATGCCAAGGAAATTGAATTGAATATCCTTGGAAAAGGACCGCTGTACGTTCATATCAACGAGAAGAATCTGGATGAGCTGGTGGAGGAGAAGGATGCAAGGGATTTTCTGGATTTCACACTGATTCATCTGCCATATGATTTTTTCTCGAATCTGAATATGTCGTTGACAATGGATGGTGTGCAGCTGAGCAGATTTAAGAAAACGATCACAATGAGCAACTACCATGCGATTATCAACATGCTGAATCATACGGATGCCTTTATGCTGGGGAATAAATGGCAGATTGAGGAATTAAAGCATTCACATATCCACAGCATGCGCATCAGAAACTGTGATATTCAAAAGTATTTTGTGATCATCCGAAGAAAGCGCGAAGTGCTGAGTGAAGCAGGAAAGGTGTTTCTTAATATTATTCATGAAACCTATGCAGATATGTAGCTATACCTAAAATGCATAACCGGCTTGCGGGTTATTGGTATTATACAAAGTTTCCCAAAAGGATTACAATAATAGTGTAAAAGGTAACAGAAAATATTACCTATTCTTAAAACCATTGAAAAGGAGAACAATGATATGAAAAAGAGTACACTATTATCGTTATTAACAGCAGGTGCTGTTATCGCTACATCCGCAGGGACATTCGCTGCGTGGGACACAACAGAAGCAACTTCTTCTGGAGAATTAAGCTTTGATAGTCCTGTAACAATTGCGACTACTTCTACACCAACATATGCACAAACAGAGACAAGAACATATGGTGAGAAACCAGTAGCTACAGGTACTGTTGATTTTAATGTGTCAGGAACGGGAGGCAAAGCTAATTTAAAATTAAATGCAGTTGTTAAAGATAAGACAACAGATGCAGTTGTTTCAGGAGTAGATGTCACATTTAAAAAAGGTAGTACTGATCTTACTACTGGTGTTGATAAAAATGTTACTGATGCAGCAAATTCATATACGGTCACAATTACACCAACCAGTGATGATGCAACAGAAGCTTTGACTAAAGCTCTTAAAGTTGAGGTGACTGGTACTTTAGAGAACGCTACAGTTGCACCTTAGAAGTTTCTTACATTGAAAGAATGCCGTCATCCGACGGCTTTTTTAAAAACATCTTTTCAACCTTCCAATAATCTTATAAAATATAGAAGAGGAAAGTAGGAGCACTTATGGGAAAAGGAATCAAACGCATAGCAAATATCGTGTTTGTGGTTGTTGTGGTATTACTGGCAGCCTATACTTTTCTTATGGCAAAATATCCGGATGAAACAGCACAGGTTACCGGCTATCGCCTATATGCTGTATTAACAGACAGTATGGAGCCCCGCATTCCCACCTTCTCACTTGTCTGTACGAAGGTTCTTGATCCAGAAGAACCACTGCATTTGAATAAAGGTGATATTATCACCTTTAAGGCAGACCGCTTTGGTGATGATATATTATTAACACACCATTTTAATAAAACAGAAAAAGATTTCCAGGGAAATACCATATACCGCACCAATGCAGAGGGTAAGGATAATCTGGACATGTATAAGACACTGCGAAAGGATATCATCGGAACCTATGTGTTTCATATCCCCTTTATCGGTAAAATCTTTCTCTTTCTGAAAAGTAAATTCGGTATCCTGCTGTATGCAGAGCTTGCTGTAATCTGGCTGTTCAATAAGACCATACGTACGAGATGGGAAGAAAAAGAGCAGGTGTTGAAAAAACAGAAAACACTCTATGTGGATGCAGTGAAATTTGAAGCACTGGAAGGGCATTGCGTCCTTTGTGGAGAGCTGCACAATGATACAAAATTCGCAGTGCGTTTCGTAAAAGCGGAAATTCAACTATATGATGAGCAGAAGAAGCTGATTAAGAAGGATAAATGGTTCCTCACTGGTAAGGACATCGTTGCTTCGAAAGAGCATGCCAAATTCAACTATACCGTATATGACGTGAAGGAAGCGAAATACTACAAAATTCATATCCTGAGCTATAAAAAATAAGAAACCGGTCATACTCTAAATGACTGGTTTTTTTTGGGAGGATATGGCTATGAAAAGAGATATGGTATATATAAGAATAGCAACTGTACTATCTGTGCTATTGATTACATTTGCAATGTTTCGCTTATGGGAGAATAGCATCACATTGAAAGAGGGAATACGGGTCACAACCGATGCTTTGCATATGGAAATGAAACAAAAGCTGGACAGCATTATGACCTACAAGGGCACAACCAGTGTTCATGTGGAGGGTGATACTGCCGATCTTGATAATACATATCTGGATATGAAGGTAACGGCATATGATGCACAAACCAAACAGGATGTCAGTGATACACTGGATACGAAAATATATGATACCGGTATGCAGGTAAAGGGGACGCATCCCGTCGTTATTATCATGCAGGGAGATGCTGACAGGTTGCATAACAGGGAAATCATGATTCAGCTCACTGCACAGCTGGAACAGGCAAACTTCTGATGCGTGCCATAAGATAACAGAGGAACAAACCATAATTTTAAGGTGAAATCTATATTCATTTTCCTTCTTTTGGAGTACAATGGTTACTGTGATGATTGAAGGAGGAACTTATGACGGTAATAGAAAAATTGAAACAATTAAGAGCATTGATGAATGAAAGAAATATGGACGTATACATGATTCCGACATCCGATTTTCATGAAACTGAATATGTCGGAGAGCATTTTAAGGCGAGAAGCTTCATGTCCGGATTTACCGGTTCGGCAGGAACCCTGATCGTATGCAGAGATTGTGCTGCCTTATGGACAGATGGCAGATATTTTATTCAGGCGGCAAATCAGCTGAAGGACAGCACGATTGAATTGATGAAGCAGGGAGAAGAGGGGGTACCTGCCATACCTGCATATATTCGTGAGCATATGAGCAAAAACGGTGTATTTGGTTTTGATGGACGTGTCATGAATACCAAACTTGTACATGACATTATGGAGGAGCTGAAGGATAAGGATGTTACCATTTCCGCGCAGGAAGACCTTGTCGGGATGATCTGGGAGGAACGCCCGCCACTGCCTACGAAAAAAGGCTTCTTTCTGGAAGAGGCATACAGTGGAAAAAGTACAAAGGATAAGCTGGCGGATATCCGTACAGCAATGCAGGAACAAAACGCAACACATCACATCGTAACCTCTCTGGATGATATCGCATGGATGATGAATATGCGCGGCTGGGATATCAGCTGTTTCCCTGTCATGCTATGTTATCTGGTAATCACCCATAATGAAAATCATATCTTTATAGATGAGAATAAGCTGGATGAGCAGATGCTTGCGAACTTCAGGGAAAATGCTGTAGCGGTACATGCATATGATGATATTTATGCGTTTGTGAAAACCATTCCGGCAGATGCGTGCGTTATGCTGAATACAGGTGTTGTAAACTATGCAATCACACAGAATCTGAAGAAGGAGATTCGCATCGTAGACTGTCCGAATCCTTCCCAGCTGATGAAGGCAAGAAAAAATGAAATCGAGCTGGAGAATAATCGCAAGGCGCATATCAAGGATGCTGTTGCCATGACGAAATTCATGTACTGGCTAAAGAATAACATCGGCAAGGAAACAATTACGGAAATCAGTGCCAGTGATTATCTGGAAAGTCTGCGTCGAAAACAGGAACACAATCTGGGGTTGAGCTTTTCTACAATTTCCGCATACAAGGAGCATGCCGCAATGATGCATTACAGTGCCAGTGAGGAAACCAATGTCGAGCTGAAGCCGGAGGGGATGCTGCTGGTTGACAGTGGAGGACAGTATCTGGAGGGCACAACAGATATCACCAGAACCTTTGTCCTCGGACCGATCTCCGATGAAATCCGTACACACTATACATGTGCACTGCGTGGCATGATTCAGCTGAGCAGGGCAAAATTTCTTGAAGGCTGCCGCGGTATGAATCTGGATATTCTCGCAAGAGGTCCGTTATGGGAAATGGGAATCGATTATAAATGCGGAACAGGGCACGGTGTTGGTCATCTGATGAATGTACACGAGGGGCCAAACGGCTTCCGCTGGAAAGTGGTACCGGAAAGAAATGACAGCTGTGTTCTGGAGGAGGGGATGACCCAGTCCAATGAGCCCGGTGTTTATGTGGAAGGCTCCCATGGTATCCGGCATGAAAATGAGCTGGTGGTACGCAGAGGTGAGAAAAACGAATACGGACAGTTCATGTATTTTGAAACGATCACATTCGTACCATTTGATCTGGATGGGTTAGATGTTGATCTGATGACGCGCTATGATATTGCGTGGCTGAATGCATATCACAAAGAGGTGTATGCCAAGGTTTCTCCTTATCTGAATGAAGCGGAAAAGGAATGGCTGAAATACGCAACCAGAGAAATATAATAAACAGGACAGGGCGGTCGCTCTGTCTTTTTGATGTCAGGAAGCTTTTTGGATGTGGCAGCTAAAAGGGAGCACTGATATCGTATTGCTGGCGCTGTTTCAGAATGGGACAATCATCCTTCCTGTGTTTTGTTATTGCAATATGCCCGCTTACAGGTATAATGTTACATATGGTGATATTATGAAATCTATATTGGTGGAGCTTACCTGTCCCCGCTGCTTTTACAAAACACATAAAAAGAGTGAAACCTTGATCATGCCGGAGATGGAGCCGCAGTTTCGTAAGGAGCTGCTGGAGGGGGTATTCTTTAAAAAAGCCTGCCCAAGCTGTGGAAAAATCAATACCTTTCTCCATACGATGATATATGTTGATAAAAAGCATCGCTTTGTGTTGCTGGTTAAGCCAAAAAGTGATTTGACAGATAAGGACTTTTCTATTTTTCAGTCTGAAAAAAATTGTATCCGCCGCTACCTTTGCGATCCGTCGCAGGTCGCAGAGAAAATCAGAATGCTGGAGGATAAGCTGGATGATCGGGCGATGGAGCTTCTGAAATTAAAAATCATTCTGCGGGAGAAGAAAAAGGGAAGGCTGCCGAAGAATGTCGTCTATCAGGATCAGGAGACAGATACGATCTGGTTTCATGTACAGCATGATGAAGAAGAGGATGTGATTGGAATATGGAAGACATCCTATGATGCAATCTGTTCGAAATTGCCACCGCAAAAGAATCAGTTTGAGGAAATTGACAGTTACTGGGCAGTAGATTATCTGAAACAGTCGAACGAAAGTCATTGAGTAATATAGGGAACTGGCATATAATAAGGGAAATGATGAGGGACTCTATATGAATCATATTTCAGATACAACAGATATCGGCATTACCTTCCAGATGACACTGGATGCCTTTCTGGATGAAACACATCCGGTAAAGGATACAAATCAGAATACGTATCGCGACGCACTGAAAAAGCTGGAGGAAGCCAATCACTGCCGCAGCTCGCAAAAGAAACAGACGATTGCAAGAGAAGCGCTGGGGATTTGCACAGACTGTATCGAGGCTTACCTAGTGCTGGGAATCAATGAACAGAATATGTACAGAAAGCTCGGTATGCTGAAAGAGGGCATGGAGCTGGCAACTATGAATCTGGGAAAGGATTTTTTTCTGCGGGATGCATCTGATTTTTTTGAATTTGATGAAGCAAAGCCGTTGTTTCATATCAAGTTCGCTTATGCGGCATCTTTGTACGAGGCCGGATATATGAGGAAGGCGCAAAGACAGTTTCAGGAGATTTTAAATCTGAATCCCGAGGATCTGTTTCAGGTGCGGCACTATCTCATGAGCATTGCGTTGTATTTTGAGGAGCTGGAGTCCTGCAGAGAGCTGCTTGATAAATATCGAAGGAATGATGCGTTTTGCTGTTTTATTCGATTTCTTTATCTTATGAAGGAGGAGGATTTTGAACAGGCAAAGCAGATGATTTCGCTACTGAAGGAAAAGAACAGCTTTCTATATGATATATTGACATACAGAAGCATGAATGCAGTTATAACACAGGGGCTTCCTCTGGAAGGCAGTCTGGAGGAAGCCGGTTATATATACCGTATCATTTCCAAGGTTGTACAGCCGATGGAGTATTTGCATATCTTTCTGGTGAAAAATGAAGCGAATGGTTAAAACAAGACTGCGAACGTATATTGGCATCCAGGTGGGTGCTTTTTTTACAGTGAGGCAGAAAACTAGCTTTTCACTTCTTTTATGACATAGAGATTTTATAGAATTTTCTGTATTTTTGACAGGGGATATGCTACACTGTAGATACAAAAAAAGGAGAGGTCGGTCTATGAGAAACTATATAAATAATACATTGCATTCACATGGTATTCATCCGCAAAAGCCCCGGCCTTTCGGTAGCTCAACCGCTTGCTAGAAGTGTTTTTTCTTATGCTTTCATTCCTTCCTTACAATTATTAAGTAGCTTACAGCAGCTGAACACCGCTTGTCGGCGGTAAGGACTGCCTTGTTTTTGTTGCATCCGTTCCTGCGTATGATACGAAACAGCAGGAACCTCTATATGCTAATAAAAACAACAGCAGAGCAAGAGCACCACCGGATCATATCCTTAAAGTACAGATAGCAATAGGAGAAAGAAAGGATATGATTATGACAACAAAAATGAAAACAGAAGCAGCAGCTATGATTAGCTGCTATGATAATAAAAAGAAATATGACATGTACTGTAAAAAGCTATTATCAAACAAGCAGATTCTCGCCTATGTGATGAAGGGCTGTATTCCGGAATACGCAGATATTCCACTGGAGGACATACCGTCCTATATCGAAATGTCTTCTATAAACACAGCAGACTGTGAATATATCGATGATCAGCAGGTTGAGGTCACGGATGAAGCCATACCGGGGGCACAGATCAAATACGATATTCAGTTCGAGGCGACAATCCCCATGAAGCAGAAGAAAGCCGAGAAGAGCACACCTGCGGATAAGAAAGTTCGCATGATCATCAATCTGGAAAGCTAGGCAAAGGATGATCCCGGTTATCCTCTGATCAAGCGTGCTTTGTATTATTGCAGTAGATTGATGGCAAGACAGAAGCATCCAAAGGATGGATTTCAGCATTCGGATTATGACAGGATCAAAAAGGTCTGTTCCATCTGGATCTGTATCGGACATAACAATCAAAAGAATGATGTCATCAACACCTATAAGATACAGGAAACATGTGAAACAAAGATATGGCATGCCGAAAGGGAGGACTATGACTTGCTCACAGCGGTCATGGTGTATCCAAAGAAGGAAGGCATACGAAAAGCGCAGGATATTCCGAATGCGGTAGAGCAGGAGGATGAGAACAAGCAGAGGCTTTTAGAGCTGTTAAAGATTTTGTTTATAAAAAATCTCGTTATAGAGGATAAAATGGAACAATTACAGAAGACGTATGGTATACTAATGGAGAAGGAGATAGATCAGGAGGTCATGACGATGTGCAACTTTAGCGATTTCATTGAGCAAAGAGGCAAGGAAGAGGGAAAAGTGGAAGCAACACTAGTTTATGTAAAAAAACTGATGCAGAAAATCGATGTCAGTGCGGTGGATGCTATGAATATACTGGATGTTGAAGATGATATTCGACCTGCGATTTTGCAATCTCTACAACTATCCTAAAAAGCTATACCCACAATATTTTAAAGGGCTGTTTCATCACAGCTCTTTTTCTGCATACATTACAGAAGCGATAAGAGGCATTAGCTAACCTTTAATCATCGGCGATTTACTATCTTTTTGACAATAATCGGTGAAAAGCTATAGTAAAGAAGTAAGAATGTGACATTTATGTGATTTTAACTTCCAAATATTGGAAATAACCTCTATAATATATGAGTAGCATTACTAGAGAGTGAAGTTAAAGGCAGGGATATATATGAATGTTAGTAGAGATAGATTATCAGTTATCGGTAAACTGATTGGCATTTACAGAGAAGAACGGCGGGGTAATACACAAAATAGTTTTACTCTGAAGAAATTTTGTGATGGCATTTGCAGTATAAATACGTTAAAGAATATCGAAGCTGGCGGATTGAGCAGATCTGAGAATGTTTATATTGAATTGTTGGATAAGCTGGATTTGAAATTTGGTGAGTTTCCAATTGTTGATGATGAAATAGAAAAGCTGATTAAAGGGATTTTAAGAGATATTGAGTATTTTCAAATACAATCCTTATTACATGCATGTAATAGAGGAATAAGATTGTTAGAAAATTTCAAAGGATATGTATATTATGGTGAATTTTACTATATATTGAAGGATTTATATAATTATTATAAATCAGACATATTGATAAATGAGAAACGAATATACGTTTATGAAGGCTTACTTAATAATGATGTGTTTGTTTGGAATGATGTATTCAAAGTTTTATTATTTGCTAAATTGAAGATCGAGTGCAAAACAGATTTAAAGAAGTACTATAACCTGATTGAAAAATTAAATCTATTAAATGTTAATTTAAGTTGTTTAAAAATTATCGTTTTACATTATTATTTAGTGAGTGAAGAATACCTTGAGATGTTTACGATGATAAGCGAACTTAAATGCATATTTAGACAAAGTAAGAATTTTATTAGACTTATAGATGTTTATAATTATGAAATAATAATGTATAGTTATGCATCAAATAAAGGAATTGACAGTGTTGTTAATGAAGTGAATGAAATCTTAAAAGGAAATGAGATACCGAATATAAAAATTTATGAATTATATTCAAATATAGCATCTTACTATCATCACAGAAAAGATTATGAAAAAGCATTAGAATATTTCAATTTGATGCTAGATTATTATGATGGAGTTTTTGTACCGCATTTGATTTATATAGCAGATTGTCAAAATCATTTGGATTTACCGATAAAAATGCCTGTTATAGAAAAAGGTGTATTATCTGGTTATCCTATAGAAATACGAATGATGTATAAATATTTTAGTCTTGATGAAAATGTTCCGGATTTTGTAAAACAAAACTTTATTATCAAGAGAATTCTTCCTAAAATAACAGATGATATTGATATAGATATTTTCAGATTTGAATTAACCAAACTAGTTGAACGAACAGGTCATTATAAAAGTTTGCATTATTTTGAACATTTTTTAAATACCAAATTAAGTTGATGGTTTTTCTTGAAAAGTATCTTAAAACCAGATTTTCAATATAAACATTAACTTAAGCCGATTCTATTGAGTTAAATCAATTTTTAACATATCATTCTTATGTCAGAGATGATATGCATATGGTCTTAATAGAATATCAAGGCAAAAGTAATGAAAAAATTATTGATTGCAAGTTTATGTAGTCTGGGATTAGCAAGTGCGTTCTTTTTAGCTGTAGATACAAATAAGGGATTTACAGTAGCAAGTGGCGGCGGATATGTAAACGTTAAAATCTAATACTTGAAAACTACTTCTTTTCATAAGAAGTTTTTTCTTTTACAGCCCGAGTTGACGGTTTTCTTGAAAAACTGTAATAATCGCCAAAATTTTTATTAAATGTCAACTTGCGTGAAATCCATTGTATAAATTCACTATTTCTAGTAACATATAGGTGTCTTGAAGAGGGTGGGCTTCGAGACACTGGGGATCACTTCGGTGATCATATGGGAATCGTATTGATGGAGATTGTGAAAATGGTCTTCCCCAAGCCCGTTTATTCTCATGTACACTCTTAGTAAATAAACTGATACTGTTTACAAAATCAATACGAATGGGGGATTACAAGAACAGCAGCTTTGCTCGACAAGGTTGCTTTTTTTGTTTTCTTCGGCTACACTTAATGTGGAATATGGAGAGATGTGCATGAGTAAACTCTTATTGAAAAATATAACAAAATCCTATGGGGATATTAAGGCAGTACGCGATTTTCATCTCGAGCTCTCGGAAAAAAGCTTTATTGTGCTTGCAGGTCCATCCGGGTGTGGGAAAACGACATTGCTTCAGCTTGTCGCAGGATTTCTGACTCCGGATTCAGGAGAAATATATATTGATGATCAGCTTGTCAATCAGAAAACACCTGCTCAGAGAAGTATCTCCATGGTATTTCAGGAAGCTGCATTGTTTCCTCATATGAGTGTTTTTGAGAATATAACCTTCGGTCTTGCTCACAGCGGAATGAAGCAGCAGGATATAAAGGAAGCTGTCTATCAGATATGTGAAGTGCTGGGTATCTGTGACTTACTGGAACGCAAAGCGCGTGATTTATCAGGTGGGCAAAAACAGCGTTGTGCGATTGCCCGTGCACTCATAAGAAAACCGTCGTTGTTTCTGATGGATGAGCCTCTGAGTTCTCTTGATGCGAGACTTAAGACACAGCTTCGAATTGAAATTGCGCAGCTGTATCAGAAAAACAATGCCACCTTTCTTTATGTAACTCATGATCAAATGGAAGCAATGACACTGGCGGATATTCTGATTATTATGAAGGATGGAGAGATTCAGCAAATGGGAAATCCGATTGCCATTTATCAAAATCCAATCAATCTGTTTACTGCCTCTTTTTTAGGTGTATATGATATCAATCAGTTTACAGCAGTCCTTGCACAAGGGGAGCTTCTCTTTCATGAGCAGAAGATACCATGGCTGTCAGAGGATAAAAATCTTTCCGTAATACTGGCGGTGCGTTGTGAACATGTCATTGAGGTATCAACAGGTGGTATATGCGGCAGCATTGTATTGGTTGAACAGTCCGGTGAGCAGGTGTATTATCATATCCAATATGAAGAGGGAGTCGTTATTATGAAGTCAGATACTTCCCATATCCATCAGCGCATGGAGAATATCCGGTTCTGGATTGACTGGGAATATGTACTTCTGTTCGATGCCTGTACGCAAAATCGTATATATAAGATGAAATAAATAGGATGAAATAAAAAAGCCGTATTCCCGTATTTTCTCCTGCTGAAGATGTGGAATCGGCTTATTTTTTTATACCATTTAAACAAAGCACAAAAAAAGATTCCGTTAGGAATCTCTTCTGATCTATCATGGTGGGTTGCCCTTTGCTAAAGGAGAACTTTCCCTTTTCCAATATTAGCTTTAAATCAACTTCTTTACCTTCAGAGCAATAAACCCCATTACTATTTCACTCTATATCTATATTCTAACACATATAAAATATATGTCAATAGTTCGACTCGTTACTTAGGTCTTTTTTTTATTTTTTTCAATTTAAGCTTCTTCATTGAATTCTATTGAGATGGCTGCTTTTAGTGATGTGTCCACAATGATCTCTTTTACATAGTATTCTATGTAGTTTTTGCGTTCTTTATCACTCATACTGCTCCACTTTTCTGTATTCATATCCCGACCTGTAGTTTTTATTGATAATTTTTTCATGATCTTTTCTTTTTCTTCTTCCAGCTTATTGACCAACATACCATAAACCTTTGCATCGATCTTTGCTGAAACGTAATCTTGATATGCATTTTTTGTTTTTTTATCCAATGTACGTAGTCTTCGATATAAATAATTTTGACTTTTCATCTCCTGCTGCTCTCTTGCGTATACCGCAATCCTTGATAAGGTTGCCTCTACGATCCTATCCTGTGATATCCGCTTTTGACACTCTGGACAAACATAGTAATAGTATTTTTTTACACCTTCCTTTAACTTTTTTGATGTGCTTTTTCGCTCACAGATTTTTCCACATGTATCTGTGATTTTGTTTCCAAAATAATATTTACTAGGATCTGTTTCCTTGTAACGCTTGTATATCATTCTTTTCGCCTTCTCATATGTTCTTTTGGAAACGATTCCCGGTAACTCATATTCCTTATCTTCAAATTCATATACACCATAGTTTATCGTTCGCAACAACATATTTCGTATCACCTCTGCTTTCTTTTGGAACTCCGGATACTTCAATGGTGCTATATGCTCTATTTCTTTCATCGTATTTCCACTCATTGCCAGTTCGAAACAATATCTGATATATTCCGCTGCTTGAAGATCGATATGCAGATATCCTTCAGGATCCCGATTATAACCAAATGGAACTTGACCAAAGGGATACTTTCCTTGATTCAACATCTCCTCATTCGCATCGGAAGCTCTTTCTTTGATCACTTCGCGTTCCCATTGCGCAATGATTGCCAGTACTCCCACTAATAGTCTTCCATTCGCACTGTGAATATCCAGATTGTCCACGACTGCTTTCAATTCACACTTTTGATCGATAAAAAATTGCAACAGCTCGTATGTATCGATGACATTCCGTGCCAAGCGATCCAGCTTGTATATGAGGACCTCGTTTACTTTGTCATCCAGTATGTCCTTCAGAAGTCTTTGCATAGCAGGTCTATTCAATGATTTTGCACTGAACCCATCATCTATATAAACTTCCACAGTATTGATATCGATGCCGTCTGCCTGTAACTTATTCATTATGTTTGACAGTTGTGCATCAATTCCATAACCGGTTAGAGCCTGCTCCCGGGTAGATACACGAGCATAGACTGCTCTCTTTTTTACTAATGCTGTATTCTTCGTTCTTTCTTCTCTAAGTTTTGTTAAATACTTCGTATCGATAACTTCATTTCGCTGTGAATACATCATTGTTGTTTTCATTTTTTATTTTCCTCCATTTGCACAGAGGGTAATATGTTCGAGCGAAAAGAAAAGGGGCATATATCTTATTGACATACACCCTCTCCTGCCTCATTAAGATCAGGGGTTTATTGCATGTAGACGAACCTTATCTTAATAGACTTTTCTATAATAACATGCTCTTTTTTGTACTGTAAATATTTTCTTTTTAAAGTTTATACCAAACAAATTTAACAATCAGAAATGCGGAGCCAGTATTGGAAGGCTCCAAGATAAGCACAAATCCAGTAAAGATTATTCAAGGATATTATATCGCTCCAGATTCATCTTCCGGTTTATCTACGCAAGACCTAGCGAAGCAATTAGCTGAATCGTTTAAAGATGATGAGGTGATGTTTGACATCATGTTACATACGACGATGCAAGCGAGGATATGCGGACAGATGTATAAGGGTGGTGATTATGGCGGATTTTGGTTTATAGCACACTATGGAGCGACTTATTTTTATAAAAATAATGGCACATGGGGGAAAAAGGATTTGTAAAGGAAGTGATCCAAAGTATCTCGCATGGGCGTGCGTTAAACGCCCACATATTGCCAAGAATGGCGGAAAGAGATGAGGTATATGAAACATATGGTACAAACAATCACAGACAACTACAACGCATTTGTGGGCACTGTTATAGCAGTTATCAGCGTGATATTCGGAGAACACTGGTATCTGTTTGCGTTGTTCCTTGCACTTAATATAGCAGACTGGGTAACAGGTTGGATGAAGTCAAGAATCATGAAAAAAGAAAATTCTGTAAAGGGGTGGAAAGGAGTACTCAAAAAGATTGGATACTGGATCATGATTACGTTTGCATTCATGATTGCGGCAGGCTTGATCGAAATCGGTGAGATAATCGGTGTAGACTTGCAGATTACAACACTGCTTGGATGGTTCGTACTGGCAAGCTTGATCGCCGCTTTTTTATATTCGACAAATAATGACAAACCATAACAGAATGGCAGTTATAATTGAATACGTTCATGACTTTGATACGCACCTCATTCATTTTTTTTGTGGAAGTCCTGTGAAAGATGGAAATAATCCAATATGCAGATACAGTTGGGAAATACTTTGTGTACAACATCCCGATACACTTCATACATGTCTGAACAGGCGTATTTTACCTTTTTGCGTTCTTCTAAAGGGATCTTTTGAAAGTAGTTTAAAAGATATTCCTTTTTACGGTTCGGTAGAACATCAACGGGAACCTGCTTTTTAAAATCAAGAAGAACGCAGACATATTTACTTTTTTCGGATTTGAAGGCATATTATCTCATCAAAATTGATGATTTCCGGAAGCTTGTTTCTGGCAATGTCCACATGATTATCGAAAATAGTAGAAACGGAAGTAGGAGAAACATGGTATCTTCTGGCAACAGAAGTAAATGTTTCGTTGAAGTCTTTCAGATCCTTCAGAATATTATGCACAGTGAGGATCGATATTTTCTGAGATTTGAAGACAAAGGGATTGAATTCATAATAGGTCTTTCCACAAACAGGACATTTGTAGCGACGCGCCCTGTATTTTATTATGCATTTCTGTGTGGTAAGTGCTGAATGAGTGACTTCCTTGGTCACATACTCCTTAATTTTGGGCGCAGTAAACCCACAGTATGGACAAGCCTGATGTTTATCTGCAAGTGTAACAATAAGAACCATCATCTTATTGAATGTAGTACAGAGAATATTGGCAATATCATCAGGATTCAGGTGAAAAAGATTGTTTAACAACAGTTTGAAAGCATCATTATCGATCATAAGATCATCTCCCTTCTAATTTCAATGACATAATATCAAAAGAAATTAGAATCCGAGTTACAGCTCTGTTGGTGGTATATAAATTGAATGATACTCATGAGTGGATCCAAAGAGGATCTTATGACGCTTTAAAGATTCTATCTTTAAGTCGTTCTGCTTGAGATCTCTCCAATCTGGAAATAATGAATCCCAAAAAAGCAATCACACGAGCTTTAACCTTACGAACTGTTTGTAGTGCAACATCAAAAGAAGTAATCAAATCATCATTCTCATCAAGTGTGACAATATAGTAAATGAAAAGATAAGTGAACTGCGTAAAAGGAACAAAATTAGTTGGAAGCAAGGAGTGAGTGGATCTACATTGAGTACACTGGATACGCTGAACACGAATGCTTATTTTACAATCATTAGATACATCATCTGTAATCACAAATCTTTTATAGTGTCCGTATAAGATAAAAAAACCAACAACACCACAAACAGGACAATATAAAGAAAGTAAATCAATCGAAGCAACAAAAGCCTGATAATCATTTTCATTCAAAATCATGTTGAAGTCGTTGGTAATTTTCAGTATCATAATATTGTCTTAGAGGACGGATAGAAATCACAGAACTTTGGTCGGTTAGTGGTTTTCTATCTTTTTTTAACGTCCAATCTTTCTAAAAATACTGTAACAAAAAAGATAGAGAAATTCATCCTAAAAGTGTTTAAAGGTTATCACTTTCTAAAAGTAAAAATCCCTATGACTTTTAAAGGTTGATTTATCCCTATCCAGTTTTATATATTCCTAATAGTCAAGTGGTGCCTGCTTCTTCTTGCTTTATAATATGTTGAAAAGATAGTGAATATAATATTACTGATAATAAGTATCATATAATTTGATAAGGGAATATTCCTTTTTTAAGAGGCTTTTTCTTATACAGCTATATCGGAATCGTTAAGAAATTCATTTATGTAATCATAAATATAAAGAGCTTCATTCATAGGAATTTTAACACCATATGTATAACTTATACTTTTTAGCGATTCTAGGATGATGGATAAATAATGTTTTTGATTGTCATTAATATCCTTAAAATCAATCTCTGCTTCTACAGCAGTGTGAGTAACTAATCTTTCTATCATACAACTTATATGAATAATTAATCCTATAGAGGTGCTAAAATCCATTTTTATATGTAACTTCTTTTGAAGAACAGCCAATGCTGTATTTACTGTTTTTATTACATTTTGTGCATCCAGGATTGTAAGATAGCCGACTACATTCTGCATTGAGAAATTTAATAAAAGATTCTCTTGAAATTGAATAAGCTCTGTTTTATTCATATACGAATATAAGATGGAAGCGATTTTTGATAGCTCACTTGTATTTAAGAAGGAATCTAAACCTATGAAGGGTACAGAAGTAACATTTGGGTTTAAGGTACCACATATGAATAGAATTTCGTGACTGTTAAATATAAAGCTTTTATCGCCTTCATCAAGTAAGGTTTTGTAATCGTATGGAATAATATGAATACCAGTTTTTCTTGGTAGACTTTTCTTAAAGAGATCAACAAGTCTTTCGTTAATTATATTCCCGTTTTCGCTTGTAAATAAGACAGCTTTATCTCGCTTAGTATTTATGATAATTTTGTAATTTATTAAATGTTCATTACAAGACTCTTTCATAATATGTTCTAGCGAAACATTAGCAAGAATTTTTTGACCAATATTTATGGCTAATCCAGTTGATATATTATTTACAATACCAATATTTATATTATAAAGAGAATCGAGATTTTCACCTAAGTGTTCTAAAGATCCCATATCTACCATAAGAACAAGATTTCTCACATTTCGTTTTACATTCATCAATTTTTTTACCTTTTCAGCTACTTCTGGCATTTGCATCGTTAGAGGCATATCGCAGGATTCAAATAGGTGATAGCCTAATAAGCTATTTGTAGTATCAGCAATTGAGGAAGCGCTGAGATAACCGTGTGCAATGATAATTCCAAGTGTTTCTGTATTATGAATATTGTGATTATATACATGAATACTTAAGGTAATGATAATTTTCTCAAGATTACTCATCTTAAAATCTAATTTCAAGAAAGTTAAATTTGTAATTTCATCGGCGATGATGGCTTCTTTAGATAAGGTTTCACAGACAGTTTGATAAAATGATTCAATTAATTTAGCATTTTGTTCTTCAAATGACATAAATTTGGAATGCATTTGTAACCTTGTAAAGATTGAAGATGCTAATGCATGCTGAAATGTTGCTGGAAAGTATAAGTGATAGGTATCCTCAATTTCATTAACGATTGTGTTAGTCACATTTTCGATAGCCTTTATTCTTGAATTTGAATATTTATTATCAAACATTAAATATTCATAGTAATCACTTATTTTACGGAAACATTGAGATATAAAACCATTAAAACTTAAAGTGTTTTCAGAGAATGCAATATAAGTTTCAAGCATTGTATTAAAAAAGTTAAGTGTCTCATTGGTTTGAGTAGTATTAAAATCTTTATTTATACGAATCATGTTTGTTTCTTCATCTTTAATTGTATCTATCGTCCGGCTTGAAATTAGAAGATCAGGCAAGTTGTGAACAAAAACATTCATTTCTGTAGACGAATTGGGATTCATTTTAACGTAGGCATTAGCGACACTGAGTTGAATAGCATTTCTTAAGCCATTGATATTATCTATGAAGTTAAAGTTTATTAATAAGTTCAATACATGATTGCTTATTGAAATTTTATATTTAATTTTTTTCTCCTCTTCAGTGAAGAAGTATTGAATAAAATTTTTTTTCTCGTTTAATAAACGTTCATCAAGAGATGGTAAATTTAGAATGATAGGAATTCTTGCTGTTAATTTCTGGCGAATATTCTCATCTAGTCTAGTTGAACAAGTCAGTATGTATTGATGAGAAATTGCTGTTGTATGAAAAGCAGAACTTTTACCCTCAAGGATAGCTAAAATTTTTTCAATAGCCTCAGTTTCCAATAAATGTATATCATCAAATGTGATAATCAGTTTCCGTTTTTTTTCTTGTTCAATAATCTTATTTATTAATTTAATAAAATTAATAGAGTTGTTTTGATATCGCATGCAATTGACATAAATAATGTCTTCTCCTTTTTGGATGATTTTATTATTTAATGCGTATTCACTAATTAAGGAACTAATGAAAGTTTTGCCACTACCACTTTCACCAAAAATGAGAATAGGCAACCCATTAGAAGGATAGGTTACAGCTGTGATTGCTTGTTCAATACAATAAGAGAGGCTATTATCTTTTCCTATGGCTTTATTGAAGTCCGCATATTTTTCTTTTGCATTATTTAATACATTAAATATCTCTTCAATACTTAAATATTCCCATTTTAAGTCAACTAATTGGTATTTCATTGTCAGTGTTTCAAAATCTAGGAAATACACTGGACGTGTATTAATCTTGATCAATTTATATTCCTTATGAAGCTGGTTTAAATATTGACTGACTAAGTTTCTGCTAAGCTTTAATTCATTGGCGATATTAGCAGTGGAAAATAAAGTGATATTATCTATTGTTATGCGATTACTGATGCTCTTTACATAGGAATAAATCTCTTTTTTTGTATTTTCAATCATAATATCATCTCCTGATTTTATTGTAACATATATTATTTCGTATCCATAACTGGAATGCGTATTTAACTGTAGAAGTTCTTTTTAATATATATTTTTTCTATTTTCGACACTTAAATAGTTTTTTTTCACACTAAACAAATATTAAATAAATTTTATCAAACTTAAAGGATAGTGTCAAAAAGTAGCTAACAGATATATAGGATTTTGAAGATAGTGTAAGAAATAAGGATGTTTTATTAATTTTATGTTAAAAAAAATTGTAAATTCATACAGAACATTAAAAAGCGTATATGATGATATCGTACAAGTACATGAAGCGCCGGTGTAATTAAGGAGGAAATATTATGATTACTTTGTATAGAATTGACGATCGATTAGTTCATGGGCAGACGATGATTAAACTGTTACCCAATTACCCTTGTGATGGTATCATCATTGTGAATGATGAAATAGCTAAAAATGAGCAAATGAAAGCTATTTATCAAAGTGTACTGCCTAGTACTGTAAAATTGCATGTTTTTGATGTAACTAAAGCATCAAAAAAACTGGAAGAAGCACAGAAGTCAGGAAAAAAGTATTATATTATAACTAAAAATGTAACTGATTATGAACGTCTGTATGAATTAGGATGGGTTGTAAAGGAACCAATTACTGTAAGCTGTTGTAGTAAAAAAGAAAATTCAATTGCAATTAATAATGGCTTCTTTTTATTACCAGAAGAAATTAGAACATACAATCGATTAGATGATTTAGGTTATGAATTTGAAATCATGACGATGGTATCTAAAGTTCCATCAAGTTGGAAGAGTTTTAAGAAAAAGTTTAATAACTATTAATTTATAAAAGGAGGAAACACAATGTTTGTAATTCAATGTATTATAATTTCATTACTTTGTGCAGTTAGTGGAAATGCATTCCCGTTGCTTGGCAATTTAAAACGTCCGTTATCAGGTAATTCTTTAGGATGGTATACGTTAGGTAGACCGTTAATTGGTGGTACTATATGTGGAATTATTTTAGGAGATATAAAAGCTGGTGTCGAATTAGGAATTGGGGTACAGCTCGTTTATTTAGCAGTTGTAACGCCAGGAGGAGCTGTTGGTTTGGATGTCTCATTTATGGCTTATCCTGTTATCGCAATAGGTATCTTAGGAAAGTTGGATGCAGGCGCAACAATTGCCATTGCATCTGGAATCGGTGTATTGGGGTCATTTACCTTTACTGCACAAGCTGCGGTGGGAAGTATGATTAAAGGAATTTATACAAAGGCATTAGCTGATCATGACTATAAAAGCTTTGTAAAAAAATTCTGGCTATATAATCAAACAATATATTTCGCACTACGCTTTATCCCGTCTTTTATCGCAATTTATTTTGGGGCACAATATATTGGAGATTTTATGGAGATGTTACCTCAGTTTGTATCAAATGGAATGAATGCATTAGGCGGAATCCTTCCAGCAGTTGGTATTGCAGCGTTATTAACAACAACGATTCATAACAAGTTCTTTATTATCTTTTTCCTTGTTGGATTCACCTTGGTTGTATTTATGAATATAAATATCATCGGATTAACATTTATCGCAGCTGGAATAGCATATTTATATTATATAGGTAGTGATAAGGGAACAACTTATACAAATAACACACTTACGGTAGAAGAAGAGGAGGTATTATAATGGTTGAACAAAAAAAAGATAGAATTACAAAAACGACGGAGCCGTTGACAAAAAAAGAAATTGATACTATTTGGCGCAGATTCTATAACGCATATGGCGTAGCTGGATCATTTGATGCATTGTCAGGTCCAAACTTTCTTTGGGGATTGGAACCACTATTTGATAAATACTATGATAATGATAAAAAATGTGAAGAGTTGTTAAAACATTATAAATTCTTCAATACAGAAAATATTTTTGGTAGTGTGATTTATGGAATTGTTACTGCTATGGAAGAAGCAAAAGCATTAGGGAAAGATGTTGACGATGAGCTTATACAATCTACAAAAACATCTTTAATGGGACCGATGGCCGGAATCGGAGATGCACTTAATCCAGGATTAATTGTTCCATTATTATTATCTATTGCAATTACATTATCAACTGGAGGATCTATTCTTGGAGCTGTCTTCTATATAATAGTATATAATTTAGTTGTAATATTGATATCAAAAGTGTTGTTTTATAGTGGCTACAGACTTGGATTAGATTCAATACAAACTTTGATAGGAGAAGCATCTAATAAAATCAGAGATTCATTTTTGTTATTAGGTACAACAATTATGGGTGGTATTGCCGCAAGTTATGTAGGAATTAATTTACTTGTTACATATCCTAGCGGTAATGATCAAGTTTCTTTACAGGGATTATTAGATGGAATTTTTCCTAAACTATTACCACTATTGCTTGTTTTAGGATGTTGGCAATTGATGGCTAAAAAGAATGTTTCTGTTGTTAAAATGATTCTAATACTGATTATAGCAGTGTTTGTTTTAGCAGCTATTGGAATTATTTGATAATCAGAATGGAGAATGTATAAGATGAAAATACTGTTATTATCACACGGGATGTTTGCTAGAGAACTTGTAAATTCTTGTATGTTTATAGTTCAAAATGCAATTGAAATAGAAGCCATTTGTTTAGATGAAGAAGGGATTGACAAATTCTCTAAAAAGCTAAATTCATATCTGAATAAGAATAAGGATAGTTCTATTCTATTCTTCTGTGATTTAAAACATGGAAGTCCTTATAATCAATTGCTAATAAATCTTCTTACAAATGAGGTTAAAGATTATAGAATTATATCTGGTATGAATTTACCAATGCTTTTGCAAGCTATCACAATGCGAGAAGTCACAAAAGATTTGAATGAAATTGCGATTAAAGTTAATGAAGCTGGAATTGAAGGGGTATGTCTTGATGAGCAGGAAGAATAGAATTGCTATTTTAGGTGCAGGGCGTTTAGGAAAAGGTTTTTTAGGAGCTGAATTTCTAAATGCTGGATGGAATGTTGATTTTTACGATATAGATAAAAAAGTTATCGATAATTTAAAAAATAGTGAATTTACTGTTGATATGCACACTCCTTATCAAACTTATAAAAAAAAGTATTCTGGTTATGGCGTATATGATGTAAATGATGATATTAGCAAACCATTAAGCGAGGCAAATGTTATAGCGATTGATACCTATCCACAAGATATTTACATGCTTTATCCTTTGCTTGGAAAAGTTGCAAAGGATAAACTTACACAGAAGAAGAGATTAAGTATACTTGTTTTTACTAATAAAACAAATTTGATTTTATCTATTACCGAGGGGATTAAGAATTACTTGAATGAGTTTGAGAATAAAGAGTTTGATACTTATGTTGAAGTTAAAGATGCAATTATTATTCGTTCGACTTTTGCTCAATCAAATAGTGCATTGGAAGTACAAAGTCTTGCTGTAACAGACTCTATCATTGAAAAACTAGCTTATAATGATATTTCAAATATTTCAGGAATTTGTGAATCAGATGATGTACATAGACTTAAATTAATGAAACTATTCACGCTAAATGGACCACATGCGGCTTACGCCTATAGTGGATTCTATTGTGGTTTAGAAACGATGAATGAAGCTGAGTTAAACCCATTTTGCCAAGATGTTGCACTTGGTGTCGCAAAAATAACAAAACGAGTTATATTAAATGAGTATAAATTAAAGGAAGCTGACCTTAATCGAATCAGTATATCCAATTTGGCAAAAGATCCAATATTGGATAGCATTAAAAGAGTTGCCTGTAATCCTATTCGAAAATTAGCTTATAATGATAGATTAGTATATCCAGCTGTACTGGCATTGCAACAAGGAGAAAATTACGATTTTCATGCTAAAGCAATTGCTCTAGGGTTACTGTATGTAGATGAAACTGATGAAGAAGCGTTAGAATTACAGGCTTACCTTAAAAATAATGGAATAAGAGAAACACTAAAAAGATATAGTCAATTAAATGAAACGCATGACATGTTAATTCGTAAAATAATGTATTTCTATGAAGGATTAAAGAAGAGGAGATAAAATTGAAGAAAAGAAAAATATTTCAAATTGATCCCATCCTTGAGAGTCGTATCTGGGGAGGAAGGTCATTGATAAAAATGTTTGATTTAAAAACAGATTTACCGAATGTAGCAGAAATCTATTCTGTAATTGCTATACCAAATCATTTGGATTGCAATGTGCGGGAAGAAAATATTCCATTATCTCAGTTTTACTTAGAAAACAGAGAATTGTTCGGATGTAATTTAGATTACTTACCAGTTCGCATGGTTATTGGCAATCAAGTTGCTCCATTATCTGTACAAGTTCATCCAAGTGATGAATATGGATTGAAATATAGTGGTATGCGTGGAAAACCGGAGAGTGAATGGTTGTTAGGTGAGGGAGAAGGTTATATGATTCTCGGTCATCATGCAAAAAGTAAAAAAGAGTTTATTGATCTGACCAATAAAAAAGAATGGGATAAGCTATTTAGAAAAGTGACTGTGCATGGAGGAGATTTTATTGATATCCCACAAGGAACCTTACACGGATCTGCAGGAGAAGGAGTATGTGTTGCCTTTTCTACAAATGGTGATGTTACATACCGTTTATATGATTATGATCGTGTTGATAAAGATGGTAATCCAAGAGAATTGCATATAGAACATGTATTTAATAATGTTACAATTCCAGATGATAAGAAAGAACCTCTTGAAACAACGGAGATTGAAAAAGATGGATGTCATATCACTGAGTTTTTGGATAGACCTGGTTTATATACCTGCGGAAAAATTAAAATAAAGAATAAAGGAGAATTTTGTTTAACTGAGTTCTACTTCATTCTATGTGTAGAAGGAATAGGGGTCATTGATGGTAGAAAAATAAAGGCAGGAGAAACCTTCTTCATTCCTTGTGGTTATGGTAAAATCATGATAGAAGGAAATGTGCTTTTAGCATATATCAGCTATAGAGATAAGTAAACCTAGTATGGAAAAATATCAAAATCATACAATACTATATCGAAAGCATCAGGTAAAAGAGTGCCTGAAAAAAACCTTAAAGAAATTTTTTGGAAACGGTTGCATTATGGGAAACTATGTGTTAATATAAATCTGCAAACAGGATAGTGATTGTGAATACAAGCTAAACCTACATGCTTAATACTACTGATTTTTTGTGGGAATCCGCAATTAGATAGGGTCGACTAAAAGTTGGCTTCAAAAATTGTAGGGTTGAAAACCCTATGAGTGTTTAAAGAATTATTAACTAGGGAGCAGAGATGTTGAAATCTCTGCTCCTTTTATAATGGGTGATTTGAGTCCGAATAATTCAAATCAATGTATTCTGTTAATCGGTCATACAGTTCTTCAAATCTTATGTCTATGTAACCGCGTAATTCTTCGATTTGGAATTCTAATTCATTGTTTTGTAGTTTTCTGAAGTATTCGATCAGTTCAATAATATCCTGTGCATCCATAATTATTTCTCCTTTGGCTCTAGGCTGAATGTTGCGTCTGGATCGAGTACATACATTACGCGATTGCGGAAGCGAAGCCAGTTGGTGTAGCCATTGGCGTTGTTCTTGATACACTTGATAATCTTGTTTCGATCCTCAATGATCGCATTATTCACTTTTTTATTGCAGACCACCACCTGGCCTTTGTCTGCTTCAACTTTATATTCAGTACCTACAATCGTAAATGAATTAATGATCTCCTGTTTCCAGTTAATAAGATTATTAGAGAATTTGATCATTTCTTCAATGTTTGTATCAATGCAGCTGCGAATCAGTTTTTCTAGATTCACTTTCGCATTGTCGATTGTAGATTTTGAATAGAAGTCTACAAGTTCTAGTTTTAATGAGTAACAAATAGTTAGATCATTATTGATTTCGAGAAGTTTCTTTCTTAAATCGTAGTAGTTCATATAGCTTTTAAAGTGAGAGTTGTATTTGCGTTCACGTTCTACATCAAACAGTCTTCCATATTTATCTTCATCTTCTGGATTTTTAAATAATAGCCAGTTGAATTTCTTTAGAAGATAGTATTCATCCGAAGCCTTGTCATCTTTGTATCCTTTCATGACTTTGATACGCACCTCATTCATTTTTTATGGAAATCTTGTGAAAGATGGAAATAGTCCAACAGGCAGATACAGTTGGGAAACACCTTATGTACAACATCCCGATATACTTCATACATGTCTGAACAGGCGTATTTTACCTTTTTGCGTTCTTCTAAAGGGATCTTTTGAAAGTAGTTTAAAAGATATTCCTTTTTACGGTTCGGTAGAACATCAACGGGAACCTGCTTTTTAAAATCAAGAAGAACGCAGACATATTTACTTTTTTCGGATTTGAAGGCATATTATCTCATCAAAATTGATGATTTCCGGAAGCTTGTTTCTGGCAATGTCCACATGATTATCGAAAATAGTAGAAACGGAAGTAGGAGAAACATGGTATCTTCTGGCAACAGAAGTAAATGTTTCGTTGAAGTCTTTCAGATCCTTCAGAATATTATGCACAGTGAGGATCGATATTTTCTGAGATTTGAAGACAAAGGGATTGAATTCATAATAGGTCTTTCCACAAACAGGACATTTGTAGCGACGCGCCCTGTATTTTATTATGCATTTCTGTGTGGTAAGTGCTGAATGAGTGACTTCCTTGGTCACATACTCCTTAATTTTGGGCGCAGTAAACCCACAGTATGGACAAGCCTGATGTTTATCTGCAAGTGTAACAATAAGAACCATCATCTTATTGAATGTAGTACAGAGAATATTGGCAATATCATCAGGATTCAGGTGAAAAAGATTGTTTAACAACAGTTTGAAAGCATCATTATCGATCATAAGATCATCTCCCTTCTAATTTCAATGACATAATATCAAAAGAAATTAGAATCCGAGTTACAGCTCTGTTGGTGGTATATAAATTGAATGATACTCATGAGTGGATCCAAAGAGGATCTTATGACGCTTTAAAGATTCTATCTTTAAGTCGTTCTGCTTGAGATCTCTCCAATCTGGAAATAATGAATCCCAAAAAGCAATCACACGAGCTTTAACCTTACGAACTGTTTGTAGTGCAACATCAAAAGAAGTAATCAAATCATCATTCTCATCAAGTGTGACAATATAGTAAATGAAAAGATAAGTGAACTGCGTAAAAGGAACAAAATTAGTTGGAAGCAAGGAGTGAGTGGATCTACATTGAGTACACTGGATACGCTGAACACGAATGCTTATTTTACAATCATTAGATACATCATCTGTAATCACAAATCTTTTATAGTGTCCGTATAAGATAAAAAAACCAACAACACCACAAACAGGACAATATAAAGAAAGTAAATCAATCGAAGCAACAAAAGCCTGATAATCATTTTCATTCAAAATCATGTTGAAGTCGTTGGTAATTTTCAGTATCATAATATTGTCTTAGAGGACGGATAGAAATCACAGAACTTTGGTCGGTTAGTGGTTTTCTATCTTTTTTTAACGTCCAATCTTTCTAAAAATACTGTAACAAAAAAGATAGAGAAATTCATCCTAAAAGTGTTTAAAGGTTATCACTTTCTAAAAGTAAAAATCCCTATGACTTTTAAAGGTTGATTTATCCCTATCCAGTTTTATATATTCAATAAAAACCAACTTTTATGTCGGTTTTTTATTTTTAGACCATTTTAATAGAGATACGATGATATAAAAAACAAAGAATATGACGCCGATAGGAAGAATAATATCTTTATGTATTTTGAAAATGTAACCGGCGATATAGGTAATGCATACAAGGTAGCCAAGAACAGTTTTTAATAAATTTAAATTCATAGTCTTTTATCCTATTTTCTGATAAGTGATTTTCCAGTATCCGCTATTGCAAACACCGGAATGGATTGGCTCACATCCTGGTACTCTTCCTGAGACATAAGTGTATGTTACTTTATATTTTCCATTCGGTAAAGGCTTCCCTGTTGTTTTTAAAAGATTTATTGATTGCCTTACTAAATGCCCACAGATATCTTTATTCGAAACCCATTGGATTACTTGACATGTTCCAAACACCCAGGCAGCCACACCGGATGCAGATCTGGTCTCGATTCTAGTGATGTTCTCTTCATATGAACCAGATGTTTTATTTCTACCTTCTTCGTATGGTACGATGATTTCAAAGTCTGTATCAGAAATATAATGGAAATCCCAATAGATATAATCGTCATCTTGTATATTATTTTCAGATACGATGATAGGAGAACAGCTTTTGGACACTTCCTTAGCATTCGCTGAGCATGATTCAGAAAATGAGATACTCGCTAATGCGCACGTTATGACTGATAAAATAATTTTCTTCATATAGTTACCTCCCTTAATTTTATTAGTCTTTTTTAGAAAACATCAATCATTACCATATGACCACCCCTTTGCTTTATATAACTAATTTAACAAATTACTATGAAAAATCAACTATATTTAAGATTTCTTAAGAAAACGGTTTCAATTACAAAATTGCTATTTGGATGCAAATAAAAACATAAATCTATTTATGAAGTGAAGGAAAAAACAAAAAATTCCATATCTGATGATTTTTAATTACATTTATTATTTTATGAGATACTAAATAAATAGCTAGGCTTTTTCCACATGCCCATATATACTCATGAGTACCAGCTATCGTGATGCGCGAGCCTTTTACTTAAAGCCTAAAATAAATTTAGAAAGTATATATTTTTTATGTGTTTTCTCACAAACTTCTCACACTTTTAAAATGTCATGTAATAAGAAATAGAATCATGAAAGTAAAAAAACTTTATTTAAAGGGGTTTTAATATATTGCACAATATGATACAATGCTGATTCAGCAGAAATGCTGTTACGTTTCGTATAAGTTTTGTATAATAAAAACATAAATTTCTACGTTTATAAAAAGGACGCATGTCTTAAAGACATGCATCCTTCGCCATCCCAAGGGAAGGGGGGGTTACATATAAAGTGAACCTTCCCTTGAAAACAATATTATATTATCATACCAAATTCTTTTTGTAAATACTCTATTCATCCATTATCCAGTCGTCGCGAAAGGACTATAGTAAATAGAATATCATAAATATGTAGATGAACGATATCGATATACCATCATAAAACTGGCGTAGAGCCGGCAATGTCTGAACGTCACTGGATACATTGTATGTCTTTGTGAAATCTATGTATTATGACAGATCAGACAGCACGTTTATACAATATTCCGGTCATGATTGCAAATGAAAAGAAGCTGCTCTCTCGCATAGAAGCGGCTTCTTTTTCCATCATCCTATCCTTTCACAGCCCCTTATATAAGCTACGATAGATGCTCTCAAGCGCGAGCTGCTTTGATTCTTGAAATCGTTATCTTTTGCTTCGGCAGATCCTGGATCATCTCCAGTTCGATCCTCAGATCTGCGGCATAGATATATTTATACCACTTTTTTTCTGTGGGTCGATAATGATAAGAGAAAGCTTTCCATAGCTCCTTATCTTCAATCGAATAGGTCTCTATCTTCAAACAATAACATGGTCGTATGTAGAACGTATTGTCCTTGATGATCCTGAAGTCTGCTCGATTCTGATATTGGCTCAGAAAATACAGTTCGTCATCGTATTCTTCTGCCTTTATATACTTGCTCCAGGCTTGCTGATCCGGATCATACCGATAGCTGTTCGCCTTCAATAGATTCTTGATCATATAAGCATCGAAAACCAAGATATATACATGCTCACTTTCCTGTCTCGGCTCACATCTCCAGCTTTGAAAGGAACCGAAATTCTCTTGCAACCGATCCTTCAGTCCCCGGATGCCTGTACGGTACAGCTCCGAGGGTAGGATCATATTCTGCTTCAATGCTGTATCTAATAATTTCCGGACGATAAGCAGATATGTCCGGTCATCATGCGTCTCTTTCCGCCGGATGATATCGATATGATGTGCCAGCTCCAGGATCAAAGAGAGCAGGATATCTGCCGGCTCTCTGGATAAGGTAGTTATCTGCAGGATCCTCTTCTCGAAGATATATTTCGAGTAGCTGCTCTTCTTTTCCTTGAATTCGAATCGGATATAGAAATGGCGATATCTTTCATAATCCTCCGGATAGCTCTTTCTCACCAATTCCAGCATCCGCTCATGTACATATTGCATCATTAACATATTCGTATCTCTCCTCATTCCGCGTATGGTTCCAGCAGCTGCTGGAGCTCATATTTACTGATGATCTTCTTATATCTGTCCATATAGACGATCAGCTCGCCATAGCTTTTTTCCAGTACGAGCTCCGCACACCGGCGGTCTCCGGTCAGCTTGTACAGCTGATCTGCCACGAGCTCAAGTCCCTCAAGCTCTCGCTCTTTTCTGTCCTCCAGCTCCGTCTCTTTTACAGAAACGATCGGAGCGTGACGTTCCATGTGCTCATCGATCGCATACATGAGGTGATCGTATGTCATATAATCGATCCCGCTCATTTCATTGATCGTCTCTTCTCCCTTGCTTTCTGCCGGCCACAGTCCCCATTCCGGAAGATAGTATCTGCACAGATGTGTCTTGAATGGATATTGATTCCGTCGTAGGAGCAGTTTCATGCCGGCTTGATCCATATGCAGCAGCTCCGGCACCCTCATCAGCGCCTGTTCCATCATTTGCTCGGTCTCGGAATGACTCGTACTCCCGAACAGGGAGCCACTCTTGCCAGAATCGTGGCTGACACTGATAGAGCCGGTCTTTATCGTCTTCGTTCCGATCGCCTTCGATAGACGCTCTGCTGTATCCGTATCCTCCTGAGATAGTGCCAGGTAGATCGATACTGCGCATTGATCCATCATGATCTTCATGATATCTTCTCCGTATTTGTTCTTCAGCTGATGGTCTGACTGGTAGATGAAATCACCGATGATCCCTCTGCCACGCATGATGGCCAGCCAATCCTCCACTTCGTTGACCTTAGGATACAAGGCGAACTCTTCCCATTCCAACAAGATCCTTCTCGGCAGCTTTTTCCCCGGTAATGTATTCGCATATTCCGTGAGCTGATTATATAGCTTTCGGATGATGATCGACGCATAAGAGCGGAACTGCGGCTTATGCTCCGGGATGACGATATATAATATACTCTTCTTATCCAATAGATCGCGATACGAGAATTTCTTCCCCGCATGAGCGGGCTTCGCGATGATCTGCTCGGCCAATGCATTGATGTAAGGCTCCAGATCTCCCAGGACCGAGGAATAGATATTGGTCTCCGTTTCTTCAGCGGCCGCAAATGCAGCTCCCAGATATTTCTTTGCGCCGAAATCGTCCGGCAGCTTCCGCATGATCTTCAGGATCATCGGCGTCTTATCGCTCTTGTCCTTCGGCGCTTCCAGCATGCCATGAAGGATATTGTTGATGCTTCCCAGATGCTTATACTTCGGTTCTGCAAACATAGAGAGTAATAGAATCAGGCTATGGATCACGCCCTTGCTCGCTTGAGCGAAGAAGGGATTCTCATTATTTCCACGATCACGGGAATATACGATATCCATAGCGAGCGCTCCTGCAGCGTCTTCGCAGGCAGCCTTCGATTTGATGTCTCCGTGCGTTAGATGGTGATCCATATATTCATTGATATCCTCAAATAGATCGATCTGTACAGAAAGCTCCGGATCCTGAAAATCTATAACGTATGTCTCGAATCCACAGTTCCTGGCATCCTGCGCTGTCTTCTCATAGATCTCCTTCTTCGTATCCGGGATGATCATGCTGGTCCCGGCCATGATATTGTATTGTACGTTCGGGATGACATATTCTGTACTCTTTCCGGATTCTGTCGGTGCGACGATCCTGGCATGTGTATTCGTCGTGTCGATGTAAGCCTCTCTCGTCGTCTCATCATAGTGTATGATCCGCCCTTCCGGATACTCCCCGCTATGATCCTCGATCTCTTCCGGTAATCGTATCACTGTATAGAAATCCTTGGCTTCCCGTTCTGTCATGAATCGATCGTTCCCGTGCTGTCCATCTCCTACTTCCTTTGCTTTGAACCTATCCAGTTTTCGCGAACTTCCGGATATCCATGCCATGGCCATTACACATATCCCGATCACGATGAATGCGATGATCGAAACAGGTGTTATATGTATCATCTCGTTCATAAGCCCTCCTTCATAGTCTTATCGTCGGTGCTTCTTCATAGAGCTCCTCTGCCATCTCGGTTATATCCTGCTCCTGCAGCCCGATAACTTCTGCTGCATACTGATGAGCGGCCTGTTCCAGTTTTCCGAGGTCGAGACAGCGATCGATCAAATAGTGCCGTACCTCATGCAGCTTCATACTCCTTATCTGCACCGCTCTTTTTTGTAATGCCGAATCATTTAATGCATGCAGCATCTTCTTCAAGAGATTCACTTGATTGTAACGGTCTCGCTGTGAATGGAAGGTGACATAGCGATCGATATTTCTGTAATCGAGTCTCTCTATGCATTCCTCCGGTACCGGGAACATATATCTCAGATTGCTCACAGCGACCATCTTCTGAAATTCATGATCGTACAATTTCTGAAATGTAAGATTCGCCGGTATCTTATCATGCTTGTCCGGTATATAATGACTGACGCCCGCCACATAGCATATCCCATCCTTCCGGATGAGGGGACCATAGAACGGTTTTATATGATCAGGACCGTAATCATGATCCGGTATATGAGGATCGATGCGCTTCAGGTATTCCATATAATCAGCATCGAGGATCATCCAATAGAGCTTACCACTCTGGATATGTTCGACGCTCGTAAGATTGTTCTCATATTCTTCTTTTTCATATCCTATCACGTCGTTCTTGCCTCTCGTTTCCACTTTGACATCCGGATCATCCTTTCATCTCGTAGGATAGCATTATGCAGACGGGCAGCTTCCTGCGTATTTTGTCTCGTCTCGATCGTCATGAAGCTGAGCATACCATGCAGGAGCTTGGCACAGGAATGCAGCGTATGATCAGCACGGACATCGGTCTGTGTTTCCTGCTCTGCCTTCGATAGGTAGGTATCCTTCAACAGCTTCCAATCAGCTCTCGTCATGTGCCTGAGCGTGTCATCGCTCTTGATATCCAGATAGAGCTCCATACGTTTTTCCTCATCCCGGATGACGGCAGCTGCCGCCTCCAGAGCCTCCTCGGCAGGTCTTCCCAGAATTCCATATATCCGATAGATGCTTTTCGCGACTCTTTTCGGATCTCTGATCTCCTCTGCAGAGATCTGTTTCGTTTTCATCCTTTCGATGATGTCCTGCAGCATAGGCTCCAGCTTCAATCTTGCTATGAACCTTTGTTCCTTGATCTGATGTGCCTGCTGCAGCACCATGTTATGGAGCACCTTTCGATCCTTCTTTCCGGGATGTATCAGTCTTTCCAGGGTCTGGTCCATGTAAGCTTTCATGGCCTTCGAATCATCCGACATATAAAAAGCAGCCAGTTCTCTCTGACTGCACATATATTCATGAAAGATCGGCTTGATGCTCTCCTCGGATAGTATCTTCGCTACGATTAGATCGATCTCTTGTTTTATATCCCTGCTTTGATACATATATGCCTTGCTGCCACTGTCAGGAAGCAGGGTAGACAATCGTTCCATATCCTCTACGATCTGTGCTGGTACCTGCTTCATGCATGCTTTATAACAGGCATCGTTTTTCTTCTCCAAAGGATCGCTCTCCTTCAACAGGAAACGTTCCTCCAGTTCCTGCCGCTTTGCCTGCTTGAACTCCCGGTACAACCACAATTCATTGCTGAAGATGTCATTCACGAGTCCACTTTTGAAATCATGGAGCGTCTGTTTGCTGCAGAAGCCTTCTCCTTCCTTGATCGACCAGTACATCATATGGACATGCGGATGATAGGATTCGTCATGAAATGCGGCACACCATCGGAAATGCTCGATCGGTATCCCCATACCTTTCGCAAGGGAAGGGACATGCTGCTGTAGCAAGCTCCTCCAACTTTCTTGATCATCTCTATCGAACTCTTCTGCATCATTGCGGCGTAAAGAAATGATGCTGCGCCATACGTTTCCACTATGCTGCTGTAATTCTGAACGTATCGCTTGCAGATCTGCGGCTCCTCCTTCATCGAACAGCCCATGCTCCTGATCGACGTCCTTATCGACGCCCGGTCTCTCTGCTATATAATTCGCATAGATCTCGTTTCCCATCGTCAGCTCCTCCAGACGCTCTGCCAGCTCCGCGATGAATCTGCTTGCCGTATACATGTTCTGATCCTTTTTATATTCCTCATAGGGGATATCTTCTTTCAGATCCGGATATTCCTCTAATAGGGCGTTGATCAGAACTCTTTGCCTCTCCGTCACCTGACGGCTGGCCGTCGCAGGATTCAACTGCCGCTTCATATCGCTCAGACGTTCTTCCATCCCATTCTTTTCCACACCTTCTCTTTTGGCTATATAGTCCAGACTTTGCAGGACATGAGACGGATCGCTCCCTGCATTGAGATAATCATTGTAGATGATGAGACGAGCCATGCTCAATCATCTTCTTCCCTGACGAGCTTTGCATATGTCATCGGATAGAATTTGTTCTCTCTCATCTGTTCTACGGCACATTCACGATACTGTCGCAGGACCTTCGCAGATTCCTCGTCATTCCCGAATTTGTTCATATAATCATAAACGATCTGATTGAGTATGGATACATTCAGGGCCACCTCTCCGCTCAGCTTGAAGAGTCTGCCTCCAAGACGCTTCTCACTTTCTCCTACGGTAGAAGAGACGATCTCACGGATGATCCGGATCAGATACGGATTGCGCATATTTTCGATCTCATTCATCTCCAGGTAGTCCTGCAGGACATAATTGATCAGCTCCCGCTTGTTTCCATACGGTCCTCCTTTCAACTGGACTGTCTTCACCAGTCGTTCATATAATTCCTTATCGATATAGCGTACAGATGCTATCGATTCCTTGTTTTTTTCCATGCTCTCCTCCTCATATCGAGATCCCGGCGATCCGGATATCTTCTTTCCTTTCCAGGAACAGCTCCTGTTCCTCTTCGAGCAGATCGCTCATCGCTACCAGCTTCCGATAACTCCTTTCCAAGCATCCCTCATTCGTTTCTCCCGGCTGCAGCACCAGGAACTGTTCGAACCCATTCTTCCTTTCGAGAATATCTGACAAGCTTACATCGACGCTACGATCCTCGTAAAGGAAGCTCATATGATCGGATGACAGATCATAGTGGAGATTCCGGATATCGGGATAGCGATGGATCAGCTTGTCGATATCTGCACAGAGACGCTCCGCACTGACCGGATCTGTCCCGGCGATGCTGTATCGGTGTTCATAAGCGTCCGTGATCATCACCTGAGCTTCTGTAAATGTCTCCGGAAGCGATACACGAATCGTATCGTCTATGAAGCCTTCCTCATATAGCGTCACGCGTCCGTTACATATATCGCCGTATCCGTAGCTCTTGAAATCAAAATAGGTGATGATCTGCAGTTCATCTAATTTTTTCATGAGCCCGGTATCGATCGCCTTCGTCATACCGTAGCGCTCCTCTAAGGAGATATCGTTGATCACATCGCTCTGCATCAGCTCGTGGTCATAGGTGAAGTAGGGGATATCATCTGCATGCAGGCTCAGGATCGTCAGCGCCTCATTCTGAAAGATATCCTTCGTATCTGCATAACAGATGAGTC